>CALMGA010000228.1 GCA_937863205.1 uncultured Beijerinckiaceae bacterium | reverse complement strand
GGAGAGTGCCTGTGAACGCATCGGCGTTCACAATCTAAACTGAAGAAAGGCGGTGCGAGAAGCAGTCGCGACGCGCGCAGATCGGACATGCGTGCGACCTAAAGCAGTTGTTTTGCTGGATGTTGCCTCCCGACCGCGAGAGCCGGGCTGCATGGCGCCTGCGCCTCGACGGAAGCTGGACGCCGACCCATCCTGATGGAGGCTATCGAGCCTGCCCCGGAGAAGGTTTCTAAACCAGAACGACTTCGTGGTTATGTTCTGGCTGGTAAGTGTTTTGGCGCGCCCCGCAGGATTCGAACCTGCGACCCTCGGGTTCGAAGCCCGATACTCTATCCAGCTGAGCTAGGGGCGCACGCATAACACTCTACCCGAAGCGCAGCCCGTTGCCAACGGTCTTGCCCCGGCGCTTCGGCCGGCAGGCTCTTACGCTTGCGTTCGCCCGGCGGCCAATGTTGTTTTGAAAACCGTCGGAGGCTCGGCTAGAGAAGGGCCGGCAACGAAAGCGCTGGGGCACGTCATGAACA
The DNA here is from genome assembly GCA_937863205.1 of uncultured Beijerinckiaceae bacterium. The sequence goes on along the minus strand of CALMGA010000228.1, from coordinate 86,374 downwards.
AGGATCAGCTCACAAAGGTCGCGGCGGCGATGGTGGCGCCGGGCAAGGGCATCCTCGCCGCGGACGAAAGCTCCTCCACCATCAAGAAGCGCTTCGACGCGATCGGCGTCGAGTCGACCGCCGATTCCCGCCGCGACTACCGCGAGTTCATGTTCCGCTCGCGCGAGGCGATGAGCGAACATATATCCGGAGTCATCCTCTACGACGAGACGATCCGGCAAACCGCCAAGGACGGCACGCCGCTGGTCAGGATCATCGAGGACATGGGCTCGATCCCCGGCATCAAGGTGGATGAGGGCGCCAAGCCGATGCCGATGTTCCCCGGCGAAACCATCACCGAGGGGCTCGACGGCCTGCCCGGGCGGATGAGGGCATATTACGATCTCGGCGCCCGCTTCGCCAAATGGCGGGCGGTGATCACCATCGCCGCCGACGGCCGCCCGAGCGAGGGCGCGGTGCGCGCCAACATGCAGGCGCTCGCCCGTTATGCCGCGATCTGTCAGGAAGCCGACATCGTGCCCATCGTCGAGCCGGAGGTGCTGATGGACGGCGCCCATACGATCGAGCGCAACTACGAGGTCACCCGCTTCGTGCTCAACACGCTCTACGCCGAGCTGTACCGGCACCGCGTCTTCCTGGAAGGCACGATCCTCAAGCCCAACATGGTCATCCCCGGCGAGGACGCGCCGAAGGCGTCGCCCGAAGAGGTCGCCGCGTGGACGGTGAAGCTGTTCAAGAACTGCGTGCCGCTCGCCGTGCCGGGCATCGCCTTCCTGTCGGGCGGGCAGTCCGACGTCGAGGCGACCGCCAACCTCGACGCCATCGCCCGGCTCGGGCCGCATCCCTGGAGCATTACCTTCTCCTACGGGCGGGCCCTGCAGGCGGCGGCGCAGCACGCCTGGTCCGGCAAGACCGATCAGGAGCGGGCGGGACAGGCCGCCTTCATCCATCGCGCCCGAATGAACGGCCTCGCCCAGCTCGGGCAATGGTCCGACCGGAGCGAGAAGGCGGCGGCCTGAGCCGCTCCGGCGGCCGGCCTACGCCGCGAGATCCGCCACCACCATGTCGAGGAGCGGGAAGCCGGCCGGGCTGACGCGCAGGCGCCCGCCCGACGTCATCTCCACCATGCCGTCCTGCATCAGCGAGGTGATGCGGCTCTTGTCGAGCATGCGGTTCGACAGCGCCTCGAACTGCGTCGGCTCGATGCCCTCGGCGAGGCGCAGGCCCATCAGCAGGAACTCGTCGCCCTGCTCGTCGGTCGAGAGAAGCTCGTCCTCGACAAGGCCGTGACCCTCCGTTTCCACGACGGTCAGCCACATTTCGGGGTGCGATTCCGTGGCGTGGGCGCGTCGACCCTTCGCCGTGGCGATACGGCCGTGGGCGCCCGGCCCGACGCCGACGTACTCGCCGTAGCGCCAGTAGATCAGGTTGTGCCGGCTTTCGCTGCCCGGGCGGGCGTGGTTGGAGATCTCGTAGGCCGGCAGCCCGGCGCGGCTCATCGTCTCCTGGGTGACGTCCCACAGGTCGCGGCACTGTTCGGGGCTGGGAACGGCGAGCTTGCCGGCGTTGCGCAGGCGCTCGAACATCGTGTCGGGCTCGATCGTGAGCTGGTAGAGCGACATGTGGTCCCGCGCCTTGGTGATCGCGCCGGTCAGTTCGGCCCGCCACTGAGCCGGCGTCTGCCCGGGTCGGGCGTAGATCAGGTCAAAGGAATAGCGCTCGAAGATGGAGGCGGCGATGCCCACCGCCTTCATCGCCTCGGCGGCCGTGTGCAGCCGGCCGAGCGCCTTCAGGTCGGCGTCGTTCATCGCCTGCACGCCCAGCGAGACGCGGTTGACGCCGGCGCGGCGGTAGCCGGTGAAGCGGTTGGCCTCGACGCTGGTCGGGTTGGCTTCCAGCGTCACTTCGCACCTGGGATCCACGCTCCAGTTGGCGGCGATCGCGTCGAGGATGCCGGCCACCGTGCCGGGCTTCATCAGCGAGGGCGTGCCGCCGCCGAAGAAGATGGAGGATACGGCGCGCCCCTTGGTCAGCTTGGCGCGGTGGACGAGTTCGGAGCGAAAGGCGGCGACATAACGCTCCTCGTCGATGAGGCCGGCACGGACATGGCTGTTGAAGTCGCAATACGGGCACTTCGACTGGCAGAAGGGCCAGTGCACGTAGACGGCAAAGCCGGGCGTGTTGGGTCGGTAGATCTGGCCAGCCATTCTCGCCCCGCAGCCTGCCCGCATCGATCGCCGAAATTCGGCCGCGCGGACCCGTCATCCTGCGCCACCCGCGGGACACCTAGCATGCCCAGCATTCCATCGCGGGTCTTAAGATAGCGTTCACCACGTTTTCCTAAAACAACGAAGCCGAACCGCGAGTGGAGCCCTTTGAGCTATCTGCAGCCGCCGCCCAACATGTCGCCGGTCGTGGTCGTGAAGGACTTCGGCGGCTACGTGAACGAATATGCGGCGCAGACCGAGATTTACCGGCGCACGGGGCGCGAAGTCCGCATCCACGAGTGCCACTCCGCCTGCACGATGGCGCTCGGCCTGCCCAACGTCTGCGTCTACAAGGACTCGATCTTCAAGTTCCACCAAGCCTACGACCCGCGCGACCACGTCACCAACTGGCAGATCACCGACCAGCTCTACCATACCTATCCCGACGCGATCCGCGATCGGCTCGGCACTCCGACCAAGAGCTTCACGGTGCTGCGCGGAACCGAGCTGATCGATCTGGGTGTGCGCGACTGTAACGAGCCGCAGGGGCCGCGCATCATCGTCGCTGCGGCGACGGCCAAGCCCCTGCCCGATTCGATGACCGGCGGCGGCTGGACGACGCTGACCGGCAAGCTCGGCGGCATGATCCCCAACTTCGGCAACAGGCCGGAGGCCGTGCCGGCCAACACACCGTTCAAGCGCGCCGCGCCGGTCGTTTCGCCCGACATGCTGGTGCCGCTGCCGCCGGAGAAACCGGCCACGTTGCAGGCCGCCGAGCCGCAGGGGGAACCCGATGTCGTACCCGCGCCGGAGCCGGGCGAAGTTCCGCTGCCGCCACCTCGCCCCAGGATCCTGGTCGCGATGGCGCCGAGCTTGGCGCCGATCCCCTTCATGCAGCGGATCGCGGGCTCGCAGCCGATCCTTCCCGCCCGCTTCGTGCCCTTTCCCAAGCGCGCGACCTGACGGTCGGCTCGACGTGGTCGGCAAGGGACCGCGCAGTCGCCGCCAAGGGCGCTGCCACAGGTCAGCGCAGCCGCTGCGACGTTCCCGCCGCGCGAGGGGGCGCGCCGGCAGCGATGCGCCGGCTCGCTTTGCGTTCCACAACGACGACGCGCGCGCCAGCCTTGTCGCGGGTGGGCGTCACCATCGTCAGCTGGGCGCGCCGGTCGGGCGCCAGCTTCTTCATCTCGTCCCGAGCCTGCAGCAGCGTTACGCCCATCAGGCCGGCGGCGAGTTCGATCTGAGCCTCGCGATCGCTGGTCAATCCTTGTGCAGCGGCGATGGCTTCAGCCAGGGTCGGCGGATCGCGGCGGACGCGACGCGACCCGTATTTGGTGTTCCACGTCGCGGTCATGCCGGCGCCCCTCTGTCTTTCGGGGGAGACTAGGACGGTTTTTGCTGCACCGCAATAAAACCTTGAGATGAGGCAGACCCGCCCAGCCCGCATGGAACCGCCGTTGCGAGCCATGGCGACTTGAGCCAAAACCGGGGCCAGGATGCGTGCTGCCCTGTTGTGCGAGGCTGATGGCGCCGCCGCCGTGGATGAGGCAACGACCCGCGTTTCGACGTCGAAGCACCAAAGCGCGGATCGGAGCCGGTCCGATCCTTCAAGCCTCTGCAAAGCAGCGGAAACTGCTGAACACGCTTCGACGCGGTCTTCCGAGCAGGCTTTCGCAAATTTGCTTAACTTTCTGGGTCGCCAGCCATTTCGATTTCGCGCGGAAAGGCGGAAGCACCGATAGCGCAAGCCATGCCAGGCTGCTCAAGCCGCCCGCTGCCGGCCGGCGCCGTCGCCGCGATAGGACAGGGCTTCGGCGACGTGAACCGCGGCGACGTCAGCAGTGCCGTCGAGGTCGGCCACCGTGCGGGCGAGCTTGAGCACCCGGTGGAAGCCGCGCGCGGACAGCTGCATGCGGTCGGACGCTTCGCGCACCAGCGCCTGACCGGCGCGATCGGGCCGCGCCACGTCCTCGATCAGCGAGGCGGGGGCTGCGGCGTTGCAGCGGATGTCCGGGCGGCCCAGAGCCTCGTATCGCTGCTGCTGGACGGCGCGGGCGGCTGCGACGCGGGCGGCAACCGCCGCCGAGTCCTCGTCGGGCGGCGGCAGCATCAGCTCGGCCGCGGTGACGGCGGGGACCTCGACATGCATGTCGATGCGGTCGAGCAACGGGCCGCTGAGGCGTGCCCCGTATTGGGCGATACAGCGGCTGTTGGGCTGGCGGTGGCAGGCGTAGCCGGGATCGAGGGCGTGGCCGCAGCGGCACGGGTTCATCGCCGCGACGAGCTGGAAGCGGGCGGGATAGGTGGCGCGGTGGCTGGCCCGCGCCACGCTTACCTCGCCGGTTTCCAGCGGCTGGCGCAGGGCGTCGAGCACGTTGGCGGCGAACTCCGGCAATTCGTCGAGGAACAGGACGCCGTTGTGCGCCAACGAGATCTCGCCCGGCCGGGCCTGGGCGCCCCCGCCGACAAGCGCCGGCATTGAAGCGGAATGGTGCGGCGCGCGGTACGGGCGGCGGTCGGTCAACTCGCCGGCGGCCAGCGCTCCGGCAACGGAGTGGATCAGCGAGGTTTCCAGAAGCTCCGCCGGGCTCATCGGCGGCAGGATGGACGGCAGCCGCGCGGCCAGCATCGACTTGCCGGCGCCGGGCGGGCCATTCAACAGCAGGGCATGGCCGCCGGCCGCGGCGATCTCAAGGGCACGCTTGGCGCTTTCCTGGCCCTTGATGTCGCGCAGGTCCGGCATCGCCCCGCCCTGACGGTGAACGGCCGGCTGCGGGCGAGCCATCACCTGCGTGCCCTTGAAGTGATTGGCGAGCTGGATCAGCGAAAGCGGTGCCAGCACGTCGAGATCGGCCGCCGCCCAGGCGGCTTCCGGCCCGCTCGCCTTGGGACAGATCAGGCCGAGGCCACGGGCATTGGCGGCCATTGCCGCCGGCAGCGCGCCGGCCACCGCCGTCACCGTGCCGTCGAGGGCAAGCTCGCCGAGAACGAGATAGGACGACAGCATGTCGGCAGGGATGGCGCCGATCGCCGCCATGATGCCCAGCGCGATCGGCAGATCGTAATGCGAGCCTTCCTTGGGCAGGTCGGCGGGGGCGAGATTGACGGTGATGCGCTTGGCCGGCAGGGCGAGACCCGAGGCGAGAAGGGCCGAGCGAACCCGCTCCCTTGATTCCGCCACCGCCTTGTCGCCGAGACCGACGACCGTGAACACCACGTTGCCACTGGCGATGCCGACCTGCACGTCGACCGGGCGGGCCTCGATGCCCTCGAAGGCGACGGTGGCAACCCGGACGACCATCGCGCGATCCCGCTTATGAGGCGGCGAAAATACGTGCAGTGGGCAAGGCTGGCAAGGCGATGGCGCCCGACGATGCCGCAATCGCCTTCATGATGTGCGATCAAGCCTTGAGGCAAGCCTTTCCAGCAGCTCGTAAAGCGGTTGCGCCGCTTCATGCCTTGCACCCCAACGCACGCTCGACGCGCAGGTCGCCTAAGCAGGTTTCGCAAAAGTGCCCCGCGGTTTTGCGATCAAAACCTGCGGCCTCTCAAATAGCTAAGCGGGTGAAGCGTCGGCCTGCCAACGCGAACCTGCTTAGGCGCCTGCAAGGTCGATCGCCCTGACGTCCCTCACGCGGCGAATGGCATCGATGATCGCCGACTTCCGCTCCGCCGGGACGGCAAGGACGCGGGTCCGGTCGCCGCCCTCGCACCAGGTGCGTCGCCCTCTCGCAACGATCTCGCCGAAGTCAGCTCCCATGATCCTTCCACCCTCGCGCCGGCTCGCCGAAGTTCGGCCGTGCGCATCGAGCCTGGACCACGCTCGATCGGAAAGGCAGGATGCGACCGCGCGTCGCTTCAACCAAGGCGGCTCCTTGATCCGGTTCCATATGGCAAATCCTTGGGTCCTCGCGTGAACCCGCGTTTCGCTCCGTCGCGCCTCGATCGTTTACGGCGACATCTGGCAGCCGATGTCGCGGCGGGCGCCATCGCCGGTGCCGACGTTTGCATCGGCGGAGCCGAGGCCGAGATCTGGCGCGCCACGGTCGGCGTCCGGGATGTCGCGTCGGGCGAGCCGCTGCGCCCCGACGCGGTCTGGCGCATCTTCTCGATGACCAAGACGCTGGTCTCCGCCGCCGCGCTGGTGCTGATGGAACGCGGCGCGCTGCGGCTCGACCAGGAGGTGGCGGAGTTCATCCCCGCCTTCGCCGAGCTGCGCGTTCTCGGCGAAAACGGCGGCACGGTGCCCGCGACGCGCGCGCCGACGATCCACGACCTGCTGCGCCACACGGCGGGCCTCGGCTACGGCTATCTTGGCGAGGGTCGGCTGCAGCGCCTCTTCGCCGACGACGGCCTGTTGCGCGAGGACCTCGCCAACGCCGATTTCGCCGAGCGCCTCGCCGGCCTGCCCCTCGCCTATCAGCCCGGCACGACGTGGCACTATTCCCACGCCACCGACGTGCTCGGCCGCGTGCTGGAAGTGGCGGGCGGCGGCGACCTCCAGAGCGTGCTCGCCGACACGCTTTTCGCCCCGCTCGGCATGGTCGACAGCGCGTTCCGCCTGCCCGACCGCGACGCGGGGCGCGTCGCCGAGCCCTTGCCGCAGGCGCCGAACCAGCGGCCGGTGTTCGGCGATCCCTGCCAGCGGCGGCTGGGGCAGCGCGGCAACGGCGGGTTGGTGTCCACAACGGCCGATTACGCCCGTTTCCTCCGCGCGCTGCTCTGCGCCGCTCGGCCGGGTCTTGCAGGGGACGACCCCGTCCTGTCGCCGGCGACGGTCCGACTGATGACCTCGGACCATCTCGGCCCGATCGCCCGCGCACCGTACTACCCGCCGGGGCCGGGCTACGGCTTCGGGCTCGGCGTCGCCGTGCGTCGCGCGTGGGGAGAAGCCCCGTTTGCCGGCTCGCCCGGCGACTGGTTCTGGAGCGGCGTCGGCGGAACCTACTTCTGGGTCGATCCCGCCCACGCCTTCTTTGTCATCCTGATGATGCAAACCTCCTCGCCCTCTCAGCGCCTGCACTATCGTTCGCTCACCCGCGCCCTGGTCTACGCCGCCCTTGACGCGTGAAGGCCGGCGCGGTCTCGGGGCGGCCCCGTGAGTCCTGATCGCCGCAGGCAGATCCCGTTAGCTAAAGCTTAGACCGATGGCGCTAGCCTTCGAGCAATCTGGCGCAATGGACCGGCGCACGACCGTCGAGGATTGATCGCCCATGGAGCACGATGCAGATCACCTGCCTCGGCAGCCGATCGCCCGGAGGGGCCCGCTCTTTCTTCCGGTGTGCGCGCTCCTCGCGGCCTCCCTCCTATGGCTGCCGATGCTGTACCACCTTCAGCAGAAACGCGCGGGCGACCTGGCGCAGGCGCGGCGCGACGCGACCAACATGTCGATCGCCCTTGCCGAGCAGGTGTCGCGCCTGATCGAGGGCGCCGACCAGATGCTGCAGCTGATGCAGGCGGATTTCGCCAGGGATCCGCAGCGTTTCGACCTCGACGGCTGGGTGAAGCGCTCGGGGTCCCTGCGCGCCATCGCCAACCAGATCGCGGTCTTCGACGCGCAGGGCGACCTCGTCCTCTCCATGCGGGCGGATGTGGCGGGCAAGAGGGTCAACGTCGCCGATCGGCCTGCTTTTGCCCACTTCAAGTCGCACGCCGATGCCGGCCTGTTCGTCGGCACCACCTATCCCAGCCGTATCCAGCGCGCGATGGTGCTGCCGCTGGTGCGTCGCCTCAACGGCCCCGACGACGCGTTCGCCGGCGTGATCTCGATCTCGCTCGATCCCGAATACCTCGCCCGGCACTTCCAGGCGCTCGACATCGGCCGCGACGGCATCGTCGCCCTGATCGGCCGCGACGGCTACATCCGAGCCCGAAGCCCCTCCGTCGCCGGCATGTACACCAGGAACATGCGCGAAGATCCCGCCCGCGCGGACATCTTCAAGGCGCTGGAGCGATCCACCGCCCAAACGCACGACCTGACCAGCGCCTTCGATGGGAAAACGAGGATCTACACCTACCGCAACGTGTCCGCGCTGCCCCTCGTCATCGCCGTCGGCCTGTCGACCGAGGAGGTGCTCGCCGCCTCGCGAGGCGAACTCGCGCGCATGGCGGCCATCGGCATCGGCGTGACGGCCGTCATCGTGCTTCTGCTCGCCTTGCTGATGCGCGAGCAGCAACGGCGCCAAGCACGGGAGCAGGCCCTCGCGAGCAGCCATGCCGCCCTCGCCGAGGCCGAGGCCGGCTTTCGCGGCATCTTCGAGAGTTCGCCCGACATCTTGTGCGTACATCGGATCGCACCCGATGGCTCGATCCTGGTCGATGCCCTCAATCCCGCGGCACGCGCGTCGCGCAACATCACCGCAGACGCCTGCGGACAGCGCCTTGCCGACGTCCTGCCGGCGCCCCTCTACGCCGAGGCCCGTCGCCGCATCGAGCAGGTCGTCGCCAGCGGCAAGATGCTGCGGCTGCACGACGAAGGCTCGATCGAGGCAGGCCGCGACTGCGAGATCGTGATGGTGCCGCTCTTCGCCGACGGCGGGGATCGGCGTGTCGGCCGGGTTGTCGTCAGCATCCGCGACGTCTCGCACCTGCGCAGGGCCGAATGCGCCGTGGCGCGCAGCGAGGCGCGCTTCCGTTTGCTGGCCGAATCCACCGGCGACATGATCACGCGCCTGAACCTGCACGACTTTTCACGCGAGTACGTTTCGCCGGGATGCCGCGGTCTCCTCGGCTACGAGCCCGCCGAGATGCTGGGCAAGGTGCCCTCCGACGCGATGCACCCCGAGGATGCGCCCCGCGTCCGCGCGCAAACCCGAGCGCTGGTGTCGGGCGACGGGGACGAGGAGGTCACGGCGACCTATCGTGTGCGCCATAAGCTGGGGCACTGGGTGTGGGTGGAGGGGCGGGTGAGCCTGGCGCGCGACGGGTCCGGCACGCCGATCGCGATCGTCTGCTCGCTGCGCGACGTCACCGAGCGTCTCAAGGCCGAGGCGGCCGTGCGGGCCAGCGAGACGAGGTTCCGCCTGCTGGCGGAGAACACCAGCGAGTTGATCGTCCTCGGCAAGCAGGACGGCACCCGCACCTACATCTCACCCGCCTCGCGACGCTTGTTCGGTTACGGACCCGAGGAGTTGGCCGGCGAGATGTTGTCGCAGCGGTGGGTCCACCCCGACGACCGCGACCTCCTTGCCGAGGCGACGCTGGGCGACGATGCCGCCACATCCGTCATCTGCAGGGTTGGCCACAAGGGCGGCGCATGGATCTGGGTCGAGGCGATCATTCGGCGCTTCGCGACGGCCAGCGCCGACGAACCCTCCATCATCGCGACCTTCCGCGACGTGTCGGAACGGCAAGCCCAGGCGCAGGCCCTGCAGCGGGCCAAGGAGGCGGCCGAGCAGGCGAGCCAGGCGAAGACCGACTTCCTCGCCGCGATGAGTCACGAGATCCGCACGCCGCTCAACGCCGTGCTCGGCTATGCCGACCTGCTGCTGGCCGACACCGGTCTGACCGGCGACCGGCGGGTCAGCCTTGAGCGCATCCAGAACGCCGGCTCGGCGCTGCGCACCGTGGTCGACGACATCCTGGACTTCTCCAAGATCGAGGCCGGCGAGATCGATCTCGTGTCGCGCCCCTTCCATCCTGGAGCGTTGGTCGACAATGCCACGTCGATCGTGCGCGGATCGGCGCAGGCCAAGGGCCTCGACCTCATCGTGGATCTCGGTCCCGACGTGCCCGCCTCGCTGCTTGGCGACCACGACAGGCTGCGCCAGATCCTCCTCAACCTCCTCAACAACGCCATCAAGTTCACACCGGCCGGTGCCGTGACCTTGTCGATCCGCTCGCTGCGGCGCGACGCTGGAACGGTCCGCCTGAGATTCGGCGTCGCCGATACGGGGATCGGCATTCCCGGGGAAAAGATCGACCGGCTGTTTCAGCGCTTCTCGCAGGTTGATGGATCGATCAGCCGCGAGTTCGGCGGAACCGGCCTGGGGCTGGCCATCTGCCGGCGCCTCGTCGAGGCGATGGGTGGCGCCGTCGGCGTCAGCAGCGAGGTCGGCCGCGGCTCCGCCTTCTGGTTCGACGTGGCGCTGCCCGTCGCGGCATCGGGCGCAGTGGCGGCGGGCGGACGGATCGAGGTGCCGACGGATCGCGCGATGGCCGTGCTCCTGGTGGAGGACCAGCCGCTCAACCGAGATCTGGCGCGCGCGGTGCTCGAATCGGCCGGTCACCTCGTGGTGAGCGTCGACAACGGCGCGGCGGCGATCACCGCCGTCCTCGCGCAAACCTTCGACGTCGTGCTCATGGACGTGCAGATGCCGGTGATGGACGGCATTGAGGCGACGAAGCAGATCCGCCTCCTGAAGGATCCGGCCAGCCGCGTGCCCATCATCGCGATGACGGCCAACGTGCTCCCCGTGCAGGTGGCGGCGCTGCGGGCGGCGGGGATGGACGACCATGTCGGCAAGCCGTTCCGCAGGGAAGACCTGCTGGCGAGCGTCGCGCGGCGGGGCGGACCGGATCGTGAGGCGGGCCGCGGGGCCGTTGCGGCCCTCCGTTCCGCGCTGGATGTCAAGACGTTTCACGATCTCGAAGCGATCATCGGGCAGGCGTCGATCCGCAGGATCCTGGCCGAAACGCTGGAACAGGTCGCCGCCATCCTCGCGATCGCGGATCGCGAGGCTTGCGCCGCGCGCGCCCATGGCCTGCTCGCGGCAGCCGGCACCGTGGGTCTGCCCGGTCTCGCCTGCGCCCTGCGGGAGCTGGAACGCGCCTGCTCGACGGGGGCTCCGGTCGCGGCGGCTTTGGACGATGTGGAAAGGTCACTCGCGCAAGCCCGGCGGGCGGTCGCCTCCTGCGCCGGGTCGACCACCGCTGCGGCGTGACGCCGCGGTTCGGCCGAGGCGTCCGCGCGCATCGCGTTGCGGCGGATGCCTCGCTTGCCGCTCACGCGACGGCTGGCCTCGGCTCTATCCAAAGCGGGAGGAGATCGCGTTATCGGACCGATGGGCAAGCCAAGCATCTCTGGTATACCAGAGGTGCTCAGCAAGGCCTCCCGGCACCCGCAAGACCGGCGCCTCCTGAGGAGAGGAACGACCCGCGATGGAAGATTCCGACAAGTCTTCGGCGAAATGGGTGCAGCTGGCGCTGGGCGTCTTCTGCATGGCGATGATCGCCAACCTGCAATACGGATGGACGCTGTTCGTCGATCCGATCGACGCCAAGTTCCACTGGGGTCGCCCGGCCATCCAGCTGGCCTTCACCTTGTTTGTCGTGACGGAAACCTGGCTGGTGCCGGTCGAGGCCTGGTTCGTCGACCGATACGGTCCGCGCGTCGTCGTCATGCTCGGCGGCGTTCTCATCGGCACCGCCTGGGTGCTCAATTCGGTCGCGACGTCGCTGTTCGTGCTCTATGCCGCCGCGGTCGTGGGCGGTGTCGGCGCGGGCTGCGTGTACGGAACCTGCGTGGGCAATGCGCTGAAGTGGTTTCCCAACCAGCGCGGACTGGCCGCCGGCGCGACGGCTGCCGGCTTCGGCGCCGGTGCCGCCGTCACCGTGGTGCCCATCGCCAAGATGATCGCATCGAGCGGCTACAGCCAGGCTTTCCTGTTCTTCGGCATCGGACAGGGGGCGCTGGTGCTGCTGGCCTCGCTGTTCCTGCGCAAGCCGACCCGGATGATCCCACCCTCGCGCAAGCGCCTGAACCTCCCGCGCTCCACCGTGAGCCGGACGCCGGCCGAGATGCTGCGCACGCCGGTGTTCTGGCTGATGTACGTGATGTTCGTGATGGTTGCCGCGGGCGGCCTGATGGCGGCGGCGCAGATCGCTCCCGTTGCCAAGGATTTCAAGGTCGCCAGCGTGCCGGTCAATCTCCTTGGCCTGCAGATGGCCGCGCTGACCATGGCGATCTCGCTGGACCGCGTCTTCGACGGTTTCGGCCGGCCGGTCTTCGGCTACATTTCCGACCGGATCGGGCGGGAAAACACGATGATGATCGCCTTCACCACCGCGGCGATCGCGATCGCCACCCTGATCACGTTCGGCACCAACCCGATCGTCTTCGTTCTCGCAACCGCCGTGTTCTTCGGCGTCTTCGGGGAAATCTACAGCCTGTTCCCCGCCACCTCGGGCGACACCTTCGGGCCGGAGTTCGCGACCACCAACAACGGCCTGCTCTACACCGCCAAGGGCACCGCCGCCTTTCTGGTGCCGGTCGCGAGCGAAGTCGCGGCGACCTACGGCTGGAACGCGGTGTTCTCCGTCTCGATCCTATTCAACCTGACGGCGGCCGGTCTCGCCTTCTTCGTTCTGAAGCCGTTGCGCCTCAGGTACATCGACGGCGGCGAAGCCAAGGTCGAGAAACCGATCACCGTGTCGACCAAGCCTCATACCGCCTGACCGACGGGCGTCGCCGGCGCCTTGCCCCGGCGACGCGGGTGCGAGAACGCCCTTTCGTCACCTTATCCATCGAACGGCAGAGTCGACTTTTGGTATCTGGTATACCAGAGCTTGCGGCATCACTTAGGACGGGAACCGGCCGGCTGCGGCGGGACCCGAAGCGACCGGGTCCGGAAGACGGAAGTTCGCCGTCGAGCGCGGCGGCTCATCCAAATGCAACGCAACACACAGGAAGACGGCATGTCCGCATTGGCGCAGATCAAGGACAGCGGGGCGGCCGCCACCGAAATGGCGGAATTGACCGACGGCTTTCATCTCGTCATCGACGCGCTGAAGCTCAATGACATCCATACGATCTACGGCGTTCCCGGCATTCCCATCACCGACCTCGGCCGCCTCGCCCAGGCGCAGGGCATGCGCGTCATCTCCTTCCGCCACGAGCAGAACGCCGGCAACGCCGCCGCAATCGCCGGCTTCCTCACGCAAAAGCCCGGCATCTGCCTCACCGTTTCGGCGCCCGGCTTCCTCAACGGATTGACCGCGCTGGCCAACGCCACCACCAACTGCTTCCCGATGATCCTCATCTCCGGCTCGTCGGAGCGCGAGATCGTCGATCTGCAGCAGGGCGACTACGAGGAGATGGATCAGCTCGCCATCGCCAAGCCCCTGTGCAAGGCGGCCTTCCGGGTGCTTCACGCCGCCGACATCGGCATCGGCGTGGCCCGCGCGATCCGCGCCGCCGTGTCCGGCCGACCGGGTGGCGTGTACCTCGACCTGCCGGCCAAGCTGCTGTCACAGGTGATGGACGCCGACGCCGGCAAGAGGTCGTTGGTCAAGGTGATCGACGCCGCGCCGCAGTCGATCCCCGCGCCGACCGCGATCAAGCGTGCCGTCGACGTGCTGAAATCAGCCAAGCGTCCGCTCATCATCCTGGGCAAGGGCGCCGCCTACGCCCAGGCCGATACGATCGTGCGCTCGTTCGTCGAAACCTCCGGCATACCCTACGTGCCCATGAGCATGGCCAAGGGCCTGCTGCCCGACACCCACCCGCAGTCGGCCGGCGCCGCGCGCTCGACCGCGCTCAAGGACTCCGACGTGGTGTTGCTGGTCGGCGCCCGCCTCAACTGGCTGCTGTCGCACGGCAAGGGCAAGACCTGGGGTGAGCCGGGATCGACGAAGTTCATCCAGATCGACATCGAGCCGCGCGAGATGGACTCGAACGTCGAGATCGTCGCCCCGGTCGTCGGCGACGTCGGCTCCTGCCTCGCGGCCATGCTGAAGGAGATGGGCGAGGGCTGGGCGGCCCCGCCGTCCGACTGGCTCGGCATGCTGAAGGCGCGCAAGGAGGCCAACATCGCCAAGATGGCGCCCAAGCTGATGCAGAACTCGACGCCGATGAACTTCCACGGCGCGCTTGGCGCCTTGAAGACCGTGATCGCCGAGCGCCCCGATGCCATCCTGGTCAACGAGGGCGCCAATACGCTCGACCTCGCCCGCGGCATCATCGACATGCACAAGCCGCGCAAGCGCCTCGACGTCGGCACCTGGGGCATCATGGGCATCGGCATGGGCTATGCCGTCGCGGCGGCGGTGGAAACCGGCCATCCCGTGCTCGCCGTCGAGGGCGACAGCGCCTTCGGCTTTTCCGGCATGGAAGTGGAAACGATCTGCCGGTACAACCTGCCTGTGTGCATCGTGGTGTTCAACAACGACGGCATCTATCGCGGCACCGATACCAACCCGACCGGGGGCGCCGACGTCGCGCCGACCGTTTTCGTCAAGGGCGCGCGCTACGACAAGATGATGGAAGCCTTCGGCGGCGTTGGCTACCACGTCACCACCCCCGACGAGCTTCGCCGCGCCGTCAACGAGGCGATGGATACGGGCAAGCCGACGATCATCAACGCGGTGATCGATCCCGCCGCCGGCACCGAGAGCGGCAACATCGGCAGCCTCAACCCGATGAGCTCGCTTCCCAAGAAGAAGTGAGGGAGGCCGGTGCGTTCCGGTGTAAGCAGGCATCGACCGGGTTCCGCCACGCGGAGGAGCCTGAACGATCGGGATCGATGAGATGAGCAAGGCGCTCGCCGGCGTAAGAATCCTTGATTTCACCCACGTCCAGTCCGGACCGACCTGCACCCAGCTGCTGGCCTGGTTCGGCGCCGACGTGATCAAGGTCGAGCGTCCGGGCGTCGGCGACATCACGCGCACGCAGCTGCGCGACATTCCCGACGTCGACAGCTTGTACTTCACGATGCTCAACCACAACAAGCGGTCCATCACCATCGATGCCAAGCAGCCGGACGGAATGGCCGTTCTTGAGCGCCTGATCGCCGCCTGCGACGTGATGGTCGAGAACTTCGCGCCGGGCGCGCTGGCCCGGATGGGGTTGACCTGGGAGAAGATCCAGTCGTTGAACGGCCGCATGATCGTCGCCTCCGTGAAGGGCTTCGGCCCGGGTCCCTTCGAGGACTGCAAGGTGTACGAGAACGTCGCGCAGTGCGTCGGCGGGGCCGCTTCGACGACCGGGTTCCGCGAGGGCGTGCCGCTGGTGAGCGGGGCGCAGATCGGCGACACCGGCACCGGCCTCCACCTCGCCCTTGGCATCGTCACCGCCCTTTACCAGCGCACGCAGACCGGCCGCGGGCAGAAGGTCGACTGCGCGATGCAGGATGGCGTGCTCAACCTTTGCCGGGTCAAGCTGCGCGATCAGCAGCGCCTGGCCCGTGGACCGCTCGCGGAATACAGCCAGTTCGGCGAGGGCATCCCCTTCGGCGATGCGGTCCCCCGCGCCGGCAACGATTCCGGCGGCGGCCAGCCCGGCCGGATCCTGAAATGCCGGGGCTGGGAAATCGACCCCAACGCCTACATCTACGTCGTGGTCCAGGCGCCTGTGTGGCCGGCGGTGTGCGACATCATCGGCGAGCCGGCGTGGAAGGTCGCGGCCGAGTACGCCACCCAGGCCGCGCGCCTGCCGCGCCTGCCGGCGATCTTCGCCCGGATCGAGGCTTGGACGCAGACCCAGAGCAAGCTGGAGGCGACCCGCATCTTCAACGCCCACGAGATTCCCTGCGGTCCCATCCTGTCGATGGCCGAACTCGCCGTCGAGCCGTCGCTGAGGAGGACCGGCACCGTGGTGGAGGTCGAGCACCCGCAGCGCGGTTCCTACTTGACGGTTGGCAGTCCCATCAAGCTGTCCGACAGCCCCGTCGTGGTGGAGCGCTCGCCGCTGCTGGGCGAGCATACGGCGGAGATCCTGCGCGACGTCCTCGACCTGCCCGATGCCGACATCGCCGATTTGCTGGAAACCGGCGCCTTCGGGCCGGTGACGCGGATCGCGGCGGAATGACGAGCGCGGGTGCGCCGACGGATCCGCGGCGATGAGCGGGCCGAGCCCTTCGTTCGACGCTGCGCAGCTCGTGGCGGCGGCGGGCGATGCTATCATCGCCGCCGACGAGCACGGTGCCATCGTGCTGTGGAACGCCGCCGCCGAGCGCATCTTCGGCTATTCGCAGGCGGAGGCTGTCGGGCAGACGCTGGATCTCATCACCCCGGAGCGGCACCGCAGGCGGCACTGGCAGGGATATCAAACATCCATGCGCACGGGGCAGACGCGCTACGGCGCCGAGGTTCTGCGGGTGCCGGCGATGCGCAAGGACGGCGGCGCGCTCTCGATCGCCTTCACGGTGGCGATGCTGCGCGATGCCGACGCCAAGGTCAGCGCCATCGTCGCCATCATCCGCGACGAGACGGCCCGCTGGGGCGAGGAGCGCGAGCTGCGCCGCCGCCTCGGCGAGCTTGAGGCCGCCGCACATGGCCGGGTTGCGGCGGGCGACCCCACTTGAGCCAAGTGGCACGAAAGCAAGTGGCACGCGTTTCCCTGGCAAGACGTCGCCAGGGTTTGATCATCAACCAGATTGGAAAGGCTTGACATGTCCAAACCGCTCGAAGGCATCAAGATCATCGATTTCACCCATGTGCAGGCCGGTCCGGCGTGCACGCAGATGCTGGCTTGGTTCGGCGCTGACGTCATCAAGGTCGAGCGTCCCGGCGCCGGCGACGTCACCCGCACCCAGCTGCGCCACGTCGAGGACGCGGACGCGCTGTACTTCACCATGCTCAACTCCAACAAGCGCTCGCTGACGCTGGATACCAAGACGCCGCTGGGCAAGGAAGTCCTGGAAAAGATGATCAGGGAGTCCGACGTGATGGTCGAGAACTTCGGCCCCGGCGCGCTCGATCGCATGGGCTTTTCCTGGGCCCATATCCAGGAGCTGAACCCCGGCATGATCCTGGCCTCGGTGAAGGGCTTCTCGGACGGCCACCACTACGAGGACCTCAAGGTCTACGAGAACGTGGCGCAGTGCGCCGGCGGCGCCGCCTCCACCACCGGCTTCTGGGATGGTCCCCCGACCGTCAGCGCCGCGGCGCTGGGCGACTCCAACACCGGCATGCACCTCGCCATCGGCATCCTCACCGCGCTGCGCGGGCGCGACAAGACCGGCAAGGGCCAGAAGGTCGCCGTGTCGATGCAGGACTCCGTGCTCAACCTGTGCCGCGTCAAGTTGCGCGACCAGCAGCGCCTCGATGCGCTGGGCTACCTCGAAGAATATCCGCAGTACCCTCACGGCGAGTTCACGGACGTGGTGCCGCGCGGCGGCAACGCCGGCGGCGGCGGCCAGCCCGGCTGGGTGCTGAAGTGCAAGGGCTGGGAGCACGATCCCAACGCCTACATCTACTTCACCATCCAGGGCCATGCATGGGCGCCGATCTGCCGGGCGCTGGGCAAGCCGGAGTGGATCGAGGACCCGAACTACAACACGGCCCGCGCCCGTCAGGACAAGATCTTCGACATCTTCACCTTCATCGAAGGTTGGCTGGCCGACAAGACCAAGTTCGAGGCGGTGGACATCCTGCGCAAGTTCGACATCCCCTGCTCGCCCGTGCTGTCGATGAAGGAACTCGCCGTCGACCCGTCGCTGCGCGCCAGCGGCACCGTGGTCGAGGTGCCCCATCCCAAGCTCGGCTCGTACCTGACGATCGGAAGCCCGATCAAGTTCTCGGACATGAAGGTCGACGTCAAATCCTCGCCCCTGCTCGGCGAGCACACCGATGAGGTGCTGAGCGGGCTCGGCTACACGGCCCAGCAGATCGAGGAACTGCATCAGGCCAAGGCCGTCTGATCGGCTGACCGAAGGAGCAGGCCGTCGGGGTGACGGCCTGCTCCGATCGCGGGGCATCGGCGCGCGTTGGCGCCGGCCCTTTATCGCACGCCGCGGCCGGCGGCGGGTCGGACCCGTCCGCCGAGCGTGTCAGACGTCTTCCAGGTGTTCCTGCATGTGGGCGGACAGGCCCAGCGCATGGCTGCGGACGAGGTATTCCGCCAGGCTGCTGTCCCTTTGCTCCAGCGCGTTGATGATCTCCTGGTGTTCCCTGGCCGATCGGATCACCCTGTCGCCCTGTCGGATCGCGAGGCTCCTGATTCCGCGGACGTGCATGAACAGGTTGCTCGTCATGTCGGAGATCACCTGACATTGTCCGAACGACACGATCATCTGGTGAAAACGGATGTTGGCGTGGGAATAATCATCGATCGTCTTGCAGGGCGCCCGTTCGTAGAATTCGGGAAACGTCGTCCGCAGGGAGCTTAGCTGTTCGTCGCTGGCATTGGCACAGGCTAGGCGCGCCGCCATGCTTTCCAGCGCCGCCCAGGCGTAGATCATCCCGACGATCTCCGCCTTGGTCTTGCGGACGACGAACACGCCCCGGCGAGGTTCGGAGCGCACGAAGCCCTCCTGTTCGAGAACGGTCAGGGCTTCGCGCACGGGGGTTCGGCTGACGCCGAGTTCGGCCGAAAGCTTGCGCTCGTCGAGCCTGAGTTCGTCGAGGCTGCCATAGATGTCGAGCTTCGAGATCGCGTTCTTGAGCGAAACGTAGGCCAGATCGCGAAGGCTGCTGTTGACCTTGACTGGTTCGATCCCAAGCTCCGGCTTTCTGGTCATTGATCCTTTCCTGCTCCCCGCCCGAGCGGAGCGCCGCTGCCCGCGCGGGTTGCTGTGCGATCCGAAGCTCCATCCTATAGGCAATTCCGTCGACAGATCCCACGTCGAAACCGGGAAGGTTGACGCAAAAGCAATGCTTGCTTGCCGCTTCAAATGCGAATGGACGACCGGATCGACGAGTGCAGCTCGGAAAGGCACACCGGACAGCCGTCGCCGGATAGCAACCGGAGAGATAAGCGGCGGCTTTGAACGATCCGACGCGGATCAGTGGCTTCGGGTACCGGGCCGGCGCAGCGGCCCCAGCGACATGGATGTCGCGGGCCAAGACCGGCGGCGGCGTACCCTGCATCGCGACGATCCCGGCCAGCTCCGCCCGGTCGCTCCGCAGCCAGGTGTCCCGATCGGCCGGCATGGATCGCGCCTTCGCGGCAAGCTCATCGAGCACCGTCGCGGCCGGCAGATCAACCACGGTGTGTCCTTCTGTCTCGTCTGCAACGAAAGCGAAATGGCACCGTTCCGCCCGCGATCTCCTCACGCGGCTCAAGAGGGTGCGGCCGACGCCTGATCTGCAGCGGCGGGATCGGGCGGAGGAGGTCGCGGCGATGGTGGTCTTCCTGCTGTCGCAGCAGGCGAGTTTCGTCAACGGCGCGAACTACCGCGTGGACGGCGGTCCGGTAGCAATGATCTGAAGTGCCGCGCGGTTTTGCGATCAAAACCTGCGGCTTGTCAGAAAGCGAAGCGGGTGAAGCGTTGGCCACCCAACGCGAACCTGCTGAGCCCATCAATGGGAGGAGAACGGCGATGGATGATGCCGAGCGCAAGCAGATCGGCGAAGACTTCGCGGCCGTCGTCAACATGACGCCGGCGCGCTTGGACAAATGGCTGGACAGCGAGGATTCCCGATCCGTCGGCTACGTCGATGGCCAGAACAAGTCGGGTTCCGGCGGCAAGGAGGCCGTGGGCCACGCCGCCGGGCGACGTATCGTCGAGATCAAGCACAAGAAGAAGTCGGAGCTGACAGACGACGACTACGCGCACATGAAGAAGGTCGTCGGCTACGTCCATCGGCACATGGCACAAAAGCCGAGCGGCGACAGCAAGGACTCGCGATGGCGTCACTCCCTGATGAACTGGGGCCATGATCCCGAATTGGCTGACTGAGCCCGCGCCGGGTGGACGCTCGTCCGGCGGACCGGAGCGGCCGGCGGGATGTGCGTCGCACCGCGAATGGAAACATCTTTTGTCGCAAACCATCCGCTCCCTCGCCACCGCGACCGGTGCGTTCGCCGGCATCGGCCATCGGTTCGCAGCCGCCGCGCGCGGGATCGAGGGCGTGAGGTTTCGCGATCTGATGCTGGATCGGGCCGATGCCGGCGCGGTTGGCTGACATGGCCAAGGTGATCGAACCCGGGCAGCCGAGATCACGCGGCTTGGTGCGGGTCGACGTGGCGAGCATGCTGCGGGTCTTCGCCGGCGTGGTTCTGCCGGTGATCGCCAAGGGCGCGCTGATCCGGCGCCCGACGATGGTGACCCTGGCGGCCCGGTTCGCACTCGACGCGCGTGCCGTGCGGATCCTCCAGCACCTGCGACGCACCTATGGTGACGGACCGCTGCTGCTGCCGTTTCCGGGCCGCCGGCAAGCCATCCTGCTCGCGCCCGAGCACGTGCACCGCGTCCTGATCGACGAGCCCGAGCTTTTCACGTCGTCGACCTGGGAGAAGCGTGCGGCGCTCGCCCACTTCGAGCCGCGGACGTCGCTGATCTCAAGTCCGCCCGAACGGGAGCCGCGTCGGCGGTTCCATGACGAGGTGCTCGAAAGCGGTCGTCCTGCGCATTCCCTAGGGGGCACCGTCGCGACGGTCGCAGGCGAGGAGGTCGAGACGCTGCTCGCCCGCGCGGGCACAACGCTGCGCTGGGGCGACTTCACCCACGCCTGGCATCGCACCATGCGCCGCATCATCCTGGGCGATGCCGCGGCGGACGACGACGAACTGACGGACATGCTGGCTCGCCTGCGGGCGGCGGGCAACTGGGCCTTCCTGCATCCGCAGCGCCGGCGGCTTCGCCAGCGCTTCCGCGAGCGCCTGGTGAACCACTTGGCGCGCGCGGCACCGGCGAGCCTCGCGGCCGGCATCGCCCGACGTTGCGACGCCGCCGACCCCATCGATCAGGTCACGCAATGGCTGTTCGCGACCGATGCCGCCGGGATCGCGACCTACCGCGCACTCGCGCTGATCGCGACCGCACCCGGCGCCCTCGCGAGCGCCCGCGGCGAGGATCGCGGCGTCGATGCGGCGGCCCAAGCCGACGAGCGGCCGTTCACGCGCGCCTGCCTCCTCGAAGCGCTGCGCCTTTGGCCGACCACGCCCGCGATCCTGCGCGAAACCACGGCGCCGAGCGAATGGGAGGGTGGCACGATGCCGGCCGGCACGCTGGTTCTCGTGTTCCTGCCCTTTTTCCATCGCGACGGGGAGCGCCTGCCGCAAGCGCATCGCTTCGTGCCCGAGTTGTGGCAGACGCCGCGCGACGAGCGGGACTGGCCGCTGATCCCGTTCAGCGAGGGTCCGGCCGGCTGCCCCGGGCGCAACCTCATGCTGCTCGCGGCGAGCGCGACGATCGCCGCCCTGCTGCACCGGCGTTCTCTCGCTTTGGATCAGGCGACCCTTCTCGACGCGAACCGCCCGCTGACCGGTACCCTCGACCATTTCCGCCTGTCCTTCACGGTCGAGCGTCGTGTCGCCTGTCGATAGGCCCGATGCTGAGCACGCCTGCGCAGCCTTGCTCGCCAAGGCGTCTGCCTTTGCCAAAAAGTGCGAGAACGGAAAGCCCCCGCCGCCGGACGTCGCCTTTGCCCAGATCGACACGCGCTGATTTTTCGACCCGCTCGCCTCCTCGGTTGACGATCAGGCGGCAACGGGCGCATCGGCAACCCTGCGCCCCTGGTCGGTGCGAGAGGCGCTGTTCGGCAAGTGTCGGGCAGGTGTCGGCGAAGCGGGATCAACTGTTCATTGAAGGAAAGGGTAGGACATGACGGTCATCGACACGGTGCTCGGCATCGCAGGGAACGATCGCCGCGCTGCGACGCGCGCCGAGACGGCACTGCTCGACGTGGAGTTCCTCGACGACGGGCCGCGCGACGCACCGGTCGTCGTGCTCCTTCATGGCTGGCCGGATGATCCCTCGACCTGGGCGGCCGTGATCCCGGCTTTGAACGCCGCGGGGCTGCGGACCGTCACGCCGAACCTGCGCGGCTTCGGCGGCACGCGCTTCCGCGACGACGCGACACCTCGCACGGGGAACTCGGGCGTTCTCGCGCTGGACGCGGTCGACCTCATGGACGCGCTCGGGATCCACCGTGTCTTCGTCGCGGGTCATGATTGGGGTTCGAATGCGGCGGAAGCACTCGCGGTCGGCTGGCCCGAGCGGGTGCCGAAGATCGCGATGCTGTCGACCCCCTCACGCCTGGGCGGGATGCCGACCCCGCCGTTCCGGCAATGCCAACGCCAGTGGTACCACTGGTTTCAAGCGACGGCGCGCGGGGCGAAGGCGGTGCGCGACGATCCCAAGGGCTTCGCGCGCATCATGTGGGACAACTGGAGCCCACCCGGCTGGTACGACGAGGCGACCTTTGACGCCGTGGCCGAAGCCTGGAGAAACCCGGACTGGGCCGAGGTCACGATCCACTCCTATCGCGCCCGTTGGGACGAAGCGGACCCGGACCCTCGGTCGGCCGCGCTGGAGCGAAAGATCAAGGACACGAAGCGGATCGCGACGCCGACGATCTTTATCAGCGGCGCGCTGGACGGCGTGAACCCGCCCGAAGCCGCCAAGGATGTTCCGGGCAAGTTCTCGGGCCCATTCGAGGCCGTGTTGCTCGACGGCGTCGGGCATTTCCCGACACGGGAAGCGCCGGACATCGTCGCGGCGGCTTTGATCAGACATTTCAGCCAAGGCTCGTAGGCCAAGGCTCGCAGATCAGGCCTCGCGCACGTGGGAGGACGTCTCCGATGACCGCAACTGATCGATGTACGGCGGTCAGCCCGTTGGTGCGACGGCGGGCATGTCTGTCCCAGCGATCAGTCTTTGGGCGAAGCCGATCCGTTCGCGACGAGACCGTTGCGGCACGACGGCTGGTCCGGCCTTTCGGCGCCGGGCACGATCATGCAGGCACGTCCTCGATCGACGCTGGCTCCCGCAGCGGCACGCCGTCGGACGTCCGGCGCAGGCGGGACATCGCGGGATAGGCACGCAGCCGTGCCCGCATGATCGAACCGAGCGGCCGATGGTCAGCGAGGCTATGCGATACGCAGAAGGAGAGACTATCCACGTAGGCCCGTCGTGCCGGGCTGAAGGCGTCCTGCCTCGACAGGCGCAGCCGCGCCACGGTGCGATAGGGGCTCTCCTCCTCCGGCCACTCCACGCTGGCATCCTCCACCGGCATGGTCTTGAGATCGGTGCAAAGCTGCACCCGGATCTCGAATTCGGCGTCGTGCGCGTTGAGGTAGCCGACCGTGGCGGTCCGCAGCGCATTGGGATCGTCGCGGTCGACCGGTGTCTCGGCGAGCGCTCGCTGGGCGGGTGCCACGGGCACGACGGCGAGCTTGGCCACGTAGTCGCCGTAGCGGATCGGCGCCTGCGTGAAATACGCCTCCGCCATCGGATGGACCCGGCTGTGGCCGAAGAAGTCCAGGGTCGGGCTATCGGCGCCGAAGCGGTGCAGCGCCTTGTTGCCGGCCCGCGACACCGTTGACACCGCCGCCTTGATGGCATCGGGGATCTTCGGCGCGTGTTCCAGCAGGCGGTGGTTCATCAGGAACTGCGCCGCGGTGCCGGCGGCGAAGCGGTTGCCGGAATCGAGCACGAAATCCTGCGTCGCCTCGGTGTGGCCCGGCAACTTCTCGCCCACCACCGAAAGGAGCTTCAAGGACAACCCGCGCTGCGTGGCTACGGCGTCATGGTCGATTTCGCCCGGCACGTTGGCGAGACGAACGATGACGGGATAGCGCGCGCCGGGCTTGAACACGCCCTGGGCAAGCGGTTCCGGCAGGTCGTCCGCAACGGTGAGTTCACCGATCGCGGCGCCGTGCGCCTTGGCATGCGAGACCCGCACCGCTCCGCCGAGCTTCGCGCGGTTGCGCTCGTGCAGGCGGAGGGTGGAGGCGAGGATCGCGTCGATCGTCCGATATTCGTCGGCGGGGATCTGCTCGACTTCGTCGCTGTAGCGAACGAAGGTCGCGGACGGCTTGATGGGATGAGGCGCCGGCGCCGGCGTGTATTCGGCCGTCTCGCGGCTTGGTGGGCGGCGGACGTGGAGCGCGTCCAGCGCCACGACCGGGGCCACCGCCGCGGTCGCCAGCATCGCGCGTTGCCGCCGCGGATTGTCGGCGCTCATGCCCTTGGAGAGCAGCAGGCTGTCGAGGACATCGCCCGCGACCCGCGTCCACAGCCAAGCCTGCGGATCCTTGGCTGCAAGGATGAGCGCACCCGAGGCGATCTCGCGGATCCCGAACAGCTGCAGCAGCCGTTCGTGCCCTTGCAGCCCGGTCGCACGCGCGACGGCGCGGGGCGCCAGCAGTTCAGCGACACCAAGACCGATGCCGAACCAGGCCAACCCCCGCGCGACGTTTCGAGACGTCATGGCCATCGTCGACACCTCTGTGATTGCGGGATGCAGAGTGGCAGACCAACACGAGGCTGGACCGCAGGTTCCTCACGCGACATTTCCGTGTGCGACGGGCTACGCAGATGAAGCTGCCGGTGATGCGTCGAGACCGAGAGCCACCACTATAGTGCTGCCGAACGCACGTTTTCCGGCGCGCTCGCAGGATCACATCGCGATCGGCGTTCCGCTCGGAAACCGGCGAGCGGACCCGACTCGGCCGGTCGGGTAGCGGAAAGGGCTCGGCGCCTGGGTGCCGCTCGTTGATCGGCAGCGCGGGGCGGTCGACGCGCGGCGGAAGCGGGTAGGGAGGGCGAAAGCGATCGGAGACGACGCTTGCCCTGCCTTGCCGTTCAGCCGAAGCCCGGCAAACGTCAGTGTCGCCGAGCAGACGACGTCGCCGCTCTCATCACGGACCAGCCCCGTGAAGGCTTGCGTATCCCCATCCTTGGGAATCGCCCAGCGCGCGATCCCGGGCAAGGTCGTTATCGCCTCGACGCAGGCGGCATCGAAGTCCGGCTTGCCGCACGCGTCAGCGGCGTCCGACGCCGCCCGGACGAGCTTGGCTTGCGGCGTCCCGCTCTCTTCGTTGAATGGGCGTACCTAATCGTCGTTGCGCTTCACGAGGCCCAGGCGGGTCGCCAACCACACCAAGCTCGCCGCAACAGCTATGCCCCAGCCGACCTCGGACAGGCGAGAGATCATCATCCGCTGAGGCGAGCCGGTGTGGGGTACAAGAAGGATGATGGTCGTCGTGACCGCTGCCAGCCGCTTGGCGCTTTGGACGTTGATGAGCGAGGAGCCCAGAACGGAGATGACGACGGCGAGTGCGTAGCTCCAAAGGCCTTGTCCGACGCAAACATAGCAGGCCAGGGCGACCACACCGCCGACGGCGGCACCGATGAACTGGTCACGGGCCGTCGAGCGCATCGCCTGATACTCCGTCTGGGCGACGGTGATCGCGGTGATCGCGCTCCAAAACCCATCCTGCAAGCCGATCGCACGGGTCGGCAAGTAGGCAAGGATCGCCGCCATCACCGACAAGAGCCCGTGCGTGAGGCCGGCAATTATTTGGGAGCGGAGCGGCGACGCTTCGCACAATTGTTGCACCCGTTTCTTCAAGCGGACGAACTGCTGCCCGTGGATCTCCCTGATCGACACTTTCGAACCCCGGGTCCGCCCTGGTACGCGTCCCCCAATCATCCAGCGGGCTGAAAGGATGCCACACGCGGGGCGATCGACGGTCATGGGTCGCGTGCTCGGCGGCATCCGAGGGTTGGAATGCAAGGCTTGAGAAGGATGCCTGCAAGGAGCGCGGCGAGGCTCGCGATGGCGACTTTCAGCTGCGGTGGTCGCGGCCGAGCGTAGGACTCCGGCGCTTCTCCGCGTCACCCAGCGGGTCGGCGACGAGCAGCGCGGCCTAACCGCCAGCAGGCCGAGGGCGACAGGGAACGGCTCGGGACCGCCGTCCTCGACGTCGTATCGAAGCTCGCTCACGGCCTCACCGCCGTGACGTTAGGCGCCAAAGCATAAAGGACCTTGCCCAGGATCCGATCGCGCGGATGCCGGCAGGACCGGCCCGGTGGCGGATGACGAGCCGGCCGTGCGCCTGCCGATCATCGCCGTGCCGCCGGTCCGAGGCTCGGCGGCCGACTCCCGCCGATCACGCGAGGCTGATGACGACCTTTCCGATGTGTTTACCGCTCCGAAGATGCGCGAAGGCGGCCTTTGCGTCATTGAACGCGAAGACGCGGTCGATCACCGGCTTGCAGCCGGCCTGGCTCACGGCCTTGACGCAGGCCTCCAGGTTCGCACGATCTCCCACGCCGACCGAACGCACCACGGCGTTGCTGCCAAAAAGCTGGAAGTAGTCGATGCCGGCCGTGTTATCCGTTAGAAACCCCACCAGTACGATCTCGCCGCCGAGGGCGACCGCCCGCAACGACTGGGCGATGGTGCCTGCGCCGCCCACCTCGACGACGCGGTCGACGCCGGCGCCACCGCTGAGTGCCCGCGCCGTCTCGCCCCACGCCGCATCCTTGCTGTAGTCGATCACCTCATCGGCGCCGAGCGCGCGCAGCCTGTCGGCTTTCGCCGCGCTCGACGTCGTCGCGATCACGCGGGCGCCGAGCGCCTTGGCAAGCTGCAGCGCGAAGATCGAAACCCCGCCCGTTCCCAGCGTCAGAACGCTATGCCCGACCCGGATCGGCGTGGGGCCGGACAGCGTGCTCCAGGCCGTCGCGGCGGCACAGGGCAAGGTGGCGCCCTCCTCGAAGGTGAGCCCGTCCGGGAGGCGGACAACGGCCTCTTGCGACACGACCTTGAACTCGCTGAGCCAGCCATCCTGGCCGCTGCCGTAGGCATGTTGCGCCAACGTGGAGGGCATGGGTCCGCCGAACCAGCGCGGGTGAAAAGCGCCGATGACCCGATCGCCCGGCTTGTAGGCGTCGACGCCTTCGCCGACATCGACGACCTCGCAAGCCGCGTCGCTGCCGGGCACGAGACCCGCCTTCGCCGGCTGCGGGTAGGTGCCCTGCGCGATCGCAACGTCGCGGTAGTTCAGCGAAACGGCACGCACGCGCAACAGAAGTTCACCGCGCTGCGGTCGCGGCTGCGCCTCCTCGTGCAGACGGAGGTCGTCAAGGCTGGTCAGGGCATCGAATCGATAAGCGCGCATGTGCGTGTCCTTCGTTGGCGTCGGGCACTCATTTGACGATCAACGACCGGAAGATAAGGATACCGACCGCTTCATCACCTGAAACCACGAGTTGGAAATCTGGATCGTCTCGCCAGCATGACCGCGTTCGTGAAGGCTGCCGATCTCGGCTCGTTGACGGCGGCGGCGAATGCACTCGGCCTGTCGTCGCAGATGGTCAGCAAGCACGTGGCTGACCTTGAGAAGCGGCTTGGCGCCCAGCTTCTGCACCGCACGACACGGCGGCAAAGCCTCACCGCGATCGGACAGGCCTTCTATGAGCGATGCCGGGTGGTTCTCGCCGAGACCGAGGCGGCGGAGTCGCTCGTTCACGATCTCAGCACCACCCCGCGAGGGCAGTTGCGTGTCAACGCGCCGGAAACGTTCGGGGCCTGCAGCATGGCGCCGCTCATCAGCCGCTACCTCAAGATCCATCCCAACGTCGCGGTCGAGCTGACGCTGTCCGATCGATATGTCGACGTGGTCGACGAGGGCTATGATGCGGTCATCCGCCTGGGTCCGCTCAAGGACTCGAGCTTGGCCGCGCGCGCCCTCGCGCCCCACCGCCTGGTCGCCTGCGCGTCGCCGGCCTACCTCGCCGAGCGAGGCATCCCTGGATCTCCCGACGACCTCACCGACCACGAATGCCTCGGCTTCGTCTACGCATCCGGCTTGCCAAACGCGGAGTGGCATTTCGCGCGAGAAGGCCGCACCTACCCGGTCCCGGTGCGTGGCCGCTTCCGGGTCAATGACGGACGCGTGCTGCATGCCGCCGCCCTCGACGGCCAGGGCATCCTCCTGCAGGCGGAAACGACGGTGGCGGACGATCTGGCTTCAGGACGTCTCGTCCGCGTCCTGCCGACCTACGAAGCGCCGAGCCGCCCGATGCACATCTTGTTTTCGGCGCGCCGGCCGCAGACGCCCAAGTTGCGCACGTTCATCGATATGGTCGTGGAAGCGTTCGGGACTCCGGAAAGTCCCGCTGCGACTCGTCATCTCCGACGATGAGCGTGGTTGTGCGCCCTTCGCCCCGCCTCTTGCCCTGCCGATCGAGCGGCGTCAGAACCCCATCATCCTTGAAGCGGATCGGCCGATGAGTTCGCAATGCCAGCTGCACCTCGGCGCCTTCATGCGCCCCGTCAGCATCCACACCGGCGCGTGGCGCTATCCCGGCGCCTTTCCCGATGCGAACTTCAACCTCGCGCACATCGCGCGCTTCGCCCGGCGGCTGGAGGCGGCCAAGTTCGATGCCTTCTTCATGGCCGACCACCTGGCGGTGCTCAACATGCCGGTCGATGCCCTCAAGCGCAGCCATACCGTGACCAGTTTCGAGCCGTTCACGCTGCTCTCCGCGCTTGCAACCATGACCGAGCGCATCGGTCTGGTGGCCACGGCCTCGACGACCTACGACGCGCCGTACCACATCGCCCGTCGCTTCGCCTCGCTCGACCACATCAGCGCCGGGCGTGCCGGCTGGAACGTGGTGACGACCGCCAACCCCGACGCGGCGCTGAACTTCGGGCAGACCGAGCAGATGGACCACGACGCCCGTTACGTCCGCGCCCGTGAGTTCATCGACGTCGTCACCGGCCTGTGGGACTCCTTCGCCGACGACGCCTTCGTGCGCGACGTCGCGGCCGGCATCTACTTCGACACGGCGCGGATGCACACCCTCGCCCACGAGGGTCCGAGCCTCAAGGTGCGCGGCCCGCTCAACATCGCCCGCCCCGTGCAGGGCTGGCCGGTCGTCGTGCAGGCCGGCTCATCCGAGCCGGGACGGCAGCTCGCGGCGGAAACGGCCGAGGTGGTGTTCGCCGCCGAGGCGACGCTCGATGCGGGCCGGCGCTTCTACGCCGACGTGAAGGGGCGCATGCCGGCGGTCGGCCGCGATCCCGACCACCTCAGGATCCTGCCGGCCGCCTTCGTCGTCGTCGGCGACACCGACGAGCAGGCACGGGCCAAGCGCGCCCACCTCGACGGCCTCGTGCACTACGACAGCGGCATCGGCTCGCTGAACGGGATGCTGAACTACGATGTCAGCGGCTTCGATCCCGACGGCCCGCTGCCGCCCATCCCTGAAAGCAACGCCAGCAAAAGCGGCCGCGCGCGCATCGTGGAGGCGGCGCAGAGGGAGGGGCTGACGATCCGCGAGCTGGCGCAGGAGGCCGGCAGCTATTCCGGCCTCGCCTTCGTCGGCACGGCGGCGACGATCGCCGACGGCATGGCGGAGTGGCTGCACGGCGCGGCCTGCGACGGCTTCAACATCATGTTCCCCTATCTGCCGCAGGGCCTCGACGACTTCGTCGACGAGGTGGTGCCGGAGCTGCAGCGGCGCGGCCTGTTCCGGACGGAGTATGAGGGCGCCACCCTGCGCGAACACCTCGGCTTGCCGCGGCCGGCGAACCGGTTTTTCGGCTGATCGTCATCCTGCAACCGGGAAACCCGGCCCTGGCGTCGAGCGCCGGCCCGCGCAAGCCATTCATGCGGCCTGCTCAAAGGCCGCCGCTGCGGCTCGTCCTCGCTCAGGCGCACCACGCACGTCTTGCTGGCTGCGGCCGTCCCGCCATCCCTGAGCAGGCCACGCTTCACGAGGGCGACGCGGAGGCCGCAATCCGCACGTCAACGCAAACCACACGAGCGACGAGGTGCTCATGCGGGACCACCGTGGGTGGGAAGCGTGGGGCGAACGGCTGCATGACGCGAACCTCTGATCCCAAGCGAAAGGCTTTGTGCCGCGACCGCCGCCGGGTCCAAGAAGCCGCCCATGATCCGCCTGATACCCAGTCTGCCCTCGCTCTACGTCATCGTGCGGGTCGTATGGCCGCTGCCCTGGCCGCTTGCCCTCAGGCTTGGCATTGCCGCCGTCCTGCTCGCCGCGTCGCAGTACCACCTGTGGAGTCGCTTATCGTCCGGTTCCGTCTTCGCACCCGAGTTCCCGCGCCCCCTGGTGGTGCTGTTCAACGCGGCTTTCGGTGCGATCGGGTTCCTGGCGGCCATGCAGATCGCTTTCGATCTGATCGCGCTGGTGTCCAGGGCGTTACCCGCGGGCGGTTGGGTGATCTCCGACCGGTGCCGATACGGTGCTGCCCTCGCGGCGACCCTTCTGGCGGGGGTCGCCGTGCGGCAAGCCATACGCGTGCCGCCGCTGAAGAGCGTCGAGGTGCCGATCAAGGACCTGCCGCCCGACTTTGACGGCTACAGGATCCTGCACCTGACCGATCTCCACATCAGTCGTCTCTTCCCGGCATCGTGGGCTCGTGCCGTCGTCGGGCGATCGAACACGCTCGATGCCGACCTGATCGTCGTGACGGGCGACTTCATCGACGGGTCGCTCGCGATGCGGCGCGACGACGTGGAGCCGCTGCGAGCGTTGCGTGCACGCGACGGCATCTGGGCCGTGCCCGGTAACCACGAATATTTTTTCGACCATGATGCCTGGATGCGGCACTTCGCTGGCATGGGCATACGCGTCCTGGCCAACGCCCACGCGGTTCTCAGGCGTGGTGGCGGCGCCCTCGTGGTGGCGGGAGTCACCGATCGCTCGGCGCCCGTCACCGGCCATCGTGGTCCCGATCTCGATGGTGCTCTCGCCGGGGCGCCCTTTGGCGCACCGATCATTCTGCTCGATCACCAACCGAAGGATGCTGCTTCGGCAGCACGACGAGGGATCGCGCTGCAACTTTCCGGGCACACGCACGGCGGCATGATCGTGGGGCTGGACCGGTTGGTCGCGCGCGGCAACGGAGGCTTCGCCTCCGGCGCCTACACGATCGGCGCCATGACGCTCTACGTCAGCAATGGGACCGCGCTCTGGCCTGGGTTCGCGCTCAGGCTCGGTCGCCCTTCCGAGCTGAGCCTCATCACCCTTCGCCGCCGTGATGATGAACGATCGTCGGAACGTGCGGCTACGTAGCTCCGCGTTGGGTGTAAGGCAGATTGTCGACCTTCGGCTATGGTTCTGCCGGTTCGGACATTTGAGTTTGGGCAAGGATTGGGTGAGCCCGGATCGGCTACTCTCAACCGCGTAGCCCGCAGGCGCCGAACATGCTCCGCTTCCAGATTGCTGTCATTCTCGACGCTCAGCAAGTCAATGATATATCGGCTCGCCAGGAGAGCGCTGGACAGAGAGTGGCGCAAAGGCCGGGATGAACCCGGCGAAGCGGGTGGGGAAAAGCGGCATGACGCTGTCCGCCGGCGGAAACGCTGCCAGCCTACTCGCCACCTCCGCTTCTTACCCATCCCAAATCCGAAAAATTTGCCAAAGCCGAGCTCAGAGTCCGGATCCTTCACTGGATCCGGCCCGATGCTCTCGGCCTGCCGCATCGGATTTGTCCGAAAATCGCTGCTCACGTCTCGGTCCGATGCGCCAGTCGCGGAGGACTGACCGATCAGGCTCTGGCCATCAGCGTCCGGCGCCCAACCCCTGCGACTTCCTTGATCCGTCCCGACGCGTCGGTCCGCGGACCGGTTCCGCACTGCGCCGAGGCTCGCGTCGTGTGCGGACGGGCCAGGGCGTCCGACGCACCGGCGAAAGGAAGCGAGGTGTCCCTGATGGCGCTCGCCGCCGGCGCAAATGCCGCCTCAGGCTGGCCGCGCGACCTCCCAGTAGACGGGCTTGCGGAAGCGGCTCTCGAAGAAGGTGGTGAAGGCACGGACCTTGGGCGACACGATCCTTTTGGGTGGGTACACGACCCAGATCCCCCGTTCGAAAACGGGCATGAGGCCCGCGTCCCACTCCGGCAGAAGCGCGACGAGCGAGCCTCGCGCGAGATCGGCATGGGCGAGCCATGTCGGCAGCACGGCGAGGCCCTGTCCGGCGAGCGCGCAGGTGAGCAGGGCCTCGGAGTCGTTGAGGCGGACACGGCCCGACACCTTGATCGTTGCGGTCGCGCCCGTGCCGCGCTGACGGAAATGCCAGAACGCGCCGGGCTGCAGCAGCGAAACAAGCGCTTCACGGTTGCCGACGTCGGCGGGGGTCGCGATCGGATCGCAGGCGGCGAGGTACGCCGGGCTGGCGCAGAGCACGCGCTCGTGCCGCGCCAGCCGCCGCGCGATCAGGCCGGAGTCGGGGAGCGCGCCGATGCGGATCGCCAGATCGACGCCAGCCTCGATCATGTCGACATGCGCGTCGGTGAGCGTCGCCTCGACGGTGATCGCGGGATAGGCGGCGAGGAAGGCGGGCAGGTGGGTCACGACGTGTAGACGCCCGAACGTCGCGGGAATGGTGATCTTCAATTTGCCCTGCGGGATCGCATTGAAGGCGGAGGCGAGCGCGCGGGCTTCCTCCACATTGGCCAGGATGCGACCCGACTGCTCGTGAAACATGCGCCCGATCTCGGTCAGGTGCAGGCCGTGGGTCGAACGGTTGAACAGGGCCGCACCCACGTCCGCCTCCAGCGCCGCGATGGAGCGCGAAACGGTCGAGACCTTGACGCCAGCTTCCTCCGCCGCGCGCGAAAAGCTGCCGAGCTCTGCCGAACGGACGAAGGAGCGCATGGCGGCGAGATAATCCAAGGGACGCACCCCATCAAGCATGGCAACGGCGATGAAGATCTTCGGGGTGACCGAAGCAAGAGTTCATTGGGACGGCATCATCGCAGCGGGTCGCCCGAGTCGCCGCAACGCCGGCACCGCGGCAAGTCATGGGCGCAACCTCGCTCGCCCGACGTTGGAGGCGGACCGATATCGGCGGCGGTCGCAAGCCGAACCTCCTCCTATCGAGGGAGAACGAACCGGCGAACGGGATGGCGGTGCGCTCCGCCGCGTGCGACGGCGCCCGCCTCGGCATCGCACGCACAGGTCCGCCGACTCTGCGGGCTGACATGATCGTCCCGGCGGCGAAGCGGTCGTCGCAGTTCCAGGGCAAGCTGAAGCATGTCGGCAGCCTGTCGCCGGACGTGAAGCTCACCGGCTGACTCGACGGCCTCGTGCGGGAACGGAAGGCGTCACGAACCGGGAACGCCCTGCCGGGCGGCCAGTCGCCTCCGCCGTCGATGGGGCGCCAAGCAGCCCGAAATTCCGGCCTCTGCGGTCAGCCGCACGCAGGTGCGAGCGAAGGCCGTGGTTGCCGGCAGTTGGTTGCGGCCGCGATCATGGCGTCATCGAGTTCGCGCAAGATCCCGGGTTCGCCGCGGGAGGTGGACGGGTCACATCACCGGACGAAGGATGGCACCTCCTTCGGCATTGGAAAGGCCGAAACATCGGCCAGCTGTTCGGCGAATGAAACTGGCTCCGTGCGAGGCCGCATCGAAGCGTCTGCGGATCCGGCGGTGGACATGGGCGAAACCGCTTTTCGGGTCTTCCGGGCCGCGCAAGCGTCGGTGGTCTATCCCGGTCAAGGTCGCCGAAGGAACGGAAACGCCGAGACTTGCCGCCGCGAGCTAACCATCACTTCACCTGTTCAATCTAACCTATATCAAGTGACGCGTCGGAGAGGCCCGTCCCCGGAGATGAGAGCCGTGCGTGCGCTCGCGATGTCGATGATCCTGATGGGCACGGCGACACAGGCGATGTCCGATAGCGACCGCGCGGCGTATCGGCGTCCCACGCAGATCCCGTTTCCCGCCTCCAATCCGTATACGCCGGAGAAGGCCGCGCTCGGCAAGGCACTCTTCTTCGAGCCGCGCCTGTCCGGCGCCGAGAACATGACCTGCGCCTCCTGTCATAATCCCTCGTTCGGCTGGGAGGCCAGGAACAAGACGGCGGTCGGCGCCCAGAACACCCGCCTGCCGCGCCACGCGCCGACGATCCTGGATACGGCCTGGGTCCACCCTTTCTTCTGGGATGGTCGGGCGCCAACCGCCGAGGCGCAGGCCCGCAGCCCCATCCAGAACCCCGCCGAAATGAACCTGCCGCTCGACGAGGCCGCGGCGAGGCTGAAGGCGATCCCCGGCTACAACGCGCGCTTCCAGCGCATCTTCCCTGGAACAGGGGTGACCCCCGACACGATCGTGGCGGCGCTGGCCACCTACGAGCGCACGGTTGTGTCGGGCTACGCGCCGTTCGACGCCTGGATCGACGGCGACGAAACCGCGATATCGCAAGCCGCCAAGCGAGGCTTCGTGATCTTCACGACCAAGGGGCAGTGCGCCGCCTGCCATCCCGGCTGGAACTTCACCGACAACAGATTCCACGACACCGGGACGACCCTGACGGACATCGGCCGCGGCCTATTGGAACCCGACAATCCCCTGGCGCGCTTCGCTTTCAAGACGCCGTCGCTGCGCGACACGGCGCAGCGCTCGCCCTACATGCATTCGGGTCAGTTCGCCACGCTTGAGGATGTCGTGGCGCACTACGTCGGCGGCGGCATCGACAGGCCTTCGAGGTCGCCGCTCATGGGCCCCGTTCCGCTGACGCCCTCAGAGCAGACCGATCTCGTCGACTTCCTGAAGACCCTTTCGGGATCCAAGCAGGCCGTCGTGCTTCCGATCCTGCCCAACTGAGATGCCGATCTTCCGCCGTTTCCTTCTCGCCTTCGGGCTGATCATCACGATCGGTGCGATCCAAGGCACCACGACCTATCTCAGCGTGAGGTCCCTGTCGGCGGATCTGGCCGGCGCGACCCGCCTGCCGATGGAACGCGTCGACGCGGCGTGGCGGGCGTCGGAGGCCTTCCGCGAAGCGGACGATTTCCTGAACTACGCCCTGGAAGGGGTGCGTGACGCCGACAGCTCCGAACTCGTCGGACGCTTTCAACAGCTGAGCCGGCTGGCTCAGGCGCAGCTGGCCCGTCTGGTCGGCAGCACAGGCGAGTGGTCCGACGCCAGGCGCGAGACCAAGCACCTGGAGCATGAGACCATCGCGACCTTCGAGGGCTGGCAGGCGGCCGGGCTCGTCCTGCTCGGGCAGGGAACGCCCCAAGGAACGCCCCAAGGGACTCCGCTGGCCGTACCGGCGCCGCACGTGATGGAGCACCGCGGGAGCGTCATCCGGTCGAACCTTCAAAACCTCATCGTCGCTTCGCAAACGCAGGCGGCGGCCGCGCGCGTCAAGATCGAGTCCCAGGCTCAACGCACGCAGGTTCTGTCCGTCCTCATCGCCTCGTTCGGCATCGTGGTCGGCCTCGCCATCGCCTATCCCCTCGCGCTCGCCCTCACCCGACCCCTGCACCTGCTGCAACGTCGGATGCGCGCGATGGTCGCCGGGGACCTCGATGCGCCGGTCTCGGGCACCAGCCGTTCCGACGAGATCGGCAGCATCGCCACGGCCCTTCAGTTCATGCGCGACCGCCTGATCGAGCGTCGCCGCATGGAAGAAGAGGCGGCCGCCTTCGGCCGCGAGCAGAACGAGCTTCTCGCTCATCTCGGCCACGTCCTCGATCGCGTCGCGAGCGGAGATCTCACCGTGCGCATGTCGGCCTGCGAGGGGTCGCGCTATGCGAAACTGCAATCCGACCTCAACATCGCCATCGAAGGGATCGAGACCGCCGTTCTGACCGTCGCCAATTCAACCTACGAGCTGTTCGGTGGGTCCAAGGCGATCACGGAAACGACGAGCGATCTGGCGCAACGATCGGAGCAGCAGGCCGTGCGGCTGCGAGCCGCCGTCACCGCGCTGAACGACATCAGCAGCGCCATCCGCGGCACGGCTGCCAACACCAAGCTGGCGAGCGATGCCGTGTCGGCGGCCAATTTCGAAGCCGATCGCGCCGGCGATATGATGCGCGGCGCCACCAGCACGATGGTCGGCATCGAAGCCTCCTCCGGCCGCATCTCAAGCATCGCGGCAACGATCGACGGGATCGCCCATCAAACCAGCATCCTGGCGCTGAATACCGCGATCGAGGCAGCCCGAGCCGGCGAGATGGGCCGAGGCTTTGCCGTCGTCGCGGTTGAGGTCCGAGCGCTTGCCGAACGCAGCGCCGTCGCGGCCGACGAGATCAAGGCGTTGATCAAGCAGGCGTCGACGGACATGCGATACGGCGTCGGCCTGATCGAGCGCACCGGCGAGGTGATCGCATCCATCATGGGTCGCGTGTCCAGCATCGATGATCTCGTCGCCGATGTCGCGGAAGCCGCCAAGGGCCAGGCGTCGGCGCTGGAAGGCGTCGTCTTTTCGGTCACGCAAGCCGATCGGGCGATCCAGCAGAACGTGAAGATCGGTGATTCGTCAGCCGTCTCGGTCCAGCAACTTCACGACAGGACAGCCACGCTCGCCGGCCTGGTCCGCCACTTCAAGATCCGGCAGCCGGTGCAGGGCGAGCCCGGAGGCGGTGGGCGACTCGTCGCCTATGGCAGTAAGCGCTTTTAAGGCTTCGCAACCTTGAATCTCGGCGAACGACTTCGCCGAAGCGATCCTCAAGGGGACGATACCGGGCGGTCGCACCGACATGCGGATGGCCCGCGTCTTCGCCCACTGCCTGGGAACGCTGCAGATGGCCCGCTTCGTCGTCGACGAGGCGTTCTCGGACGCGATCCTGGCGCGCGGGCGAGCCGATGCTTTGCGCTTGGCGGGTGTTGATCCCGTGGATCGACCTCCCGCAGGAGCCGGCGATCCGCGCCTACGCTCCGTTCGCGAAACCCACTCCTTCGCGCGAAGCGCAAATCTTAAGAGAACGCCGTCTTTTCTGCCGGCAGGGATCGCCGGCGTTTGCCGCCGGCGCCCGGGCGGCCTATCTTGGCTTGGCCGGGCCGCCCTTCTGCCGGCTTCCGGCACCCTCGCGGGACGACAGTGTCGAGCATGAACGCACCTTTTCCCGTCGTCAGCCTGAACGGAAGCGGACCCGCCCCGGACGCCTTCAAGGCGGCGATGCGCCATCTCGTCGGCGGCGTGAGCGTGGTCACCGTGGCCGACGGCGACGACAAAGGCGGCCTGACGGCAACCTCGATGGTGTCGCTCTCGGCCGACCCGCCGAGCCTCCTCGTCAACGTCGCTCAGGGCGCGTCCAGCCTGCCCCTGATGCGGCGAAGCGGTCGCTTCGCCGTGAGCATCCTCGGTCATCGGCACCGGGCGATCGCCGACCGTTTCGCCGGACGCGACGGCATGCGCGGCGCCGCTCGCTTCGAGGGCGCGCGCTGGATCGGGCGGTCCGGCTATCCCCTCGTTCTCGCCGACGCACTCGCTTCCTTCGAATGCGAGGTCGAGGAGATGTTGGACCGCTTCTCCCACACCATCATCATCGGCAGGGTGTTGGAGTCGCGCGCTCCGGCCGAGGATGGCAGTGGTGCCCTGGTGTACTGGCGCGCCAGCTACGACGGGATCGGCGTACTCGAACCCTGAGAAGGCTTTGCGGCCTGCTCAGGCCGGGATCTGCGACTCGGGCGCGCGGGTGTCCGGCAGCCATCTCGCGATCGACGCCAAGTGCTCGGGATCAAGTCCGAAGCGGGCGAGAAAGGCCGGGTCGATCGGCGCACCTTCGCGGGCGACGCAGCCGTCGAACGTCCGGCGCCATTGCGCATAAGGGCCCTGCGCCGCCGAGTGGTTGGCCGACGTGTTGACGACGTAAGCACCGGAAAGATCGAGGCGCGCCGCCGAAAGCCCATGCGAGCGGCACATCTCGTCCCACCGGTAGTGCTCGTGGAGGAGGTCGTAGGGATTGCTGCGGATCGGGTCGGCTGCGGCGAGGTCGATGCGCAGGATCGTGCTCGACCCGCACAATCTGTCGAAGCCCCCCGCGAAGGCAGCGGGATGGGGAATGGGTAGGATGCGGCGGTTGCGGACATCGACGGCATAGCCGCTCTCGATCAGTCCACCAATTTGCGTGCACGCGATCGAGGCGCGCGCCGTCGCCACCAAGCGGGTGTCGACCCAATCGTCAGCATCGAGGAACATCACCAAGCCGCCGCCGCGCGCGCGAGACAAGGTATTGAGCAAACCTTTCTTGCGCCCGCTGTCGAGATTGGCGGGGTGCACCGGCTCCACCGGCCAATCCACCCGGACGAACTCGACGGCAAGGCCGTCCAGGTCGAGATCGGGCCGATCGTGCCCGGCGACCAGGATTTCGAAGCGCTTGTCGGTTTGTGCCGCCAGGGACGAGAGGGTCAAGCCGAGCAACGCCTCCACGAGGCCCCAATCCGCGGCGACTGACCGGGCGATCAACGGAATGGCGAAGGTGAAGGGCTGCATCACATCAGCCGTTCGCAGCTTGCAAGCCGGCTGCGGATGATCGCCGCCAGATGCGGCTCGCCTCACGATAAGTCCGCCGGGTTGAACCGGCGGACATCCGAGATGTCGATGTGCGACGAGGCTAACGGACCGCTATGGTCGACGTTCAGCGCTTGACGGCATCCGCGACATCGCGGCCAGCGTCCTTGACGTCGCCGGCGGCCTCGCGAGCCGTCCCTTTCGCCTTGTCGGCCTTGCCTTCGGCTTGCAGTTTCTCGTTGCCGACCGCACCGCCGACGGTGTCCTTGACGCTCCCGACAGCCTTATCGAGCGCGCCCTTGACGTGTTCCTTATCCATCTCGTTCTCCCATTGCGTCAATTGCGAATATCAACGGGCGTCGCATCCGGCGGTTCCTCCGGTCCGGCGCCCGATGGGAGTAGCCCGCGAGCGGGGAACCGCCGCGCGTCGCGAAGACACACTCATCCAGCTTCGTGGGCGGCAGGGCGGCGCCGCGTTGACGGGACGGGAGCGACCTGTCTATCTCCGGGCCGATCGTTCCTCCGCGCGGCGTCGCCGATCCAGCAAACCGAAGAGGTTCCGACACCGGCATGGACCTGTCCGTCCCGCGCTTCTTCGAGCCCCGAGGTTACTTCGAGCCGCTGGAACGCGCTTGGCACTTCCGCGAGCTCATCCGCGCGGTGGTGCGGCGCGAGCTTGCCGCCCGGTTCCGCGGCTCGATCCTTGGCTGGCTATGGGCGGTCTTCGGTCCGCTGGTGATGCTGTCGGCCTATACGGTCATCTTCTCCTCGGCAGTCGGGGTGCCGCGCTCGGCGCAGGCCGGCGGCGTGAAAACCTACGCGCTGTCGATCTTCACCGGCCTGATCGTGTTCAACCTCTTTTCCGAGCTCGCCTACCGCTCGCCCGGCCTGCTCCACGAGCATGTCACCTTCATCAAGAAGTCGATCTTCCCCAGCGAAACGCTGGCCTGGACCGCCTCGATCCGCGCACTGACCTACGCGGCCATCTCCTTCGTCATCCTCATCACCTTCACCTTAGGCATCACTCACGGCCTGCCGTCGAGCGCGCTGCTGCTGCCCTTCGTGGTGATCCCGTTCGTCCTGTTCCTGCTCGGCGCCTGCTGGTTCCTGATGGCTCTGGGATCCTTCACCCGCGACGTCGCCCACCTCATGATCTCGATCGTGCCGGTGCTGATGTTCGCGACGCCGATCTTCTACTCCATCGAGGACGTGCCGGCGCGCCTGCGCCCGATCATCCACCTCAACATCATCGGCGACTACGTGGAGATGATCCGCGACCTGCTGATCGCCGGGCGGCTGCCGAGCCCGCTGCTGTACGGCGGCACGCTGCTCGTGTCGCTTTTCGTGTTTCGCTTCGGCTACCGCTTCTTCATGAGCTACAAGTCGATCTTCGTCGATGTCATCTGAACCGCTCCGTGCCGAACGACTCCTCGACCGCGTGCCGCTGGCGGTGGCGCCGCCAAAGGTCGTGGCGCCAGTTCCGCGCCCGACGATCATCCGCTGCGAGGGGGTCGGCAAGGCGTTCCAGCTCTACATGCACCGCAACGACCAGCTCAAGCAGACCCTGTTCGGGCGCTGGCGCCAGTTCTACAAGGAGCACTGGGTCCTGCGCGACGTCACCTTCCAGGTCGAGAAGGGCGAGTGCGTCGGCATCATCGGGCGCAACGGCGCCGGCAAGACCACGCTCCTGCAGATCCTGTGCGGGATCACGGCGCAGACCCACGGCGAAACGACCATCAAGGGGCGGCTGGCGCCCATCCTGGCGCTCGGCGCCGGGTTCGACCACGAGCTGACCGGCCGCGAGAACGCGCTGATCGGCGGCGCCATCCTGGGTCTCAAGAAGGCCGAGGTGGTGCGCCGCATGGCCTCGATCGCCGCCTTCGCCGACATCGGCGACTTCTTCCACCAGCCGCTCAGGATGTATTCCTCGGGCATGCTCTCGCGCCTCGCCTTCGCCATCTGCGCCCATGCCGACGCCGATATCCTGATCGTGGACGAGGCTCTGTCGGTCGGCGATGCCGAGTTCGGAGCCAAATGCGACGCCTTTATCAAGCAGTTCGCGACTCACGGCACCATCCTGGTGGTTTCGCACGACCTTCCGACGGTGGAGGAGCTGTGCGACCGGGTGGTGTGGATCGACGAGGGATCGGTGCGCGCCATCGGCCGGCCGCGCGACATCATCCCTGAATACCTCATTGCCCTGAAGCAGTAGCGCGCGACGGCGGACGTGCCGCCCCAAGCGTGAACCGGGGCAAGCGGGATCCGTCGCTTGCAGGGCGCCGCGCGTCCTCGTTCAGGTGAACGGCCGACACCCCGCGCGAGCCCTGGACGGCATGGTGCGCGAGCCGCCGCAGCAGCGCGATCTTCGCTCCAGATGGCCTTGGCCGGGATCAGGCGGCGAGCAGGTCCGCCAAACTCATCTCGCTGCCCCGCACCTTGCTTTCGACCGACATCAGCCGGGAGATCGTCTGCACCAGCCGGTCGGTTTGAGCGCGCACAACGGCGAGCTGACGCACCATTTCTTCGATGGTCTGCGCGGACGCTTCCAGCCGCTGCTCCGCCCGGTCGGCCCGCTCACGGTCGGCCTTGATCGCCCGCTCCGCCTCGACGAGCTTCTGGGCATAGCTCCTGGCGTGCTCCTTCTCATTGTCGAAGGCCTTCCGCATCTCGATCGCGAGGCCCTTGAAGTATTCGCAATTCTCCTGCAGCGCGGCGAAGTTCTCCACGGCGCGCTCGACCGTGCGGATCGATCGGGTGACGGGATCCTCGGCGATCGCCTGCGGGGCTTTGATGCGGGTCGGGCCGAGCTCCCGGTCGCGTCCCTGCCGACCTCTCTGCCACGGCATCCGGCCAGCGCCGTGGATTTGCCCGGACGGCTCGCTCTCGTGCCGGTGCTGCGAAGAAACTTGGCGCGAAGACGCCGTCCTGTCGTTGGAACCGGCCATTGTGGCAATCCGTAAGCTGTGCGCGCCAACGAGCGTCGGGCAAGTGCAATTTGGAGTGACAGGGTTAACGTGCCGTTAAGACCGCCGTCCCGGCGCTGCGCCTGCGCGCCGGCATCGACGCTTTCCGCACCCTCAACACGATGTCCCGGCGGGCTTGACGACCGGTCCCGATCCGGCCTTCAAGCCGAAGGCGCGGGCGAGAAACAGGCCGGCATGGGACAGGGCGGCCTCGTCGATGCTGTGGGCGATGCCGACCGACAGGTGCCATTGGCAGGGCACGCCGGCCCCGGCCAGTTCCTCGGCGGAGTTGAACAGAGCGTCCGCGGGGATCACCTCATCCTCGCTCCCGTGGGTCAGCAGCACATGCGGCGGGATCAAGCCGCCGTTCGTCCTGCCGCCCGCAAGATCGCCGCGCAGGTGCTCGGGCCCGACGAGCAGGCCGGAAAAGCCGACGATCGCCACCGGCGCCCTGCGCCGCCGCAGCCCGACGTGCAGCGCCATCATGGTACCCTGGCTGAAGCCGACGAGCGCGAGCTGGCTGTCGCCGAGCTGGTGACGCGCCAGCTCCGCGTCGAGAAAGGCGTCAAGCGCCGGTTGCGCTTCGTTGACGCCGGTCCAGCGCTCGCGCGGGTCGCGCGAGGTGAGGGGAAACCACTGTCGGCCGCCGGGCGCACCGGGGCAGGGGTCGGGCGCGTTGGGCGCGGCGATGGCGGCGTCGGGCAGCAGCTTCGCCCACTGCTGGCCCAGCGCGACGAGGTCGCGGCCGTTGGCGCCGTAGCCGTGCAGCAGCACCACGAGCTGGCGCGGGCGGCTGCTGCCGGCGCGCGGCCCATCGAGCGGGGCGGCCATGCTAAGCCATCCCTCGCCTGGTGCGGCTGCCGGCGCGGGTCGCCGGCGATGTTGCCTGCACGGCTGTTCCTTTCAAAGCTGCCTCGTTCAATGCTGCGCTCTCCAACGTCGCCGGGCGCGCACGCGCCACCGCGTAATAGGCCCAAAGGCAATGGGCGACGACCCCGCGCAGCGGGCGCCAGCGCTCGGCCAGAGTTTCAAGCGCCCTGGCATCCGGCCGGGCCGGCAGGCCGAGCACGAGCCGAGCCGCTTCCTGCAGGGCGAGGTCTCCGGCTGGCCAGGCGTCGCCGTGACCGAGGCAGAACAGGAGAAAGATGTCGGCCGTCCAAGGGCCGATGCCCTTGATCGCGCACAGCGCCGCATGGGCCACCTCGGCCCGCGCGGCGGCCAGCGCGGCGAAGTCGAGCCGGCCGTCGCCGACAGCCTCCGCGATCGCGCGCAGGGTCCGCGTCTTGCCGGCCGACAGGCCGCAAACCCGCAGCTCCCCATCGGAAGCAGCCGCGATCGCCGCCGCGTCGAGGCAGGGGAAGCGGGCCTGCACCCTCGC
Source organism: uncultured Beijerinckiaceae bacterium (assembly GCA_937863205.1). Next base: position 43,990 of record CALMGA010000228.1, on the reverse strand, counting down.
GAAGATCGCCTCGGCGCTTGCCGTCGAGACCTGCTGCGCCACCACGATGGCGGCGAGACCCTCGAAACCCGGGGCTCGGCGGCGCAGCCGGGGCTCGGCGCCGGCCGCGCGCAGCCTCGCCACGAACGCCTCGTCCAGGCTCGCCAGGGCTACGAGCGCGGCGGCGAAGGCCGGCTCGTCAGCCAGAACGGGCGCGCGCAGATGGCCTGCCACCGCGGGCGGAGACGCCGGGGTGCCGGACAGCGATGCTTTTTTTCTTGGCGGCACGCCGAAACCCGTCAAACTCGATGACCATGTCCGGGCCTGCGATGCGGCTCCGATCGGCCCGACACAGATAAGGCTGCGCCCGCCATGCCGGCAAGCTGGGCCGGCAAGCTGGGCCGGCAAGCTGGGCCGGCAAGCCGGGCCGGCGAATGCGACGAGATCGCGCCGGCCCATTGGCGAGTCCAACCTTGGCATTAACTATGACTGAGAAACGACTCGGCCAGGGATCGCAAGCTCAATGACCTCGACCTTCGCCCGAACCGTCGCCCGCTTCGCGCCTTCACCCAACGGCTATCTGCACCTCGGGCACGCCTACTCCGCCCTGATGAACGGCCTGCTCGTCAAGGACACCGGCGGGCGCCTGCTTCTGCGCATGGAGAACATCGATACGACCCGCTGCCGGCCGGAGTTCGAGCGGGCGATCCTGGACGATCTCGGCTGGCTCGGCCTGAGCTGGGAGCGACCGGTGCGGCGCCAGTCCGATCACTTCCACGATTACGCCGAAGCGTTGCGCCGCTTGGAACGGCGCGGCCTCATCTATCCCTGCTTCTGCACGCGGGGCGACATCATGGCCGCCGTCGCCGGGCGGCCGAACTGGCCGAGCGATCCCGACGGCACGCCGCTCTATCCCGGCAGCTGCAAGCATTGCTCGGCCGAGCGCCGGGCCCAACGCTTCGCCGCCGGCGAGCGGGCGAGCTATCGTCTCGACATGGACCGAGCCCTACAGGTTCTCTGCGACACACCCGGCGGGGGCGGGCTGACCTGGGGTGAGTATCGCGGCGGCACCCATCGCTTCGAGGAGCAGGCGACGCCGGCGATCTGGGGCGATGCGGTGCTGTCGCGCCGCGACATCGCGACGAGCTACCATGTCGCCGTGGTCGTCGACGACGCGTCGCAGGGTGTGACCGACGTGGTGCGCGGCGAGGACCTGTTCATGGCGACCCACCTTCACCGCCTGCTGCAGGTGCTGCTGGAACTGCCGGCGCCCAACTACCACCATCACGCCGTGCTACGCGACGGGTCGGGACAGAAGCTGTCAAAGAGCCTGCGCGCCAAGGCGTTGCGCGCTTTCCGCCAGGAGGGCCACTCGCGCGAGGCGGTAATGGCCCGCATCGGCCTGCCCCGCCTCGGTGCGGGCGTGCTGGCGAAAAGCTGACGCTTCTGCGCGCCGCGCTCGCCCAAGTCGCCTCGATGCCGGGCCTGCCGCTATCCGAAGCGCGGTTCAGCCGTGAACAGCAAGTCCTGCCACCGCTGCGACGATAAAAGCATCGGACCGAAAGTGCGCAGCGGTTTTCGGGCAAATCCGATGCGGCACAACAAGTCAGGGCATCGGACCGGATCCGACGCTTTAGGCCTCCGCTCGCAAGCTCTTCAGCATGCGCCGGGCAATGTTGCGGCACGCCTCGTCGTTCCTCGCTTCGCCGTGGTCGGGATCCCAAAGGTGGTCGAGACTGCCTTCGAGCTGGTCGAGCAGTTCGGGATGACGATGTGCGAGGAAGCGGATCGTTCCGAAGACGAGATGCTCCATCGCCATTTCCCGCCGCCTCGCATCGATGAGCTTGGGGTTGAGGTGATCGTCGGGCGACGTCTGGTTCTGGCTGTCTGACATGGTGGCTCAACCCTCGAGGCATCCTGTGGTTCAGACGACCGGATCGCGCAGCCAGCCTGAGCCCGTCGGGCTCGAAACGCTCGGGATGATCGCCATCGAGGGCCCGTTGAGGCGGCTGCCGGAGCAGAGCCTCGCCATCGGCGAGGCGGTCAGTGCTGCATTTGCATCGGCATCGGCATGCCGGCCGGGTTCACCGTCATGTTGCGGTTGAGGTGCGCCATGATCCATAGCGAGCCGCCGAGGAGCAGAACGACGATCAGCACGCCGAAGGCCAGCGCCATCACGTTGTTGATGTTGTCGGGGCCGGTGGTGATGTGGAGGAAGAAGACGAGGTGCACGCCCATCTGCGCGATGGCGAAGGTGATGAGGGCCACGGGGACGGCCGGTCCCCAGACGTAGTGGTACCTCAGCACGGAAAACGAGGCGAGCGTGAGGACCGTCGCCAGGGCGAGGCCGATCAGGTAGCCACGGATACCAGCGCCGACGTCGTCCTCGCCGCCGAATTCGTCGCCGGGTGCGGTATCCGAGTGATGGCTCTCGTTGTGGCTGGTTGCGTCGGTCATGTCAGCGTTTCCTTGCGGAACTCCTCAGGCGAGCACGCCCATCAGGTAGACGATGGTGAAGACCGCCACCCAGATGATGTCGAGGGCGTGCCAGAACAGGGCGAAGCACATGGTGCGACGCACGATGTCGGCCCGGAACCCCTTGGCGAAGACCTGGGCCATCATGGTCAGCAGCCACATCAGGCCGGCGGTGACGTGCAGGCCGTGGCAGCCGACAAGGGTGAAGAAGGCGGTGAGGAAGGCCGAGCGGGTCGGACCGGCGCCTCGCGCGACCAGCTCGGCGAACTCCTTCATCTCCAACCCGAGGAAAAGAGCGCCGAAGGCGAAGGTGATCGCCATCGCGCCGTAGAAGGGTAGGGACTTGCGCGACACCAGCGCCAGGCTGGCGAGGCCGCAGGTGAAGCTCGACGCCAGCAGGCAAGCCGTTTCGATCGCGGTGTTGCTCAGATCGAACAGCTGGCGGCCGGTCGGACCGTCCGCCGTGCCGGTCTGCAGCACGGCATACGCTGCGAAGAAGGCCGAGAACATGACGATGTCGGACAGGATGAACAGCCAGAAGCCGTAGCCGACGACGATGCGCTTGGACGACGGGCCGCCGGTCCCCCGGCCGGCTGCCTTCGACCCGCCCTCGCCGCCCGGCGCGTGACCGAGATGGTTGGGATCCCTGGGTTGTCGCCGGGATGGCTCGGCACCCAAACCGGCACCCAAACCGGCACCCATGCCGGCACCCGGCTGGAATGCGGCGTCGCTCACGCGGCGACCTTGCGGCGCAGGCTGGTCAGGGCCTCCGTCCTGGTTGCGCGGTTTGCCCGATCGAGCTTGCCCACGACGTCGGCGGGGATCTCATATTCGACCCGATTGCGCCAGGCGAAGACGACGAAGGTGGCGAAGGCGCCGATGAGGCCGACGATGGCCAGCCACCAGATGTGCCAGATCATGGCGAAGCCGATCACCGTCGCGAAGAAGGCGCAGGTGAAGCCGGTCGGGTTGTTGAGCGGCATCTCTATGTGCTCGTAATCCGGTTCGTCTCGCAGGCGGGCCTGCTCGCGGGCCCGATGCTTGATCGCCCAATAGGCTTCTTCGCCGTGCACCTGCGGCAGGACGGCGAAGTTGAACACCGGCGGCGGCGAGGAGGTCGCCCATTCCAGCGAACGGCCATCCCACGGGTCGCCGGTTTCGTCGCGCAGGGCCTCGCGGTCGCGGATCGACACCACGAGCTGGATGATCTGGCAGGCCACGCCGGCGGCGAGGATCAGCACGCCGAAGCCGGCGGCCAGCACCCAAGGGTGCCAAGCGGCGATGTCGTAGTGCTGCAGGCGCCGCGTCATGCCGAGCAGACCCAGCACGTACATCGGCAGGAACACGCCCACGAGTCCGGCCACCGCGAACCCAACCGCCGCCTTGCCCCAGCCCTCGTGGAGCTTGAAGCCGAACGCCTTGGGGAACCAGTAGGAATAGCCGGCAAAGGCGGCGAAGATCACCGACGACACCATGACGTTGTGGAAGTGCGCCACCAGGAACAGCGAATTATGGAGAACGAAGTCCGCCGGGGGCACGGCGAGCAGCACGCCTGTGGCCCCGCCCACCACGAAGGTCATGATGAAGCCCAGCGACCAAAGCATCGGCGTCGTGAAGCGGACGCGGCCGCCGTACATGGTGGCGAGCCAGTCGAACACCTTCACGCCGGTGGGCACGGCGATGATCATGGATGTGATGCCGAAGATGCCGTTGACGTCGCCGCCGGCGCCCATGGTGAAGAAGTGGTGCAGCCAGACCATGAAGGCGAGCACGAAGATCGCCATGGTGGCGGCCACCATCGACCGGTAGCCGAACAGCGGCTTGCCCGAGAAGGTCGAGATCACCTCGGAGAAGATGCCGTAGGAGGGCAGCGCCAGGATGTACACCTCGGGATGGCCCCACGCCCAGGCGAGGTTCATGAACATCATCGAGTTGCCGCCCATCTCGTCGGTGAAGAAATGGAAGCCGAGGTAGCGGTCGAGCGTCAGCATTGCGAGAACGGCGGTGAGGATGGGGAAGGCGGCGACGATGAGCAGGTTGCCGGCAAGTGCCGTCCAGCAGAATATCGGCATGCGCAGGTAGCTCATTCCCGGCGCGCGCATCTTCAGGATGGTGGTGGTGAGATTGATGCCCGACATCAGCGTGCCGATACCGGAGATCTGCAGCGCGAAGAGGTAGTAGTCGACGCCGACACCGGGCGAGTACTTCAGCTCCGACAGCGGCGGATAGGGTAGCCAGCCGGTGCGTGAGAACTCGCCGATGACAAGCGACATGTTGCACAGCAGGGCACCGGTGGCGGTGAGCCAGAACGCCACCGAGTTGAGGGTGGGAAAGGCGACGTCGCGGACGCCGAGCTGCAGCGGCAGGACGAAGTTCATCAACCCGATGATGAACGGCATCGCGCCGAAGAAGATCATGATTGTGCCGTGCGCCGAGAAGATCTGGTTGTAGTGCTCGGGCGGGAGATAGCCCGCCGCCTTGTAGGCGAATTCCTGCTGCGAGCGCATCAGCACGACGTCGGAGAAGCCGCGGATCAGCATCACCAGGCCGAGGATCGTGTACATCACCCCGATGCGCTTGTGGTCGACGGAGGTGATCCATTCGCGCCAGATGTAAGGGAAGTGCCCGGCGAACACGACCCAGCCGATCACGCCCGCTAAAATGAGCCCGACCACGCACGAGGCGACGAGGGGGATGGGCTGGTCCAACGGGATGGCGGCGAGGGTGAGCTTGCCGAGCACGGGCACGCCGAACAGGGTCATGGGAGTCCTGTGGTGAAGGGGGAAGTGGTCGCGGCGGGATGCGGCACGGCTCAGCTGCCGCCCTTGGGCACGACATCGGGCTGACCGCTGGTGCTCTGCGCGGGGCCCGGTCCGGCCGGCACCTTTTCGGACACGATCCGGGTGAACAGTTCGGGAGCGACGGACGAATAGGTCATCGGCGGCACGGCGGTGCTCTGCTTTTCGAGGTCGCCGTAGGTGGCGTCGTCCAGCGTCGGCCCCTTGGACTGCGCCGCCTTGATCCAATCGTCGAAGGCGCCGTCAGACACGGAGCGCACGGGGAACGTCATGTCGGAGAAGCCGTCGCCGCTGAAATGCGTGGACAGGCCGAAGTAGCTGCCCTCGTGATCGGCCATCAGGTTGAGCTGCGAGGCCATGCCCTTCATCGTGTAGATCTGGCTGCCGAGGCGAGGCACGAAGAAAGAGTTCCACACGCCCGAGGACGACAGGTTGAAATGCACGGGCGTGCCGGCCGGCATCACCAGCTGGTTGACCGAGGCGACATGCTGCTCGGGGTAGATGAACAGCCATTTCCAGTCGAGCGACACCACCTGCACTTCCAGCGGCTTCTTGGCCGAGGCGATGGGAACCGCCGGATCGAGGTCGTGCGAGCCGACCCAGGCGATGCCGCCGAGGAAGATGATGGTGAGCAGCGGCACCGACCAGATCAGCAGCTCGACGCGGCCGGAATAGGCCCAATCCGGCCGGTAGGTCGCCTTGGCATTGCCTTGGCGGAACCACCAGGCCATCAGCGGCGTGGCGATGATGATCGGCCCGATGATCGCCAGCATGATGAAAGTGGCGTCGAGCAGGATGGTGCGTTCGGCCGCGCCGACCGGGCCGGCCGGATCGAGCAGGTTGCCCTCGCAGCCCGACAGGGCGAGAGCGGTGCCGATCAGGGCGCCGGTGCCGGTCAGACGGCCCGGCGCGAAACGGTCTGGCACGATATGGCTCCGTGGGAAGCGGATCGCCCGCCGGAAGGACGCCCGGCGATGCAAGCGGACAAAACGCCTCACGGGGCGGGAGTTCCGGCTGTTGAGCGCGGCATCGTGGGCTCCCTGTCGCAGCCCGGCTCGCCGACGGAACATCGCTGCGGGCTGATCGAGATCCGATGGCGCTGACCTTTCAAGCGGGCTCCCCCTTTCGTCAAGTCGCGCGACGCCGCATGCGCCACCAGAAAGCGCTCCAGGCCGGCGACGGGAGAACTGCTTCAGCGTTCGAAACGGAGATGGCCACCGCTGTCGGCCAGTAGTGGGTGCACATCTGTCGGCGCGGCAGCGCCTTGACTGGCGCATGAACGACGGGCGTTCCCGCGCCCGATACGCGACCGCCGCCTCCGTCCCACGGGACGATCCCCGTTCTGCCGCGCTTCAGGGCGCCTGCCTTGCGGACATGCGTGATTCGCAGCCGTGGAATGCGCGTTCGTGACCCTGCGCGCGCTCGGCAACCATGAGGGCGATGCCTTGTTAAAACGGCTCTGTTCGCTCAATGGAAGATGCCTGATGACCGATGACGTCCGACCATCGGGAGCGCCGCTGCAGCTGCATCTCGACATCAACGGTCGCGCCTGCGCGCTCGCCGTCGACAGCCGCACGACCCTTCTCGACGCCCTGCGCGAGCACCTCGGCCTGACCGGGACCAAGGTTGGCTGCAACCACGGCACCTGCGGGGCCTGCACCGTGCACGTCGACGGGCGCCGTCAGCTCAGCTGCCTGATGCTCGCCGCCATGGCGGAGGGCCGCCAGATCACCACGATCGAGGGCCTCGCCGCCAGCGACGGCACGCCGCATCCGATGCAGGCCGCCTTCGTCGCCCACGATGCGCTGCAGTGCGGCTACTGCACGCCGGGGCAGATCATGTCCGCGGTGGCCTGCGTCGCCGAAGGGCACGCCCGTAGCGACGACGAGATCCGCGAATTCATGAGCGGCAACCTGTGTCGCTGCGGCGCTTATCCCAACATCGTGTCGGCGATCCGCGAGGTCGCCGGATCAGCCGCCGGCGGGAGGGCCTGAGATGCAGCCCTTCACCTACCATCGCGCCACCTCCATGGACGACGCCCTTCGCGAGGCGGCGTTGCCCGGCGCGGCCATCCTCGCCGGCGGCACGACCATGGTCGACCTTTTGCGCGGCGACCTGTGGTCGCCGTCCCGCCTCGTCGACATCGGCCGCCTCGACGAACTCGCCGCCTTCGACACCAGTGGCCCGGTGCTGCGCTTCGGTGCCCTCGCCAAGATGGCCGATGTGGCCGAGGATGCGACGCTGAAGGCGAACTATCCCGCGCTGGTGGAAAGCCTGCAGCTGGCCGCCTCGCAGCAGCTGCGTATTGCCGCGAGCGTCGGCGGCAACATCCTGCAGCGCACGCGCTGCCCGTACTTCCGCGACGGCACCTCGCCCTGCAACAAGCGCCGGGTTGGCAGCGGCTGCGCGGCGATCAACGGCGACACCCGCGACATGGCCCTGTTCGGCGCCTCCGACCGATGCATCGCCACCTATCCCGGCGACTGGGGCACGACGCTGGCCGCCTTCGACACCACCGTCGAGATCGCTTCGGCGGCGGGCCGGCGCACCATCCCCTTCGCCGAGCTGCACCGGCCCTACGGCGAGGATCCGGCCCTTGAAACGACGCTGCGACCGGGCGAGATCATCACCGCCATCCTCGTCCAGGCGACGTCGGCCGGGCGGCACTCGACCTATCTCAAGGTGCGCGACCGCCGGTCCTACGCCTACGCCGTCGTCTCCGCCGCCGTGGCCTTGGCGATGGACGGCGATACCGTCACCGAGGCGCGGGTCGCGCTCGGGGGCGTCGCCAGCAAGCCTTGGCGCGCCGCAGCCGCCGGCGATGTCCTGACGGGGCGGACGCTGACCCGCGACCTCGCCTTCGCCGCCGGCACCGCAGCCTTCGCCGACGCGCAGCCGCGCGGCGACAATGCCTTCAAGATCGAACTCGGCCGCAACGCGGTCGCCAAGGCGGTGCTCGTCGCCGCAGGGAGACACTAATGCCCGCAACCTCGGCATCCATCCAGGCCACCGGCGCGGTGCGCCGAGACGCCGCGCTCAAGGCGGCCGGCACCGCCCGCTACGCCGCCGACTTCCCGCACGCCGGCACGGCCTATGCCGCCCTGGTGCGATCCACCACCGCCAGGGGCGCGATCACCTCGATCGACACGGCGGCGGCCGAAGCCGTGCCCGGCGTCGCCCTCGTGCTCACCCACCGCAGCTTCAACCGCGGCGCTTTCGAGCACGGCATGGGGGACGAGACGTTCGCGATGAAGGGTGGCCACATGCAGTCTTCCTTCATGCCGCTGTCGTCCGACGCCGTGCATTATTCCGGGCAGATCGTCGGGCTGGTGCTCGCGGACACGCTGGAAGCCGCCGAGGAGGCTGCGGCCGGCGTGAAGGTCGGCTACGCCGCGGAAGCGGCCTCGGCCGACATGGACAAGCCGCGCACCGCCCCGGAAGTGAACGAGAAGGCCTCGCTGAAGAAGGGTGACGCCGATGCTGCCCTCGCCGCGGCGCCGGTGAAAATCGACCTGCGCTACGATACGCCGGCGCAGCACCACAACCCGATCGAACTCTACGCCACCACGGCCGCTTGGTCGGACGACAGGCTCACCGTGAACGTGCCGAGCCAGTGGGTCGTCGGCACCCAGGCCGGCCTCGCCAAGATCTTCGGCATACCGATGGCGAACGTCCATGTGGAATGCCCCTACGTCGGCGGCGGCTTCGGCTCCAAGGCGACCATCCTGCCCCATGTCGTGCTGATCGCCGAAGCCGCGCGCCGGCTCGGCCGCCCGGTGAAGCTCTACGTCCCGCGCGACGCGATGTGGACGGTTGGCTCGTTCCGCCCGGCGACCCGCGCCAGGGTTGCCCTGGGGGCCGAGCGCGACGGCACGCTCACAGCCATCATCTTCGAGGAAACCGGGCAAAGCTCGGCCATCGACCACGTCGCCTTTCCCGGCTCGACGGCGATCTCGCGCATGTACGATTCCACCACGCTGCGCACCAGGCAGGGCACGGTGGCGACCGACGTCAACACGCCCGGCTTCCAGCGCGCTCCGGCCGAAGCCTCCTCGTTCTTCGGTTTCGAAAGCGCGATGGACGAGCTTGCCGAGGCGCTCGACATGGACCCGATCGCCTTGCGCCTGAAGAACGAGCCGGCGGTGGACCCGATGAAGGGCGTGCCCTGGTCGAGCCGCTCGCTGGTGCAGTGCTTCGAGCGCGGCGCCGAGCTGTTCGGCTGGAACAACCGCAAGGCGACGCCGGGCTCCACGACCTTGCCCGACGGCACGCTCGTCGGCTACGGCTGCGCCACGGCGACCTATCCGTCGGCGATGGCACCCGCGGCCGCACGCGTCACCTTGAAGGGGAACGGGTCGCTGCTGGTCGAAACAGCGGCGCATGACCTCGGTACCGGCGCCTATACCGTGCTCGGCAGCATCGCCGGCGTCGTGCTCGGTGTCCCCGAGGCATCGATCACCGTGAAGCTCGGCGACACCATCCTGCCGTCGGGTCCGATGGCGGGGGGCTCGATCACCACCGGCTCGGCAGGTTCGGCGATCCACAAGGCGGCGGTCGCTCTGCGTGACCGTCTGGCGACGGCGGCGACGGCCGGCGAGGGCACGCCCTTCGCCGGGATCGTGCCTTCGACCCTGGCGTTCGCCGACGGCAGGATCATGGCGCCCGGTGGTCAGGCCCATGCGCTCGCCGACGTGCTGGCGGGGCTGGGCTGGCCCGAAGTGGCCGAACTGGCGGAATGGAAGCCGCGCTCCATGGACGAGAAGAAGGCGAGGGGCGGCCTCGACGGCAGCATGGCGATGGCCGGGCCGATCTCGGACGTGTCGAGCTTCTCCTTCGGGGCGCAGTTCGCCGAGGTGCACGTCGATCCCATCCTGCGCACGATCCGCATCGCGCGCATGGTTGGCGTCTTCGCCTGCGGCAAGATCATCAACGAGCGCACGGCCCATTCCAACCTTGCCGGCGGCATGGTGTGGGGCGCCGGCTTCGCCCTGCTGGAGCAGAGCAAGGTCGATGGTCCGCAGGCCAAGTTCGCCAATGCCGACCTCGCGGGCTACCACATCGCCACGTCGGCCGACATCGGCGAGGTGATCGTGGAAACGATCGACGAGACGGATACGGCGGTCAACCTGATCGGGGTCAAGGCGGTCGGCGAGATCGGCATCGTCGGCATGCCGGCGGCCATCGCCAACGCGGTCTACAACGCGACCGGCATTCGCGTCCGCAAGACGCCGATCCTTGTCGAGGACCTGCTGCAGCGGTAGGCGTCGGCTCCGCCGCCTGCCGGTCGGCGGCAGGGGCGCGGGTCGTTTGGGCAAGTCGCGGGCAAGCTTTCGCGGGCCTGCTCAGATGCGGCCGTGTCCGAAAACCAGGTAGAGGACCAGCAGCAGGATCAGCAGGCCGCCGATGCCGCCGAGCCCGCCCAGGCCGAAGCCGCCGCTGGAATAGCCGTAATACCCGCCGCCGCCGAACAGCAGCACCACGATCAGGATGATGACAAGGAGCGACATGGTGCCTCGGTCGGAGCTGTTCGTCGTGCGAGAGGGATGACGAAGTGAGTCTATGGGAGGCGGCCGGCGGTTGGCTGCCTAGACGTTGGACCAGCCGCGACGAGGTGTGGCTGTCGTTGGGGTGGCTGTTCCTGGGAGGATCGCTTGCAAGATCCGTTCGCCTTTGCGTCGCGGCTTCAAGACACCGCCGCGATCTTGTCGGCCATCGACTGCGCCTTGTCCCGACGGGTCGAGAAGATCAGCGTGAAGAACGTGCGCTGGACACCCATCTCCGCGAGCTTGGCCTCGCAGCGCTCGGCGAGGCGGCAGATGTCGTTCAACTCGCCTTCGATGTTGGTGCCGTTGGGATGCATGACGGCGGTAAGGCCGCTTGCCTCGATGATCGCCTTGAGTTCGCGGACGTAGGGCGACACCGACGGTCCGACGCCCATCGGCACGATGCATAGATCGGCGGCAACCTTCATGGATCTGCCCTCGATGGGATATGGTTGAAACGATTTCCAGCAAATGAGGCCGGCCGCACGACCTTGGCAACCGCCGTTCGATCGATCGGCAGCTCGCCCGATGAGGTCGCCAACCTCCGCGGGCCTCGGCCTGTTCTTCGCGCCACCACATGCAAAGTCGCGGGATGGCGAGGGACAGGGCCCTCGCAGCCCTTTCGGAAACAAGAGCCCGAACTCGCGCGATGCAGCCGGCATAGCGGAGGTGAAACACGATACGCGCGGCCGCCGCGATTCCACGCTGATTTGTGACCCGTGGCGAGCGCAACGACCCGCTCGGCGCAATCCGCGAGCGCCGGGCGCGGTCCAAGACGTCGCCGCGTGTACGGCGCCGAGACGCCCCGCGTCGCTGGTGGCGCCGTCGATGAGGATGTCGTCCGCTGCCATGCCTTTCGCCCCGGGCTTCAGCAAGCCTTCGATCATCGCCGGAGGCGGGCGCCGCCCGTCGCGGCGGATGCCCGCTTCCGCCGGCCGGGCCGGCTTACACAGCCGCCACGTCCGCGAAGCCGCGAAGCCGGGCCGCGATGACATCGCCCACCGCCTCGGTTGCCGCGCGCCGCGCGAACTGCGCGCGCGAGGCGATCCGCACGGTTCGTCCCGCCCGCGCCGCCAACGGACGCAGCGTGAGCCCGGTATCCTGCGCCGCGCCGGCGGCGAGTCCGGGAACCAGCGTCGTCCCGTAGCCGGCGGCCACCATGTTCAGCAGCGTCGTGAGGCTCGCGGCTCGCATGGCGCCGCCCAGGGCACCGCTCGCGCCGCAGGCGGTCAGCGCCTGATCGCGCAGGCAGTGCCCATCGGCAAGGACAAGAATGTCGCGCGCCAGATCCGCCTCGTCGACGGCCGCGCGGTTGGCCAGCGGGTGCTCGGGCGGCAGGGCCGCGAGGAACGGCTCGACGAAGAGCGCCCGGCTCGTCAGGTCCGCCCCATCCGGCTCTGTCGCCAGCAGAACGGCATCGAGTTCGTGGGCCCGCAAGCGCTCCAGCAGTGCCGGGGTCAGATCCTCCCACGGCTCGACCTCAAGCGCCGGCAGCGCCTGGCGGATGGGGTCGAAGATCAGGGGAAGGAGGTAGGGTGCCAACGTCGGGATCATGCCGAGCCGAAAACGGCCGGCCAGCGGGTCACCGAGGTTGCGCGCCACGGCGAGCATCGCATCCGTTTCCGCGACCGCGACGCGGGCATGGCCGATCAGCCGCTCGCAAGCGGCTGTCCGCATAGCCCCCTTGCTTGTGCGTTCGAACAGCGTGACGCCAAGCGCTTCCTCCAGCTTGCGGACCTGGACGGACAAGGTCGGCTGGCTGATGCCGCAGGCGCTTGCCGCCCGCCCGAAATTCTCGTGCTGCGCCAAGGCGAGGAGATAGCGTAGATCCTGGACGTTCACGACGCCGGCTGATTTCTGCTCATAGGCGATGCCTATAGCATCGATCGAATGGAAGGGCTTTTCCTTTTGCTTCGAAAATGGCTATGATCTTGCCGATGGCAGGCGCGGCAGCATAGCGGGTGCCGGTTCAGGTCGGTCGTCATGCGGCAGCACCGCCCGCCGACCGGCGAAGCGCGGCGCTTCCGGCGTCGGCCGCCTTTCACAAGGGCGGGTGGCGCCCCAGATCAGGCTTCACAAAACGTTTCGACCCTGGTCCACGCCCACGGTCGATCGATGCAAACGGGACGGAGATCACCATGAGCGGCAATCGAGACAACAGCGAGGGCAACTGTCCCTTCGGGCACGGGTCCGACCAGAACGCCGTTTTGCTGAAGATGTCGAACAACGTTTGGTGGCCGAACCAGCTGAATCTTAGGATTTTGCACCAGAACTCGTCCGTGACCACCCCGATGGGCGAGACATTCAACTACGCCGAAGAGTTCAAGAAGCTCGACCTGCACGCCCTGAAGCAGGACATCTTCGCGCTGATGACCGAGTCGCAGGACTGGTGGCCGGCCGATTACGGGCACTACGGGCCTTTCTTCATCCGCATGGCGTGGCACAGCGCCGGCACCTACCGCACCGCCGACGGGCGCGGCGGCTCGACGGCGGGCACGCAGCGTTTCGCGCCGCTGAACAGCTGGCCGGACAACGCCAACCTCGACAAGGCTCGTCGGCTGCTCTGGCCGATCAAGCAGAAGTACGGCGCCAAGATCTCGTGGGGCGACCTCATCATTCTCGCCGGCAACTGCGCGCTGGAGTCGATGGGGTTCGAAACCTTCGGTTTCGGCGGCGGGCGCGTTGATACGTTCGAGCCGGAGGAGGACATCTACTGGGGTCCGGAGGACACCTGGCTCGGCGACAACCGCTATACCGGCGAACGCGACCTCGCCAATCCCCTCGCGGCCGTGCAGATGGGCCTGATCTACGTCAATCCGGAAGGACCCAACGGCAAGCCCGACCCGCTCGGCTCGGCTCGCGACATCCGTGAAACCTTCGGGCGCATGGCGATGAACGACGAGGAAACCGTCGCCTTGATCGCCGGCGGCCACACCTTCGGCAAGGTCCACGGCGCCGCCAGCCCCGACGGCAACGTCGGTCCCGAACCCGAAGGCGCTGCCATCGAGCACCAGGGCCTGGGCTGGATCAACAGCTTCGGCAGCGGCAAGGGTGGCGACACCATCACCAGCGGGCTCGAAGGCGCGTGGAACGCGACCCCGACCAAGTGGGACAACGGCTACTTCGACGCCCTGTTCGCCCATGACTGGGAGCTGACCAAGAGCCCGGCCGGCGCATGGCAGTGGACCCCCACGGGTGAGGGCGGCGCCAACACCGTTCCCGACGCCCACGATCCAGCCAAGCGGCACGCTCCGATGATGCTCACCTCGGACATGGCTTTGAAGATGGACCCGATCTACGGGCCGATCTCGAAGCGCTACCACGACAACCCCGATCAGTTCGCCGATGCCTTCGGCCGCGCTTGGTACAAGCTGACACACCGCGACATGGGCCCGGTCACGCGCTATCTCGGGCCGGAGATCCCGAAGGAGGAGCTGCTGTGGCAGGATCCCATTCCGGCGCTCGATCACGAACTGATCGAGGCGGCGGATGTCGCGACGCTCAAGGCCAGGATCCTCGAATCCGGGCTGTCGGTGTCGGAGCTGGTCTCGACGGCTTGGGCGTCGGCTGCCACCTTCCGCGGCTCGGACAAGCGCGGCGGCGCCAACGGTGCCCGCCTGCGCCTTGAGCCGCAGAAGAACTGGGAGGTCAACAACCCTGCCCAGACGGCGGCCGTGCTCGCCAAGCTCGAAGCGATCCAGCACGACTTCAACGCTGCGCAGACCGGCGGCAAGAAGGTGTCGCTGGCCGACCTGATCGTCATTGCCGGCAGCGCCGGGATCGAGCAGGCCGCCAAGCGCGGGGGACACGACATCGAGGTTCCCGTGGTGCTCGGCCGCATGGACGCCTCTCAGGAGCAGACCGACGTCCACTCCTTCGCGGTGATGGAGCCGACGGCGGACGGTTTCCGCAACTACGCCAAGATGCGGTATTCCGTATCGGCGGAAGACCTGCTGGTCGACCGGGCGCAGTTGCTGACGCTGAGCGCGCCCGAGATGACGGTGCTCATCGGCGGCCTGCGCGTGCTCAATGCCAACCTCAAGCAGGCGCCGCACGGCGTGTTCACCGAGCGGCCGGAAACCTTGACCAACGACTTCTTCGTGAACCTGCTCGACATGGGCACGAAGTGGTCGGCGCTCGGTGCCTCGGATGGCGTGTTCGAGGGCCGCGACCGCGCGGGCAACGTGAAGTGGACCGCGACCCGCGTCGACCTCGTCTTTGGCTCGAACTCGCAGCTCCGCGCCACCGCGGAGGTGTACGCCTGCGACGATGCGCAAACGGCGTTCGTCCGCGACTTCGTGTCGGCCTGGACGAAGGTGATGAACCTGGACCGCTTCGACATCTCTTGATCGCGGCGACATGGCGCCCGGATGCGGTTGCGTCCGGGCGCGCTTCGACAAGGCTGGTCGCCGGTGTGGAATGGGTGCTGCCGAGGTTGGTCGCAGTCGGCGCCTCGGCCGCGCATCACGACGTGAGTCGCCAGGGCTCCGCAGCGTGGGGCTCCACCGAACGATGCTGCGGCGAAGCGGACTCGGGCGACGTCGTTGATGCAGGGACCTTCGCGACCCTCGGCCGCCGCGGCAATCGGCGAAAGGTCATCGCCCAGAAGGCGACGCCGGCCACGGCACCCGATGCCCCGACTGCGGCGATGAAGGCGAGTTCGGTCGCCTGATCGCGAGGCGAGAAACCCCATACGATGAACGCCAGCAGGAACGGCGCCGTGGCCACCAGCGCGCCCACGGACGCGGACCCCATGAGGTCGACCCGGAAGTCGCGAACGAGCAGGTAGGCCGGTACGCCGAACACCAGGGCGATGGGATAAGCCCCGAAGGCGAGGCCCAGCGGGACGAAGACGACCGCCGCCACGTCGAAGGAGGGAGAGGCCGACATCCGGTCCGCGATGGCGGCGATGAGGTCGAGCGCGAGGCAGCCGACCCCGGGCGCGACGAGGAAGGCGAGCACCACGGCGCTGACAAGGGCACGCTGTTCCTGGACGAGGTCGGCGAGATGCCGCTGCCGTTGCAGGTCAAGCTGCTGCGCTTCCTGCAGGAGGGGACCTTCGTGCAGGTCGGCGGCCGGGTGCAGCGGCGATCCGATGTCCGCGTGGTGGCGGCGACGCATCGCGACCTCGATGCCATGTTGCGGGACGGCTCGTTCCGCGAAGATCTGTTCTACCGCCTCCGCGGCATGATCCTGCGCACCCCGAGCCTTGCCGAGCGTCCCGCGGACGTGACGCTCCTCGCCGCCTGCTTCCTCCGACGAGGCTTTCCGAAAGCGAAACTGTCGGCGGACGCGTCCGCCTTCCTGGCGGAGCGGTCCTGGTCCGGCAACGTGCGCGAGTTGCGCACGGTGGTCGAAACCGCCGCCGCCATCGCCGAGAAGAATGTCGTCGATGCCGACACGCTGCGGTTCGCTTGCGGAGACGACCGCGCCGTCGCCTGCCCGCCGGCTGAGGGCGTGACGCTGGAGCAGGCCGTTCTCGCGCTGGAAGCGCGGATGCTGAGCCGGGCGCTCGACGACACCGGCGGCAACCAGTCGGAGGCGGCGCGGCGGCTCGGCCTGTCGAGGGGCGGCTTCATCAAGAAGCTGGGACGTTACGGGATGCGGCGGGGCGACGCCGGCTGAGCAGCCTGTCGCAAGCCCGCTCACATGTTGCATTCGAAGCAGATTTCGTTTTTGCGTCGTGCAATCGGGCGTAACGCATTCCATCTAAAGCAGTCGAGGATCGGCGGTCGAACACGCCAGTCGGCGCAGGCAGGCTCGATCCTCGTGTGCGAGGGGCGGGCAGGGCGGAACGGAAGCTTTGGTTCGTCCTGTGGGGTCGGGTTCGCTTGAAAAGCGCCGTGCACCTTCCCGTTCGATGTTCTAGGTTGTTTCCCATCCGTCGCCGCGCCGTTTCTGCCCCGGTCGCGTGATGAGACGTGTCGAAGCCGAGCCGTGAAAACCAACGATCCCTGCATTTCGGTCTGCCAGTTCGACGGGCGAACGGGATGGTGTCACGGCTGCGGCCGGACCATCCCCGAGATCCGTGCCTGGAAGAAGATGACGCCATTCCGGCGCACCGCGCTGGTACGCGAGCTGCCGCGACGCGTCCGACAGATCGCGTCCCAGAAGAGCAACGAAGCCGACGATGGCGGCGCTGCCTGACGCCAAGCCGATCGATCGGCTGCTCCCGGCAAGAAACTTTCCGCATTCGGAACGAAAGATCTGAAGCTCTTGTCGCAGCCAAGCGACAACGTCGCCTCGCTCGCCTCAGGAAAACGCGAGGCGTTCTTCAGCGTCGGACCGAAAAGGGTGCAGCGGTTTTCGCACAAATCCGATGCCGCGCAACAATTCAGAGCATCGCACCGGAGCCGATCTCCGGCCGGCTCTTCAGAGGTCCGACGACGTTCAGCCGCGCCCTGAGTTGCCGCAGTCGGCCGTTCGTGCCGACACCGCTGCCCGATTCGATGCGAGGTCGATGCTGGAAGCGCGGTGTCTGCGGTGTGGTGGCAGCGCCCTCGCGCACGCCCTCGAACTTCGTAGGTGGAGTTTCTCGCAAGAGCAGTGAACCGGACGGCGCGCGGCGGTTTCGAACCTTTCGGTGCGCCTCGGCGAGTCGGAGCAGCACGATGACAGCTCACGCGACGGAGGCCGTTGTCACCATCGGTCCATCGCCGGCCCGCGGCAGGGTCAGCTCTGTTCTTCGCCGATCACCGTCACCGCCCGGCGGTTCTGCGACCAGCAGGAGATGTCGTTGCACACCGCCACCGGCCGCTCCTTGCCGTAGGAGGTCGTGCGGATGCGCGAGCCCGCGATTCCGCGGGTGACGAGGTACTGCTTGGTGTTCTCCGCCCGGCGGGCGCTGAGGCCGAAGTTGTATTCGCGGGTGCCGCGCTCGTCGGCGTGGCCTTCCACGGTGATGGCGCCACGGTCGTAGCGTTGCAGCCACGCGGCCTGCTTGTTGAGCGTTTCCTCGGCACGCGGGGTGAGGTCGGTCGAATCCGACTCGAAGAAGACGCGGTCGCCGACGTTCTGGGCGAAGTCCTGCGGGCTGCCGGGTACGGCGCCGGCGCTGGCGGTGAGATCTTCCGGCGTCTTGGAACAGGCGGCGAGACCGAACCCGCCGCCGAGCGCCACGGCCAGCACGGCGGTGCGCAGACAGGTGCGGCGCAGCCGTGCGGCGGCAAATGCTTTGGAACTCATGATCCTAACCCCCGATCCTACGCAGCCCACCTCGCCTTCACGAGCCGTCACCGGTTGCTCTCGCTTCGCCGATCTTGGCCAGCCGATAAAGAAAGCCTTGATGGCCGCTTTACGGCGCAACACCGGCGTTCCCCGGCTTGAACCCGCCGTGTTGCCGCACTAGCACAGGTCGGCTACACCGTTTATGAGCAGATACCTGTACCGGCTGGTACGTGTACCGTGACCCGGCGGGACTGGCTCATCGGTCGAGGTTTGGTGGACGAGCTTCGGCCCTGTCTCCGGCATCTCGGGCGCGCG
This sequence comes from uncultured Beijerinckiaceae bacterium, assembly GCA_937863205.1. Next base: position 25,713 of record CALMGA010000228.1, on the reverse strand, counting down.
CAGCATGTTTCGATCGGTTGATCGAGGGAGCCCGATGCACGGCGTCGAAAGCGAAGTCCAATCCTCGGAATCGGGCACCGGCACGCCCGATCGCGGCCTGCCGGCCCTTGCCTTCGGCACGGAGCGCCTCGGCCTCGTATCGTTGAAAGCGCCGCTGATCGTCGGCCTCATCTTCGCGGCGGTGGCGATCTTCGCCGCTTTCGGCATCGGCAAGCTCACGGTTGACGACTCGCTCTCCCAGCTGTTCCGCTCCAACACGCCGCAGTTCCGCCAGTACGAGGCGGTGGTGAAGAACTTCCCGTCGAGCGAATACGACGTGCTGGTGGTGGTGACGGGCCAGAACCTGCTCGCCCGCGACAACGTCCAGAAGATCCGCGACCTCGTCACCGACCTCCAGCTCGTCGAGGGAGAGCGATCGATCCTGTCGATGTTCTCGGCACGGCAGCCGCCCGAGGCCGGGCAGACCATCCCGCCGCCGCTCTTCCCCGAGCCGCTGCCGGAAGGCCCCGAGTACCAAGATGTCGTCGCCAAGGTGCGCGCCAACGAGCTGATCAACGGCAAGCTGATCTCGCCCGACGGCACCCTCGCCCTGATCGTGCTGGCGCTCAACCCGGAGGTCGCCAAGAGCAGCCGCTCCGGCCCGATCGTGAAGGAGATCCGCAAGGTGATGGCGGAGGACCTCGCCGGCTCCGACCTCAAGGCGGAACTGGCCGGCGTGCCGGTGATGCAGCTCGAAATCCACAATTCGGTGGAAAGCGACCGCATCACCTACAACGCCATCGGCTTCGTTGCCGGTTGCCTCGTGGCCATCCTGTTCTTCAAGCGCGTGTCGTTCATGATCGTGGCGGCGGCGCCGCCCTTGGTGGCCATCCTGATCTCAGTGGGCGCGCTCGGCTGGCTCGACTTCCAGCTCAACATCTTCCTCAACGTGATGACGCCGCTCATCATGGTGATCTCGTTCTCGGACTCGATGCAGCTGACCTTCGCCATCCGCGACCGGCTCGTCGCCGGCAATTCGAAGGCGCAGGCGATCCGCGGCGCCATCGCGGTCGTCGGGCCGGCCTGCGTGCTGACCCACACCACCACCATGGTGTCGTTCGTGGCGCTGCTGTTTTCCGACAGCGACCTCATCAAGACCTTCGGCCAGGCCGGGCTGCTCACCACCTTCATCGCGCTCGTCACCGTGCTGGTGCTGCTGCCGCTGCTCGCCGTCACCCTGATCCGCGGCGAAGCAAAGCTCGCCCGCTCCACCGCCGGCGCTGATACCGCGATCAACGCGCTGCGCACCTTCTGCGGCTGGATCGCCGAGCGCATGGTCGGCCGTCCCGGGCTCTACAGCCTCATCGGCATCGCCGTGGTGGTGGGCCTGTCGGTCATCTACTCGACCCTGCAGCCGCGCTACCGCCTCGCCGACCAGGTGCCCAACAACCAGCAGGCTACCACCGCCAACGGCACGCTCGACCGCAAGCTCACCGGCGCCAACCCGATCGACGTGCTGATCCAGTTCCCGCCGGGGCAGACGCTGTACTCGAGCGATACGCTCGCCACCATCGCGGCGGTGCAGCGCGTGACGGCAAGCGAGCCCGGCATCGGCAACGTGTTCTCGCTGCAAACGTTGCGCGACTGGCTGAGCCAGAAGCTCGGCCTCGAAGACATCGAGACTTTGAAGAAGTACGTCGGCTACCTGCCGGAGCCCCTCCTCCGCCGCTTCGTCGCCGCCGACAAGATGTCGGTGCTGGTGTCGGGCCGCATTCCCGACAAGGATGCGAGCAAGCTGCTGCCCACCGTCGACGATCTCGACCACCGCCTCGACGCGGTGCGCGCCGAGCACAAGGGGTATGACATCGCCGTGACCGGCCTCGCCGTGATCGCATCGCGCAACTCGGCGGCGATGATCGACCGGCTGTCGCGCTTCCTGACGATCGAGATCGTCTTCGTCGCCGCCTTCATCGGCCTCGCCTTCCGCTCGTGGAAGGTGATGCTGCTGTCGATCATGCCGGGCATCTTCCCCATCGTCGCCTCGGGCGGCCTGCTTTGGGCGATGGGGGAAGGACTGCAGTTCGCCAGCGTGGTGGCGCTGACCGTGTCCTTCGGCCTGGGCCTGTCGGCCACCATCCACTTCCTCAACCGGCTGCGGCTGGAGGAGAAGCCCGGCGTCAACGCGGCTCTGTCGGTGGAGCGGGCGACGATCCTGGTCGGGCCGGCGCTGATCCTGACCTCGGTGGTGCTGGCCTGCGGTCTGGCCGTGACCGCCTTCTCCAACCTGCCGATGCTGCGCCTGTTCGGCTGGCTGTCGGCCTTCGCGATGATGGCCGCGCTGGTCGCCGACCTCCTCATCCTGCGCCCGACCGCGATGTATCTCTACAGCCTGCCGCACGGCTTGCGCCGGCACCCGGCGGAATAGGAACCGGCGACCCCGCCGTTCGCAAGGCTTGATGTCCCCGCAGGTTTCAGCGCGGTCGGCGCACCTTGGACGCCTTGCGGGCGGGCGCCCCAGTCCCGGCTTTCTTGACAGCGCCCTTGCTGACGGCCTTGATCGGGCCTTTGGCTTCGCTCTTGGCCGCCTTGCCCGCCGGTTCGCTCTTGCCCGACGGCTTGGCTCCGGCTGCACGACCTTTGCTGGCCGGAGCCGCCATGCCGACCCCCACCTTGTTGGCTGCAGGTTTGCCCGCCACCTCCTTGCGCGCCGCATTTCTGGCGGCGAGTTCGGCAGCCTCCTTTTCCCGCCGCTTCTTGGAGGGCGCGGACACGGCGGAATGGCTGATGACCTCGCCCTGCTGCCCTTCCAGGCTCGGGAGCGGCGGCATCGCCGGCTCGGCCGCAGTCGGTGGGACAGCGCCGGGCGAAGCGGGGGCGGACGGACCCGAGGCAGGGGCTTGGGCGGCCGACTGGGCGAGAACAGGCGCCGACAGGATGAGCAGCGCCGATAGCACCGCTGAAACTCTAATCAGTATCGCGTCTCCCGTTGCAGGCGTCAGAGCCTCAGACCCTCATCGGGTCCGGTCGGATGCTCACACCTATTGTGCCGCATCGGAGTTATCCGAAGACCGCTGCGCACTTTTCGGTCCGATGCTCTAGAGCATCGGACCCTAAATCGGACCCGGTCCGATGCTCTAATTTGTTGTATCGCATCGGATTTGTCCGAAAACCGCTGCGCACTTTTCGGTCCGATGCTCTAGGCGCCGAGGTCGGCCCCGAGCGATGGCGGCTTCGGCCCGCCCGTCGCCCAGTCCACGAGCTGCACGGTGTGGACCACCGGCGTTCGCGTGCCGCTGGCGATCTGCACCATGCAGCCGATGTTGCCGGCGGCGATCACATCCGGCCGCGTCTTGGCGATGTTGGCGACCTTGCGCGTCTTGAGCTGGTTGGCGATGTCGGGCTGCAGCAGGTTGTAGGTGCCGGCCGAGCCGCAGCAGATGTGCCCTTCCGGCACGGCGACGACCTCATAGCCGGCCTTGCGCAGCACCGCGACCGGCGCCTGCGTCACCTTTTGCCCATGCTGCAGCGAGCAGGCCGAGTGATAGGCGACGCGCATCTTGGGTAAATGGGAGCGCGGCGTGATCGCCAGCTCGGCCAGGATCTCGCTGATGTCGCGGGTGAGGCCGGAAAGCTCGGCGGCATCGGTCGCCAGCTCGGGATCCTCGCGCATCATGAAGCCGTAGTCCTTGATGGTTGTGCCGCAGCCCGACGTGTTGATCACGAAATGGTCGAGGCCGCGCGCGCGCTTCTCCGCCATGAAGGCGCGCACGTTGGCGGCGGCGAAGGCGTGGGCGGCATCCTCCTGCCCCATGTGATGCTGCAGGGCGCCGCAGCATCCGATTCCCTTCAGCACCACGACCTCGATGCCGTGCCGGGTCAGCACGCGGAGGGTTGCCTCGTTGATCGCCGGGTCGAGCACGCGCTGCGCGCAGCCGGTCAGCAGCGCCACCCGCTTGACCCGCACGCCTTGCGCCGGGTGCACCGCCGGCCGGTCGCTGGTGCCCCTGGCCGGAAGGCTCGCCGGCGCCATGCCAAACATTGCGTGGAAGCGCTTGGGGAACAGCCCCGCGAAGGGCTTGGCGAGGCGCGCCCCCTGCAGCGCCAGGCGAAACCGGCCGGGGTAGGGCAGAACCAACCCGAGCACCTGCCTCGTCAGCCGGTCCATCAGCGGACGCTTGTAGGTCTTCTGGATGTGGGCGCGGGCGTGGTCGACGAGGTGCATGTAGTTCACCCCCGACGGGCATGTCGTCAGGCACGACAGGCACGACAGGCAGCGGTCGATGTGCTTGACCGTTTCCGCATCTGCGGGTCGGTCATTTTCCAGCATGTCCTTCATCAGGTAGATGCGGCCGCGCGGGCTGTCGTTCTCCTCGCCCAGCAGGAGAAACGTCGGGCAGGTCGCCGTGCAGAAGCCGCAGTGCACGCACTTGCGGATGATCTTCTCGCTCGAAGCGAAGGCCGGCCGTTCGAGGAGGTCGCTGCTGAAATCGGTTTGCATGCTCGCTCGCGGAGGTCAGGTGTGGGGGCCGAGACGGCCCCTGTTCAGGATGCCGAGGGGATCGAAGCTCGCCTTGACGCGTCGCGACAGGGCGGCGAGGGCGGCCGGCTGCGGGTGAAACACCGGAACTGTCGCGCGCACGCCTTCGGGCGCGCGCATCAGCGTCGCATGGCCGTCGAAGCGGGCGAGGACGGCGCGGATCGCCGTCGCGCCGGCATCGCCGCCGCCGTTCGCGGCTCGACCCGCCACTTGCTCAGCGACTTGCCCACCTGCTCCGCCGGCGTCATGCAACCCCAGCCAGACGAGGCCGCCGGCCCAATCGTAGTACCAGCGCGCCAGCGGCACGCCGGCGGCTTGGAGGGCGGACACCACCTCGGCACCCTGCGTGGGCGCCACGGAAATCTTCCACACCGGCCCGGTCGCCACCGCCACCGGCTCGGCGTCGCGCACGGCCGCCCAGAACAGCCGCGAAGCGCGCTCGTCCAGATCGCCGATCCGGCCACGTCCCCCGAAGGTGGCGGCCAGCTCCTCGAAACGCTTGTTCACCGACACCGCCGGCCCTTCCAGCCGCAGGGCGACGCAGCAGCCCGGCTCCAGCCCGGCCCAGGTTCCGTCGGGGAGGCAGGCGAAGCTCGACATCTCATAGGGCAGGCCGGACGCCTCGTTCAGCGCCGCCACGGCCTGCCGCTCATCGAGGCCGTGAAGCAGCACCGTGCGCTCCGTGTCCGCCCTGGGCAGTACCTTGAGCGTCACGGCGGTGAGCACGGCCAGCGTGCCGTGGGAGCCTGCGATCAACTTGGACAGATCGTAGCCGGTGACGTTCTTCATCACCTGTCCGCCGGACTTGAAGATGTCGCCGCGCCCGCTCACCGCCCGAAAGCCGAGGAGGTGGTCGCGGGCCGCTCCGGCCTTGATGCGGCGCGGGCCGCCGGCGTTGACCGCCACGGTGCCGCCCAGCGTGCCGATCGAGTTGCCCGGCCACAGCTTGGACGGATCCATCGGCTCGAAGGCTAGCTCCTGGTTGTGTTCGTCGAGCAGCTTGGCGATGTCGGCCAGCGGCGTGCCCGGCCGCGCGGTCATCACCAGCTCGGCAGGCTCGTACAGGGTGACGCCGGTAAGACCGCTGACGTCGATCTGCCGTTGTGCCTCCACCGGCCGACCGAGCCCGCGCTTCGAGCCGTGGCCGAGCACCTCCACGGGCAGCTCGTCGTCGCGCGCCGCCTGCACGGCGGCCAGCACCTCGTCCTCGTCGCGCGGCTTCACGATCTCCATCGCGATCAGTGACCGCGGCTGCGCAACGAAAGCAAGTCGGGTCTTGGACGCATCGCCGGTGCTTACCAAAGCTTAGTCGCGCTCGCACTCCGTCAAATGGGGCTTTCCCCTCCATTGCAATGCCGCAGCCGGCCGCACCCTGGTTGCCTGCTTGAAGGATCGGCCGCTCAAGAGCATCGGATTAATCCGATGCGGCACAATAAGTCAGAGCATCGGACCGGACCCCTTTGAGGGTCCGATGCTCTGACGGCATGCTCGCCGGCACGGGGGAGGGTGGTGAATGGCCGATGTCGTGTGCTTGGGCGAGATCCTGGTCGACCTGGTGCCGGCGGCAAGCGGCGCCAGCCTGGCCAACGCCGACACGCTGGTGAAGGCGGCCGGCGGCGCGCCGGCCAACGTCGCCGTCGGCCTCGCCCGGCTCGGCATCGCCTCCGCCTTCATGGGCAGCGTCGGGGCCGATGGTTTCGGCCGCTTCCTTGCCGATACGCTGGCTGTCGAGGGCGTCGACGTGTCCGGCCTGCGGGTGAGCGCGACGGCACCGACCGCGCTGGCGGCCGTGTCGCTGGCCGCCGATGGCGAGCGCGACTTCATTTTTTACGGGACGCCCGCCGCCCACACCACCTTCGCGCCCTCCGACATCAACGAGTAAGTGCTGCGCGGCGCCTCCGTCCTGCACTTCGGCTCGATCAGCCTCGCCCACGAGCCGGCGCGGGCGGCGACGTTGCGGGCGGTGGCGATCGCCCGCGCGCGGGGCCTGCGCATCAGCTTCGATCCCAACCTGCGCCTCCCCCTGTGGCCGGACGCGGCGGCGGCGGCGGACGCGATGCGCCTCGGTCTCGCCGAGGCGGAAGTCGTCAAGATCGCCGACAACGAGGTCCAGTTCCTGACCAGCTCGTGCGACCTGATCGAGGGCGCGCGGGCGCTCTGGCACCCCCGCCTGCGTCTGATGGTGGTGACATCGGGCGCCAAGGGCGCGCTGTGGCTAACGGAAGAGGCCGAGGGCGCCGAGCCGGGCTTCCCCGTGTCGGCGGTGGATGCTACCGGCGCCGGTGACGCCTTCACAGCCGCCCTGCTCGCCGCGCTCGTGCGCGATCCCGAGCCGCAGCATGCCGGCCTGTACCGGGGCGGCGAGCCGCTGCGGCGCGCCATCCGCTTCGCCGCCGCCGCCGGCGCCCTCACCGCCAGCAGCCGCGGCGCCATTCCCTCGCTGCCCTCGCAAGTAACGGTGAAGCAGTTCCTGCGCGAGCGCGGCTTTCCTGCCGGGTAACGTCGTCAATCCCGTGTTTGCAGGACTGACCCGGTGTCATGAAATGTAACGTGAATTGATTGCGGCCTAACTCTTTGGAATTTCAGCAGGATCAATATTTCGCCATGTTTCCGCCGTGGGGAGAAGGCGGGCGTGTCTTCCCTGCTCTTGTCGGCATCGGCGGCGATGGTATCCCTCGATGAAACCCGAGAGCGGGGCCACCTCCGGCCGATTTCCAAGATTGCGAATGACCGTGAAGAAACAAAAAAGCCTCGCCGACTTCGCCGAGAAGCGATACCGCCTCGCCGGCGGCACCTATCTCACCCGGCACAATCCCTTCTTCGTGCCGGTGGACAAGGCCCGTCGCGACGCCGAAGCGGCGGGCCGGCGCTTCGTGTCCTTCGCCAATTACGACTACCTCGGCCTGAGCAACCACCCCGCCGTGAAGGGCGCCGCGGCCGAGGCGCTCGACGTCGTCGGCATCGGCGCGCTGGCCTCGCGCCTCGTCGGCGGCGAGCGCGACAGCCACAAGGACCTGGAGCGGGCGCTGGCCGCGTTCGTCGGCACCGAGGAGGTGATGACGCTGGTGTCGGGCTACCTGACCAACGTCACCGTGATCTCGCACATCATGGGCTCGCGCGGCGTCATCTTCCTCGACGACCTCAGCCACAACAGCATCATCTCCGGCTGCAAAAGCTCGGGATCGGAGGTGGTGTTCTTCCGACACAACGACCTCGACCACCTCGATGCCCTTCTCGCCGAGCACCGTCCGCTGCACCGCAGCGCCCTGATCGTGGCCGAGAGCCTGTTCTCGATGGACGGCGACGTCGTCGATCTGCCCCGCCTCGTCGAACTGAAGGCCAAGCACGACACCTGGCTGCTGCTGGACGAGGCCCACTCGATCGGCGTGCTCGGCGCTCATGGCCGCGGCCTGTGCGAATACACCGGCGTCGACCCCAACGACGTCGACCTCATCATCGGCACGCTGTCGAAGAGCTTCGGCACCTGCGGCGGCTTCGTTTGCGCTCGCAAGCCTGTCATCAACTGGTTCCGCCATTGTCTTCCCGGTTTCGTCTACTCGGTCGGCCTGTCGCCGGTGATCAGCGCCGCCGCCCTGGCCGCGCTGCAACTCGTCCAGTCGGAAAGCTGGCGCCTCGCCCGGCTCGTGCGCAACGGCGAACTGTTCGTCGATCTGGCCCGCGAAGCCGGCCTCGACACCGGCCCGGCGATCGGCCGCGGCGTCGTCCCCATCCTGTTTCGCGACAGCTACGAGACGCTGGCCGCCTCGCGCTACCTCGACGCCCACGGCTTCTACGTGCCGCCGATCATCCAGGTCGGCGTTCCCCGGGACCAGCCGCGGTTGCGCTTCTTCCTGTCGGCCGGGCATAGCGAGGCCGAGATCCACGCCGTCATCGACTGCCTCGTCGCCTTCCGCGCCCAATATGATGCCAAGGTGATGGCCGATCTGATGGCGGCCGCCCTGATGCCGGCCGGCATGACGCAGATTCCGGCCTCGCTGCTGAACGACGGCATGATGGGCGAAGACGCGTTGAGCCGCGTGGCGATGGATGAGGTGGCGATGAGCGATGCCATGATGGGCGAGGCGATGAGCGGCACGATGAGTTCGGCTGCGGCCTGAGGCGAGGTCTGGTGTCGGTCGAGATCGTTCCCGTCAAGGGGCTGGCCAAGTTCCTCGCCTTCTGCCGCCTGCCGCGGCAGCTCTACAAGGGCATGGATGGCTTTTCCCCGCCGCTCGACGCGGAGCGCTGGACCAACCATGCCGCCAAGTTCAACCCGCATTTCAAGTCGGTCGACTCGCAACGATTTCTCGCCCGCAGGGATGGCAGGTATGTCGGGCGCATCGCCGCCCAGGTTTACAAGAACGGGATCACGCCGGTCGGCGCCTCGCCGGCACAGTTCGGGGCGCTCGATGCCGTCGACGACCGCGAGGTCGTGGCCGCCCTGACCGTGGCGGCGGAAGGCTGGCTCGCCGGGCACGCCGGCCACCTTCCCGCCTTGATACACGGCCCGTTCTCGCCATCCATCAATTCCGAGCCCGGCATGCTGGTGGACGGCTTCACCTCGCTGCCGATGATCTTCATGCCCTGGACGCCGCCCTACCTGCCGCGCCATCTCGAGTCCTGCGGCTACGGCAAGGCGCGCGACCTCATCTCCTACCGCTACGCCGTCCGCCCGTCCGACCTCGAAAGCAAGGGATCGATCCTGACCCGGCCGGAATGGAAGAACCGGCTGAAGATCCGCACCCTCGACATCAAGAACCTGAAAAGCGAAGCCGCCATCATCATGAGCATCTTCAACGATGCTTGGCGCGACAACTGGGGCTTCGTGCCCTTCACGCTCGAAGAATTCATGTCGGTCGCCGACGGCTTGAAGTTCGTGACGCCGCCCGAGGCCGGCTTCATCGTCGAACTCGACGGCGAAGCGCAGTCCTTCGGCATCGTGCTGCCCAACCTTCACGAAATCCTCGCCGACATGAACGGCAGGCTGTTGCCATTCAACCTGCCGCGCGTGATCTCGCGCGTGCGCAACCATTCCTTCAAGTCCGGCCGGCTGCTGCTGTTCGGCATCCGCAAGGCGCTGCAGCGCAAGGCGATCGGCGGCGTCATCACCCTCGCCTTCATCGAGGAACTCCGCCGACGCGGGCGCGCCTTCGCCATCGAGCACATCGAGTTCGGCTGGGTGCTGGAAGACAATGCCGGGATGCGCCGCCCGATCGAGCTGTCGGGCGCCGAGATCGACAAGGTCCACCGAATCTACGAGAAGCAGCTCGCCGCCTGAAGGACGCCTCGATGACCCATATCCTCGATCTCGGCCGGACGACGCGGGCGCGAGGCGCCGCCGGCTTCCGCCGCGGCTTCCTGCCGGCGGAGCTGAAGCGGCCCCATCCCATCCGCCGCATGGCCATTCTCAAGGCGCACCCCGACGTCAAGGGGCTGATGGGCCAGGACCGCTGGACCGCCGCGATCTGCTTCGCCGTGGTGATCGGCCAGGCCGCGATGGCTTGGCTGATGGGTCATCTCGGCCTCGGGCACTGGTGGCTGTCGCTGATCGTCGCCTGGTGCGTCGGCGCCTTCGCCAACCACGCCATGTTCGTGGTGATCCACGACGGCACCCACAACCTCGTCTTCAAGAACGTTGTCCTGAACAAGCTGGTCGTGATCCTCGCCGATCTGCCCAATACGGTGCCGACTGGCATGGGCTTCCGCTGCTACCACGTGAAGCATCATTCCCACCTCGGCGACTACGACTTCGACGCCGATCTGCCGAGCCGCTGGGAAGCCGATCTCGTGGGCAATCGCTGGTACATGAAGGCCGGCTGGCTGTTCTTCTTCGCCCTGTTCCAGCTCGGCCGGCTGGAGCGGCTGAAGGGTACGGTGCCGATGCGCAACCGCTGGACGGCGTACAACGCCCTTGCCGTGATCGCCTTCGACGCCGCCGTCCTGTGGTTCTGCGGCCTCAACGGGCTCGTCTATCTCTTCGCTTCCTTCTGGTTCTCCGTCGGCCTGCACCCGCTCGGCGCGCGCTGGATCCAGGAGCACTTCACCCTCGATCCCGAGCAGGAAACCTTCGACTACTACGGTCCGCTCAACATCGTGGCACTGAACATCGGCTACCACAACGAGCACCACGATTTTCCCGACATCCCCTGGCGCCGGCTTCCCCAATTGCGCAGGGCCGCGCCGGAGTTCTACGACACGCTGAAGGCGCACCCCTCGTGGACGGCGCTGTGGCTGACATTCCTCTTCGACCGGCGATACACCCTGTATTCCCGCGTGGACCGCAGTCCCTCGACGATCGGCGCGGCCGCGAAGGGGTGAAGCCGAGCGTATGAGGTCGCTGCGTTTGATTTGACGGGGTGGCCGGTCGTCGATCGGGCGCCGCCTACCGCGGCGTATGCGCGGCCGAGGCGGCGGTCGGTTCGGCAGACAGGCACTTCGCCATCGCCGAATAGGGCAGGCGTTTCGCCTTGCGGCCGAACTTGATGCACTTCTCGGCATCGTCGTTCGAGTACTTCGCCCAGTTCTGCAGCATGTCGGCGCGGGCTTCCGACTCCGCGACCACGCACTCGCTCATCGCCGTCGCATTGCGCCGGTTGACGGCGCCGCACTGGCCGGCGATGTCGAGCATCGGCGGCCCGACTTCGGCCGCGAGGGCCAAATGACGACCGCTCAGGCCACTGCCGTCAGCCAGGGCCGCGATCATCAGCGTGCGGACGACGAGTCTTGCAATCACGATTGCGCACCAGATTGGTTTCGCCGACGGCTCAGACGCCTTCGGATCGGCACCAACCCACGCAAAATCGGCGGATTGAAGACTGAGAATGCAAAACGGGCCTTTCGGCCCGTCCCGCAACTGGTCAGGCGTCGGCCGTCCTACTTCTGCTCGTCGAGATAGGAGACGACGTTCTTACGCTGGTCCTCGTTGGCGAGCATGAACACCATCTTGCTGGCGCCGCTCGCCGTCTTGCCCTTATCGGACACGTACTTCTTCAGGTACTCCGTCGGGTTCTTCAGATAGTCGGTAATTTCCGCGTCGTTCCAGACGAGGCCGGCGTCACCGGCCGACTTCATCAGCGCGGAATAGGAATAGCCTTCCACCGAACCGGCCTTGCGACCGACCACGCCCTTCAGCGGCGGCCCGACGAGCGCCTTCTCCAGCATGTGACAGGCCTTGCATTGGTTGAAGACCGACTTCCCCTTGTTCGCGTCCTGTGCGGAGGCGGAACCGCCGACCGCGAGCGTTAGACCGGCGGCGACGAGTGCCGCACTGAACACTTTCATTCGTTCCTCCCTGGCGAACGTCCCGATTGGTCGGTGGGACGCGCTTTCCCAATGCGGCACACCAAAGTGAACGCCGCTTCTAAGGTCAAGCGAAGTTTCTGTAACGACTCTGAGTCCATTTGGATCGACCGGCGTGCGATCCCCATTAGGCTGAATTGCGCGAAGCGCCGAAGGGAGCGGCCTAGGCAGGTTCGCGTTGGCAGGCCAGCGCTTCACCTGCTGAGGCCTTTGCCATGCCGCAGGTTTGAATCGCAAAACCGCGGGGCATTTTTGCGAAACCTGCTTGGGCGCGGCGCTCTGACGCTCTCAGTTCGATCGCGTGCCAGCGCGGCGGGAACGGAGCCAGCACCGACGCGCATCGGGTCGGCCGCCGCCCATCGCCGGCGCGCTTGCGCTATGCTGGGTCAAATCCACCGCAACCTGCCATCGTCGATGGGAACCGGCTCCGCGCCGCTCGCATACTCCAGGAGTCCGACCATGCCCCTGATCTGGCCGTACCAGCGCATCCTTCGGGCCATCGACGCCGGCCACATCGTGACCGGCCAGGCCCGCTGCGACGACAGCTTGTCCGACGCGAACTCGCTCAGCAGGGCTATCGAGCCCGATCAGGTGCAGCCGGCAAGCCTCGACCTGCGGCTCGGCGAGCGAGCCTATCGCCTGCCGGCGAGCTTCCTGCCCGGCCCGGGCCGCAGCGTCGCCGATCGCCTCGCCGATCTTTCAACCCACGAGGTCGACCTGACGAAGCCGACGGTGCTGGAGCGCAACTGCGTCCACATCATCCCGCTGATGGAACAGTTGCAGCTCCCGGCCGGCGTGGATGCCCGCGCCAACCCGAAGAGTTCGTCCGGCCGCCTCGACATCTTCGTCCGCATCATCGTGGACGGGGGCGCGACCTTCGACGAGATCCCCGCCGGGTACGCCGGGCCACTCTACGCCGAAGTGGTGCCCCGGTCCTTTCCCGTCATCGCGGTGGCCGGCAGCCGCCTGGCGCAGGTGCGCTTCCGCGATGTCGGTGTTGGGTTCGTCGGCGGCCCACGCCTGGTTCCGGTGACGGTCGACCTCGACCCGACGGGCAAGGCCGGCGGCGTCGTCGGCTATCGCGCGCGGCGAACCTCCGGCCTGATCGACATGGCCGGCATCGGCAGCCACAGCCGCGAGGCGTTCTGGGAAGCGCTGGTGATCCCGGGAGGCAAGCGCGAATTGGTGCTCGACCCCGACGAGTTCTACATCCTCGCCTCCGCTGAGGCCGTGGTGGTCGGTCCGGGCGAGGCGGCGGAGATGGTCGCCTACGACACGGCGGTCGGCGAACTCCGCTCGCACTATGCCGGCTTCCTCGATCCCGGCTTCGGGCTGGCCGAGGCGGGAGGCGCCGGCAGCCGCATCGTCCTGGAAGTGCGCAGCCATGACGTCCCTTTCTTGCTCGATCACGGGCAAAGGGTGGCGACGCTGGAGTACGAAAAGCTGAGCGAGGCTCCAGACAAGCTCTACGGCAAGAGGCTGCGCTCGAACTATCAGGGCCAAGGCCTCAAACTGTCGAAGCAATTCGCCTGAGCTCATCCGTCCGGTCACCCGGCTCGGTCAGGAGGCGACGCCTGCCGGCGCGGGCCAGCCATGCACCTCCCTCGATTGCCGCCACCACCTTGGGACACGATATGAAGTCGAGGATTGGGGAGGCGACGCTCGGCGCGCGAGCCGAAGGGTTTGGAAACGAGCTTGGAGGTGATGTGATGGTTGAGACGATATTCCATACCCATGCGGTGAGGCGGCTCTACAAGCCGGATCTTCCCGCATTCCAGGCGCACCTGACCCGGCTTGATCCGGAGACACGCTACGACCGCTTCGGGCTGCAGGTCTCGGACGACTACCTTGGCAGCTACGCCGAGATCTGCTTCAAGCCGGGATCGCTCGTCTACGGCTACTTCGAGGATCACATCATCCGAGGCGCGTCCGAACTGCGGACCTTCGAGCCGCAGGGCAGGCCGCTGCATCGCGCGGGCGAGGCGGCGTTCAGCGTCGAACGACCCTGGCGCCGCCGCGGCATCGGCACCGAACTGATGGGCCACGTCGTGCTCGCCGCGCGCAACCGGCGCATCTCGGAGCTGACGATCTTCTGCCTGCGCCACAACCAAGCCATGCTGGCCCTGGCCCGCAAGTTCGAGACCGATCTCGCCTTCGAGCGCAACGACGTCACCGGCCACCTTGTCGCCCGGCCGCCGAGTGCGCTGTCCTTCCTGCGCGAAATGGTCGACAATGCGCTCGATCTCGGAAGCGCCACGCTGGACTACCAGAGCCGCCTGTTCCGGGCTGCGGCAGCCTTCTAGAACATTGGACCGAAACCGCTGCGCACGTCCTGATTCGGTGCATCAGGATCAGATCCGATGCAATACTCTAAGTTGTTGTGTTGCATCGGATTTGTTCGGAAACGCAGCGCAGATCACGGTCTGATTTCCAAGGCAGCCGCTCATCGAATCGCTTGATACAGCAAGTCTGGGGTCGCATGCGGTGATGCATGCAACCCCAGACTTGTTTTCGGGAGGTTGCGGGACGCTCAGTGCGCGACCAGACCCGCCCCGTCCTCCTCGCCGGGAATCGCCGCCGGAGTCTTCACCGGCACGACCTCCTCCCAGACGATCGGCGTCGGCTTGGCCGTCAGGGCGTGTTCCAGCACCTCGTCCATCCGCGCCACCGGCACGATCTCAAGCGCATTCTTCACGTTAGCCGGTATCTCCGCGAGATCCTTGGCGTTCTCCTGCGGGATCAGCACTTTGCGCAGGCCCCCGCGCAGCGCGGCGAGCAGCTTCTCCTTCAAGCCGCCGATTGGCAGCACCCGGCCGCGCAGCGTCACCTCGCCGGTCATCGCGATGTCGCGATGCACGGGAATGCCGGTCATCGTGGAGACGATGGCCGTGGCCATCGCGATGCCGGCCGAAGGTCCGTCCTTCGGCGTCGCGCCTTCAGGCACGTGGACGTGGATATCGCGCTTGTCGAACTGCGGCGGCTCGATGCCGAAGTCCACCGCCCGCGAGCGGACGTAGGAGGCCGCGGCCGAGATCGACTCCTTCATCACGTCCTTGAGATTGCCGGTCACCGTCATGCGGCCCTTGCCGGGCATCATGGTCGATTCGATCGTCAGCAACTCGCCACCGACCTCCGTCCAGGCCAAACCGGTCACCGCCCCAACCTGGTCCTCTTCCTCCGCCATCCCGAAGCGGTACTTGAAGACGCCGAGGAAGTCGGGGATGTTTTCGACCGTGATCGCGACGCTGGCCATCTTGCCCAGCAAGATCTCCTTCACCGCTTTGCGGGCGAGGTTGGAGATTTCGCGCTCCAGGTTGCGGACGCCGGCTTCCCGCGTGTAGCGACGAACCAGCGTCAGCAGGCTTTCGTCGTCGATCGAGAACTCGGACGGCTGCAGCCCGTGCTTGGCCACCGCCGCCGGGATCAGGTGACGCCGGGCGATCTCGACCTTCTCGTCCTCGGTGTAGCCGGCGATGCGGATGATCTCCATCCGGTCCATCAACGGCGGCGAGATGTTGAGCGTGTTGGCCGTGGTGACGAACATCACGGAGGACAGATCGTAGTCCACTTCGAGGTAGTGGTCGGCGAACGCCTTGTTCTGCTCGGGGTCGAGCACCTCCAGCAGCGCCGAAGACGGGTCGCCGCGGAAGTCCTGTCCCATCTTGTCAATCTCATCGAGCAGGAACAGCGGGTTGGACGTCTTCGCCTTGCGCATCGACTGGATGATCTTGCCGGGCATGGAGCCGATATAGGTCCGGCGATGGCCACGGATCTCCGCCTCGTCGCGCACGCCGCCGAGCGACATGCGAACGAACTCGCGCCCCGTCGCCTTGGCGATGGACTTGCCGAGCGAGGTCTTGCCGACGCCGGGCGGGCCGACGAGGCACAGGATGGGCCCGTTCAGCTTGTTGGCGCGGCTCTGCACGGCGAGGTACTCGACGATGCGCTCCTTCACCTTGTCGAGGCCGAAGTGCTCGGTATCGAGCAGCTGCTCCGCGATGTTGAGGTCCTTCTTGACCTTGGAGCGCTTATTCCACGGGATCGACAGCAGCCAGTCGAGGTAGTTGCGCACAACCGTCGCCTCGGCCGACATCGGCGACATCTGCCGCAGCTTCTTGAGTTCGGCCGTGGCCTTGTCGCGCGCTTCCTTGCTGAGGCGCGTGGTCTTGATGCGCTCCTCAAGCTCGCCGAGGTCGTCCTTGCCGTCCTCGTCGCCCAACTCCTTCTGGATCGCCTTCATCTGTTCGTTGAGGTAGTACTCGCGCTGCGTCTTCTCCATCTGGCGCTTGACGCGGGTGCGGATGCGCTTTTCCACCTGAAGCACGGAAATCTCCGACTCCATCAGCGAAAGACACTTCTCCAACCGCTTGGCGATGGAGGTCATTTCCAGCACGGACTGCTTGTCGGCGATCTTCACCGCGAGGTGCGAAGCCACCGTATCGGCGAGCTTGGAGTAGTCCTCGATCTGGGTGACGGCGGAGACCACTTCGGGCGAGATCTTCTTGTTGAGCTTGACGTAGCCCTCGAACTCGCTGGTCACCGAGCGCGCGAGCGCCTCCACCTCGACCTCGTCGACCTCGTCGTCGGCGACCGTCTCGGCATCGGCCTCGTAGAATTCCTCCGTGTTGGTGTACTTATGCACCCTGGCCCGCGCCTGCCCCTCGACCAGCACCTTGACGGTTCCGTCGGGCAGCTTGAGCAGCTGCAGCACGCTGGCCAGCGTGCCGGTCTCGAAGATCGCGGTGATGGCGGGATCGTCATCGGTCGCGTTCATCTGCGTGGCGAGCAGGATGAGCTTGTCGGCCCGCATCACCTCTTCGAGGGCGCGGATCGACTTCTCGCGGCCGACGAAGAGCGGCACGATCATGTGGGGAAAGACAACGATATCGCGCAGCGGCAGGACGGGGAAGTTCTCGACCACGCCGGGGGGAGAGGGCTCGCGTTTCTGGCTTGGCATCTTCGGGTTCCTCTCTCCGGCTCGGCCCTTCAAAGAAAGCGGCTCGAACCGGGAACTAGTTCAGCTTCGGGATCTGACATGGCGATGGCGGGGCCGGCGTACAAGCTTCGATGCAACGCAGCTTCGCGAAGACGCAACAGGGTCACAGACGCCCGACTAGACGGCGTAATCCTGCGAGGGCGCCGCGATGTCGGCACGCTGCAAGGAGGAACGACCACGCGCGTGGCGGGTGAGCACGACCGGTGCCGTGCACCCGCCGATGTCAGCGATATCGGGCGCGTGCGGCGCCTCTATGTCCCCGTGTTGGTCTTTTCGCGCTCGGAGTAGATATAGAGCGGGCGCGACTTGCCTTCGATGACGTCGGGGCCGATCACGACCTGCTCGACCGAGTCGAGGCCGGGCAGGTCGAACATGGTGTCGAGCAGCACTCCCTCCAGGATGGAGCGCAGGCCGCGGGCCCCGGTGCGACGCTCGATGGCGCGCTTGGCGACCACGTTCAGCGCCTCGTCCTGGAACGACAGCGAGGTGTTCTCCATCTCGAACAAACGCTGGTATTGCTTGACCAGGGCGTTCTTGGGTTCGGTCAGGATCTTCTTCAGCGCCGCTTCGTCGAGATCCTCCAGCGTCGCGATCACCGGCAGGCGGCCCACGAATTCGGGGATCAGGCCGAACTTCAGGAGATCGTCGGGCTCGACCTTGCGCAGCAGCTCGCCCATCCGCCGGTCGTCGGGCGAGGAAACGGTGGCGGAGAAGCCGATGGAGGTCGACTTACCGCGGTTGGAGATGATTTTCTCGAGACCCGCGAAGGCGCCACCGCAGATGAACAGGATGTTGGTCGTGTCGACCTGCAGGAATTCCTGCTGCGGGTGCTTGCGGCCACCCTGCGGCGGCACCGAGGCAACGGTGCCTTCCATGATCTTCAGAAGCGCCTGCTGCACGCCCTCGCCCGACACGTCGCGGGTGATCGACGGATTGTCGGACTTGCGCGAAATCTTATCGATCTCGTCGATGTAGACGATGCCTCGCTGTGCCCGCTCGACATTGTAGTCGGAGGCTTGGAGCAGCTTCAGGATGATGTTCTCGACGTCCTCGCCGACATAGCCGGCTTCCGTCAGTGTGGTCGCATCGGCCATGGTGAAGGGCACGTCGAGGATGCGGGCCAGCGTCTGCGCCAGCAGCGTCTTGCCCGAGCCGGTTGGCCCGATCAGCAGGATGTTGGACTTCGCCAGCTCTACGTCGTTGTGCTTGGTCGCGTGGTTGAGGCGCTTGTAGTGATTGTGCACCGCGACCGACAGCACGCGCTTGGCCTGGAACTGGCCGATCACGTAATCGTCGAGAACCTTGCAGATCTCCTTGGGCGTGGGAATGCCGTCGCGGTTCTTCACAAGCGCCGACTTGTTCTCCTCGCGAATGATGTCCATGCACAGCTCGACGCATTCGTCGCAGATGAACACGGTAGGCCCGGCGATGAGCTTGCGCACCTCATGCTGGCTCTTGCCGCAAAACGAGCAGTAGAGCGTGTTCTTCGAGTCGCTGCCGCCGACCTTGGTCATGGCTGTTCACTCCAGGCCGCCGACGCGTGCACGCCGGCAGGGCATTATGATCTGATGAGTCCGGCCAATGCAACGCGCCGGACGTCCGCTGGAGCCGGGGCGCTGCACGCACCGCCGCTCCGCCGCCTCAAGCCTTTGCGTAAGGCCGGCAAGGTCCCGATTGATCCCACCACCCTGCGCGATGCGACGACCCGGACCGCTCCCGAGCGACCCTGCCGAGCCACTTTCCTTGACGAACTTACGCGATCCGACGGTTCACAACCGAGCCACGCCGGACCCACGTGTCTCACGTTTCCCTGTCGGTGCCGTAGTGCAGATACCGTGACAGTGTGCAGCATGTCGACGCAAGAAAGTTCGCTGCAGGCCCGAACTGTCGCGGCAAACCGGTTAATCGAGCTCTAAAATCTCGCGAACGGCAACGAGGACGCTGCCATTCGAAGGCAGCCCCCCTGCCTCAGGTCTTCACCTCGACCTTCTCTTCGGGGCGCTTCTCGATGACGTTGTCGATGATACCGAACGTCCTGGCTTCCTCGCTGGACATGAAATGATCCCGGTCGAGAGTGCGCTCGATGGTGTCGTAGTCGCGCCCGCAGTGCTTCACGTAGATCTCGTTGAGGCGCTTCTTGACCTTCATGATGTCCTCCGCATGGCGCAGGATGTCGGACGCCTGTCCCTGGAAGCCGCCTGAGGGCTGGTGCACCATGATGCGGGCGTTGGGCAGGGCGTAGCGCATCCCCGCCTCGCCCGCGCACAGGAGAAGCGAGCCCATCGAAGCGGCCTGGCCGACGCACAACGTGGTGATCTTGGGCCGGATGAACTGCATCGTATCGTAAATGGCAAGCCCGGCCGTCACCACACCTCCGGGCGAGTTGATGTACATGTTGATCTCCTTCTTGGGATTTTCCGCCTCAAGAAAGAGCAGCTGGGCGATGACCACCGAGGCCATGTGGTCCTCGACCGGCCCGGTCAGGAAGATGATGTGCTCGCGCAGGAGGCGCGAATAGATGTCGAAGCCGCGCTCGCCCCGCGTCGTGTTCTCGATCACCTGCGGGATCAGGTAGTTGTCGTAGATCTCCATGGGATCGCGGTCGCGCATGGTTCCAAGCCTCCTCATCGCCGGACGACAGAGCGAACCGGATTCGCAGTTGCAACATAGGTGCTCGCGCGCGGCGGTGCAAAGGCCGCCGGTGCCATATCTGCGGCCGACATCCCGCCAGACACCCCGTCGAGGGCGTTTGCCTCAGGCGGCATCCTTCTCGTCCTCCGGCTCGGGCGCGGTCAGCTCTTCGCGCGTCACCTTGCGCTCGGTGACGTGGGCCTTGGTCAGGATGTGATCGACCACCTTGTCTTCGAACAGCGGCGCTTGGATCTGCGCCATCATCTGCGGGTTGTTGCGGAAGAAGTCGTACACCTGCTTCTCCTCGCCGGGGTACTGCCGCACCCGCTCCATCAACGCCTGCGTCATCTCCTCCTGGGTCACGGTGATGCCCCCTTCCTGGCCGATCTCGGCCAGAACCAAGCCGAGCCGGACCCGGCGCTCTGCGATGGCGCGGTAATCGGCGCGGGCCGCTTCCTCCGTCGTCCCCTCGTCCGCGAAACTCTTGCCGGTGCGCTTGGACTCCGCCTCGACCTGGCTCCAGATCTGAGCGAACTCCTGATCCACGAGACCCTGCGGCAGGTCGAAGGCATAGCGCTTGTCCAGGGTGTCGAGCAGAGCCCGCTTCCATTTCGCCCGCGAGGCGGTGCCGTAGTCGCGCTCGATGTTGCCGCGCACCGACGTCTTCAGGCTGTCGAGCCCGTCCATGCCGAAGTTCTTGGCGAACGCGTCGTCGATGGCCAGCTCGCCCGGCGCGGCGATCGCCTTCAACGTGACGCCGAAGTTGGCCGCCTTGCCGGCCAGCTCCGCCGCGCCGTAGTCGGCGGGGAAGGTGACGGCGATGGTGCGGCTCTCGCCGGTGGCCATGCCCGCGACCTGATCCTCGAAGCCGGGGATGAAGGAGTTGGAGCCGAGCACGAGGTCGACATCCTGGCCGGTGCCGCCCTCGAAAGTCTCGTCGTTGACCTTGCCGACGAAATCGATCGAAACCTTGTCGCCCGAGGCGGCCACGGCGCCGGCCCCCTTGTCTTCGTAGGTGCGGTTCTGGTCGGCGATCAGCTTGATGATGCGCTCGACCTCCTCGTCGGGCACGTCGGCGACGAGCTTCTCGATCGAAATCTCGTCGAGCGAGCCGACCTCGACCTTGGGCAGGATCTCCAGCGCCACCTTGAACCTGAGGTCGCCCCTGGCTTCCAGCGCCTGTTCCAGCACGTTGCCGTCGCCGTCCACGTCGAAGCGAGGCTCGCCGGCGATGCGCAGGTCGTTCTCATCGATCATACGCTTGCGGGCTTCTTCCACCGCCTGCTGCAGCAGTTCCGCCATGATGGATCGGCCGTACAGGCGCTTGAGGTGGGCCACCGGCACCTTGCCCGGCCGGAACCCCTTGATGCGCGCCTTGGCCTGCATTTCGTTGAGCTGGCCGTCCATGCGCGACGACAGGTCTCGGGTCGGCAACACGATCTCGAACTCGCGTTTCAGCCCCTCGGCGTGGGTTTGGTTGACTTGCATGGACGTCGAAGCCTGCCTTTGAAAACCTGGGTGAACGCGAGCGCCCGCGGAGCCATCGCGAGGCGGTCGCGGCGAATGGTGCGGGCGGAGGGACTCGAACCCCCACGATTTTCACCACCGGAACCTAAATCCGGCGCGTCTACCAGTTCCGCCACGCCCGCGGGCCGGGTGGATCCCGGCAATTCCTGCCACAGTCGAACTGCGGTCTCTAACACCCGCCCGGAGCGGTTGCAGCAAAAAAAGCCGCTTGCGGCCACGGTGAGGCGAGGACGGCAGCCTGCCGGAAGATTGCTTTCCCGATGCGCGGACCCGGCCGACCGGGCGGCCTCTCGCGGCTTGCGCGATGGCCGCTTCCGCCGGCTCGCAGCCAGATCGAAGCCGCGATGTCAGCAGGCTCGCGGATGCCTGCCTAAGCAGGTTTCGCAAAAGTGCCTCGCAATTTTGCGATCCAAACCTGCGGCATAGCAAAGAACTGAGCGGATGAAGCGTTGGCCTGCCAACGCGAACCTGCTTAGATCGCGATCTGCCGCCCGATCTCGATCACGCTGTCCGCCGGCAGCCTGAGGAAATCGGCATAGTGCTGGGCGTTGCGCGCCATCATGCCAAACAGCGACTCCTGCCACAGCGGCATGCCGGTGCCGTCCTCGAGGTGCATCACCGTCTCGTGGGCGATGTAGTAGGTGACGTCGTCGACATCGATCGCGGCGAGACCGGACGCCTTGCAATTCGCCAGAACGGCCGGAATGTCGGGCCGCTCCATGAAGCCGTAGCTCACCTCGCCGCGCCAGATGCCGGGGCACATTTCGCGAAGGTGCAGCCGGTCGGCGTCACGCAGCCACGGCTTGGGCAGGATCTCGACATGCAGGATGACGCACGAACGGTGCAGCGCCCTGTTGTGCCGGACCTGCCACGCCATCACCGGCGGCGTATCCGTCGCCGTGCGCGTCATGAACACCGCCGTCCCGGGCGTGCGCGGGATCTTGGAGGTGCGCAGCTCGTCCATGAAGGCGTCGATGGGCGTGAGCGAGGCGGCCATCTTGGCGGCAACGCCCACCGCGCCGCGGTGCCAGATCACCATCACACCGTAGATCACGCCGGCGAGCAGCAACGGCACGTAGCCGCCCTCCAGCAGCTTGGCCGAATTGGCGAGAACGAAGGAAGCATCGATGACGATGAAAACCGCCGCGACGGAGCCGGCGGCGGCGAGGCTCCAGCCCCAGATCTCGCGCATGGCGATGTACAGGAGCGCCGACGTCATCAGCATCGTCAGCGACACCGCGATGCCGTAGGCGGCCGCGAGGTTGTCGGACTTGCGGAAGCCGAGCGTGAGCCCGAGCGTCACGATCATCAGGAGCCAGTTCACCACGCCGACATAGATCTGGCCGTAGCCCTCCGCCGAGGTTTGCCGGATGCGCAGCCGCGGCAGCCAGCCGAGCTGGATCGCTTGGCGAGTCATGGAAAAGGCGCCGGTGATGATCGACTGGCTGGCGATGATGGTGGCCAGCGTCGCCAGCACCACGAGCGGCACCAGCAGGGCGCGCGGGCACAGTTCATAGAAGATGTTGCCGTCGACGGGAGCGCCGTCGATCACCAGGGCGCCCTGTCCGGCGTAGCAGAGTAGCAGGCTGGGAAACACCACGGCGAACCAGGACAAGCGGATCGGCCGCGGCCCGAAATGCCCCATGTCGGCATAAAGCGCTTCCGCGCCGGTGGCGCACAGGAACACGCCACCGAGGGTGAGAAAGCCGACGAGGCCATGGTGGGCCAGGAAGTCGACGGCGTGGTAGGGATTCAGCGCGGCCAGAATCGCCGGGTGATGTACGATGCCGCCGATCCCCAACAGCGCGATCACTCCGAACCAGATGATCATCACGGGGCCGAAGGCCTTGCCGATCGTCTGCGTCCCCAGGGGCTGGATCGCGAACAGGCCGATCAGGATCACCACGGCCATCGGAAGGATGTAGGGCTTGAAGAAAGGGGTCGCCTGGTCGAGCCCTTCAAGGGCGGACAGCACCGAAATCGCCGGCGTCACCGAACCGTCGCCGTAGATCAGGGCGGCGCCGAACAGGCCCAGCGCGATGATGACCGGGCGCTTGCGGCTTTTGCCGCCCAGCAGCGACATCAGGGCGACGATGCCGCCCTCGCCGTCATTGTCGATCTGCATGGCGAAGATCACGTATTTGATCGATGTGATGACGAACAGGGTCCACAGGATCAAGGACAGGGTGCCGAGCACCACCGATGCGTCGGGCTTGCCGCCGGTGAGTTCCAGAACGGTCTTGAAGGTGTAGAGGGGGCTGGTGCCGATGTCGCCGAACACGATGCCAAGCGCCGCAAGCCCGAGCGCAAGCGGCGCGCCGTGGTGCTCGACCCGGTCATCCTCCAGAAGACTTGCATCGGCCAAGATCGTTGTTCCGTCGATTTTGAGGCCACCGATTGCGGCGGTACTCTCGCGATTCGGCAACTGTTGTGCCAGCGGGGCCCGGAGTCAAACCCATCCGCCTTTGCCGTCGGCACGAGATCGACAGGTTGTTCTCCGCCGCCACCTTCAGTAAAGGCGGCGCGGAGGAGATGTCATGGCCGTTGATCGCCGCTTGGTGCTGGGAGGACTCGCCGCAGCCGTGGCGCCGGCCATCATCAGCCTGAAAGCCAGTCCGCCGGCCGCCGCCGACGTGCCATCCGTTCTCGTGGCGGAGCCCGGCAAGCTCGCCCTCGTTGCCAAGGCGCAAACAACCGTGCTCGCCTACAACGGGCAGGTGCCGGGGCCGCTTCTGAGGGTCAGGAAGGGCGAGGCGGTCGCCGTCAGGCTCGCCAACAAGCTCGACCGGCCGACCACCATCTGCTGGCATGGCGTGAGGCTGCCCGACGCGATGGACGGCGTGGCCGGCCTGACCCAGGCGGCGGTGCGCGCCGGCGACACCTTCGACTATCGCTTCACCCCGCCCGACAGCGGTTTGTTCTGGTATCATCCCGACGTCTGGCCGAGCTCGGCCGGGCAGGTCGACCGCGGCCTCTACGGCGTCCTGATCGTGGACGAGCCTGTCCCGCCTCCGGTGGACGAGGACCTGCTCGTGGTACTCGACGATTGGGTTCTGGGACCCGACGGCCAGATCCGGGACGAGCCGCCGGGTGCTTCGCCGCTCGCTGCGCTGTTGACCGCCAACTCGCAACCCGCGCCGCTGCAGCGCACCTATCGACCGGGCGCGCGGGTGCGGCTGCGGCTGCTCAACGCAAGCGGGTCGCGCCTCGCAGTGGCGAGCTGCGTCGGGGTGACCGTCACCGTGATCGCCGTCGACGGCCAGCCGAGCGAACTGTTCGAGCCGGCCCGCGGGACGGTTCCCATCGGACCGGGGTCGCGCTTCGAGCTGATCCTGGACCTGCCGCGCCAGCCTGCCGAGGCGGCCGTGATCGTGAAAAGCGCGGGCTTGCCGGATCAGCCCCTGCTGCACCTGACCGCGGCCGGCCGCGCGCTGGACCCGCGCGGCCCGGTCGTCAAGCTGCCGGAAAATCCGCTGCTGCCGACCCGGATCCACCTGGAGAAGTCCCTCAAGCGCGACCTCGTGATCGTCGAGGCGGCATCAGCCAACCTTGCCGCCAAGCCCGGCGCCGCGCAGCCGTCGAGGGAGAGCGCCTTGGCCTGGACCCTCGCTGGCAAGCCGGTCGACGGGCTCGCCGGCAGGCCGTTCTTCAGCGTGAAGCGCGGCGCGCCGGTGACCCTGGCCTTCAGCAACCGCACGCCGTACGCTCAGCAGGCCCACATCCACGGCCACGTCTTCCGGGTTCTGCACGACCTCGATGACGGCTGGGACCCGTACTGGCGCGAAAGCGTGCTCCTTGCCCCGGGCAAGACCAAGCACGTCGCCTTTGTCGCCGATAATCCCGGCCGCTGGAAGGTCGAGGCGCTGGCCCTGGATCGGCCCGGCGCGAGCCTGGCAAGCTATTTCACCGTGGAGCCGGCCAGCTAGGGTGCTGATGGGTCGCGCATGGTGCGGCGCGCGGACGGCGCCTCGCCGCCAGGCCTTTCCCCGTGCTTCGCGAGGGAAGGCATCGCAGCGGGGCATCATCCGCGCCAGTGCATGGGCGGCCGGCGCCCCTGTCACCACCGCGACACTCGCCAAGATTCCGATCGAGGTGCGGAGGCCGGCTACCTGCCGCTGGGGATGGCGGCGCCGCCGGTCGGGCTCGACTTGGAGTTGGCTTCGAGCCTCTTGCGCTCGTCCTCGGCCTTCTTCTGCAACTCGGCCTGCAGCTTCTGCTGCTGCTCCTGCAATACCTTGGGGTCGATGGCCGGCCCCTCGAAGGCCGAGCCGAAACCGTCGAGCGGCACGCCGAAGACCACTTCGACGTTGTCGCGGTTGCGCACGCTGACGTCGATCACCTTGCCCTTCTTCATGGTGTCGAGCAGGGCGCCCTTGATCTTGGATTCGGCGAAGCAGCCGTTGGGAAAGCAGATCTCGTAGGTGCCGTCGCTGGGCGAACCATTGTCCACCACGAAGCGGAAGCCGGGACGCAGCATCAGGCCGATCGGCATCAGCATGCGCACCACCCGCGTGTCCTCGCCCGAAATGTCGTAGACGGCGAGGGCGAGCACCGGCGGCTTGCCGGCTTCGGCGCTGAAGTCGCGGGTCGTGTAGCAGATCTGCTTGTTGGCGGAGGGATCCTTGCCGCAAACCTTGGTCCATTCCTTTTGCGGGGCGACCAGCGGCAGCCGGTTGTTCTGTGCGCCGGCCTGCGGCTGGCTGGCCGGGGCGGCGGGGGCGGGTTCGGCCGCCTCGTTGGCGGG
>CALMGA010000227.1 GCA_937863205.1 uncultured Beijerinckiaceae bacterium | reverse complement strand
CAACTGCGGCGACTCTGCATCGTTCTTGCGGATGTCGAATGTGTCCGCCGGCCGTGTCGCGGCGGCGCTCGCGTACTGGCAATAGAGGATGGTTACTCGCCCGTAGCCGATCTCGGCGTACTGCAGCGGCTGCCCGGCATGATGCCGATACTGTGTCTCGAAGCCGGACTGCTCGCTCTTGAGCTCGACCACGACCGGTCTGCGGTTGCCTTCCCGGCTGCGGACGATCAGGTCTGTGCTCCCGCCGGCAGCAGAGGCGTGTTCCTCGACCTCGCAAATCCGGGCGAAGTCAGCGTTGCCTCGCAGGAAGTCGCGCAGGTGATCCTGGAAGCGCTTCTCGTTCTTGTGTGGCTCCGGTTGCGCGAAGTGCGAGTGGCGGTTGTAAGTCGTCTGATGTTGAGCCAGGAATTGCAGCGCCACCAACGCGAACTGGAAATCGTCGTAGAAACTCCGCGGCAAGCCGCACGCGGCAATCTTATCGGCGAGCCTCTCGGCCAATGGCAGCCTCTCGGACTCGTCGAGGGCAGCTAGGGCGGCCAGGAACGCGCCCCGCGGCGGCCTGATGGCGCGTTGCCCCGAGGTGCCGAGCAGGTTGTCGACCAACCCCCGTCCGCGATCCTCCGGCAATCGCCCGCGCAGCGCCATGAGGGCGTTCCGGTAGTCGTTGTCCGGGACCTTCGCCCGTCGCAGGGCCTCCGATCCAGGGAGCAGGTCGTAGCGATCGTGGAGCGCGTAAGCCGTGGCGGCCGCCACCTCCGCCTTTCGTTCCCTGTCGCAGAAGACCCAACCCGTGAGCTTCACGTCGCGGTAGGCGTTCGACAGTTGCTCGACATCGAAGTACCGGTTCACGCGTAGAAGCGTGCCGATCGAGTTCGGGTCGTGCACCCAGATGTCCGGGTTCTCCTTGACTGGGTTGGAGGTGACCCAGTCAAGGTAGATGCCATCCGGGGCAACAGCCTGATCCAGCAAGCCCTGGATGGCGTCCTCTATGTCCAGCGTGTTCTGGGCAATGCCCTCGAAGGCGAGCGACCATGTGCTGAAAGTGGCGCTCGCCAAGCGCCCCGCGTCGCGCTGGAAGTCGTCGAGCGTGCGCAATGAGAGCGCGAGGGCACGCTGCGGCAGGTCCCTGTCAAGAAGCCGCAGCGCACGCTGGCGGAAGTTCGCGTCGGCGTCCGGGTCACCCTCGTCCCATCGCGCCAAGCGGCCGAGAATGGCGTCGTCGCCGCCCCGTTCGAAGAGGAACCGCAGGCACCAAACCAGCGGTCGGCCGCGTATCTCCTTTTGGTACTGCAGGAACTGCCTGAGGAGGCGTTCCATCGACCGCTCGGCGGCCCGGACCTTGTGGTGCGTGTAGATGCGCTCGAATAAGTAGGAGCGCGTCATCACGAACATCTCAAGCGCGGACGCGCCAGCCGGCCTGATGCCCAACAGATAGTACGTATCCGGGGATGGGTCTCCGAATTCGACGCGAAGGTCGGCCGGGCAGTTGTCTGCGGTAAGCTGGGCGGTGGCCAGCTGTGACATGAGCCGATCCACGTCCGCCGATATCGGCAGGCCGGCATAGTACGCATCGCGCGCAACGTAGTCGATCTTGTCGCAATCGACATCGCCCGAGACGATGGATTTGATGTAATGGTGGTACTGCCGTCCGTCCTTGCAGATATCGCTCGGCCGTCCCATGATCATGCCGGCGATGTACAGGCAGGCCTGGTCACTCGAGTAGCGCAGGCCCAGCCTGCCGACGAACGCCTCCATGGTGGGCGACAGCACGAAGAGGACGGAGATGATCTCCGCGGCGGGCAGCCGCCCGGGCCGGAGGGCCACGCCGCCCGGTTCTCCCCTCGCGAACGAGATCGGGTCGTGCAGGTGGGAACGAAGCACCTCCTGCGCGGCGTCGAGTTCGGGGCCGTAGACGTCCCCAAGCACGCGCTCCCCGAGATGACTGAACGCCGTGTGACCGCAGTCATGGAGCAAGGCGGCGACGGAGATCAGGTCCTCGATGTCGTCTTTCTTGCGCTGGTCAAGCGTGGTCGCTCGGGACAGCTTGCCGAACATCACCGATGCCGCCCGCATGGTCCCGATGCTGTGTTCGAGCCGACCATGCTGCGCGCCAGGGTAGACGAGGTGCGCGAGGCCCAACTGCCGCACCCGCCTCAGCCGCTGCATCAGCGGCAGGTCGACTATGCTCGCCTGCGCCGGTGAAAGCGTGAACAGCTTCCAGATGGGATCTTTGATGTCACGCGACGACGTCCTAACGAATCGCGTACCGATGAGGTCCGGCGCCAAATCGTCAAAAACGGCTGCCGCGAGTTCCGGGCAGCGCGACCTCAACTCGGCCCGGACCGCCTCGGCCCCGGGCATCAGGCGCCGGCTGGGAGGCTCGCCCGCTGGCGGACGACTCGCCTGAGCCACTCAATCTCGCTGGGGAAGCGGACGGCGTAGTGGCTTAGGAGCGTGTGCGCCTGAAGGCGGTCGGTCTTTGGAATCATGCTGACGTTATCCGGGTTCATCCGTCCAGCGACACCGCTTGCCTGAGACGCCACGGCCATGCGGGTCATCTCCTCGACCATGATGCCGCCCACGCGGTCCTCGATGTGAAGCACCTCGGCGATGCTTTCAGGAACCGTCCCGTTCGGATCGAGGAAGATCTCCTGGAAGATGGAGGACGTCACCGCCCCTTCGGCACCGCCTTCGAGCTGAAGGACGCAGGAGATCAGTTGACCCAGAAGTTCGGGCGTCAGGCGGACGCGGCCGGTCTCACCGTCTGCCGTTGCGCCGTAACTCCGGCGCTCCAGCTGTCTGAAGTCAATCATGCCGCCTCGCCGTTCGACTCTGTCGGTCCGATCGACATTCCTACGTGCCTCCACTCCAAGTGCGAAGCGTCGACCGACTTTATCCAATGGTTTTTCGACGCCGCTGCACGCGGGATACAGGTCAGAGACCCTGGGATGCGGCGGGAAATCCGATAAAAGTGAAGATCATGATCCTGAGCAACGGTTCGAAGCCGGCGTCGGTCGTGATCCGTTGCGGGAGGATGCTCACCTCGCCACAGGCGCCCCAAGCTGCCGGTCCGCATTCGGCCAGAAGGCGCTGAACAGCGGGCGGGCAACAGTGTATCCAAGTCTTCCGATGATGTCTGCCGTCAGCTGAGTAGCAAGCGGACGATGCTGTTGCGGCCTCAGCAATTATCCACTGTCTTCACGAACACCGCCAGTCGAAACTCTTGTCCTACCCCGAAAATGACGGTACACGGCGCATGCACACAGGAACGGATCGAGGCCGAGCTAAGTATCTGCGATTGCTGCGTGGTCGGCTGTTCCATGGAGGTTCGAGTCCTCTCCTGGGCACCACCCGATCCTCATGGATCGTCAATAAGTTGCTGATAGGCTTGGGTGATTAGGCAGCCGCTCTGACACAGCGGACTGACACATTGGCCATCCGAATGCCCTCACCCGTGCTGTTCGCCAACGGCATCTGGCACCTCAACATC
This sequence comes from uncultured Beijerinckiaceae bacterium, assembly GCA_937863205.1. The sequence continues at coordinate 1,867 of CALMGA010000227.1, read as the reverse complement.
CGGGTCCCGACCGACCTCGCCGCCACCCTGCGCGGGACGGTGGTGACCCTCCCCGTCGTGGACGAGCACTTCACCGTGCGGATCAGCGGCAAGGTTGTGCTGTCGCTGCGGACCAAGGACGGCGCCGAGGCGAAGCGGCGTTTCAGGCCCGCCGAAGCCGCTCTTGGCAGCCACTTCGCCGAGGTGCGGGCGGCGGCAAAGTCCAGGAGCTTCTCGTCCCCGCAAGCGGGTCCGGCCGCATCCGGCGTCGCCCCGGTGCAAGCCCCAGCGCTGCCAACGCTGTCCCACAAGACCATAGTCGCGCTCTCGGGTGAGGCTTACCGCGACTTCATCGACAAGGGCGAGGACAGCATCGGCCCCGACGACTTCGCAGAGGCTCAGGCAGTCCATGAGGAGCAGGTCGCCAGCTACATGCATGGCGATCCGGTCGAGGGCGAAGAGCCGCTTGCCAGGAAGGAGGCGGCGTTCCTCGCCGACCTCGCGCTTCCGCAGGGGCCGGCCCTGCTGGCCTGGACGCAAGGCGGCCTCGACTTCGGTTCCCTTCGACTGACAAGGGAAGAAGCTCTGGAAGAGCTGTTCGGTCGTGAGGCCGACCGGATCGCGGCCAAGCACGGCCTGTCGCTCGATCCAGCCTCGCGCCTGGCGCTTCTCCGGCAGATCGGAACGACGCGGATCCTGGCCACGGCGCGGCTGAAGCGCGCCGCGGACGGCGACTTCTCTCCCGACACCAACCTGTCGCGCTTCCCCGATTACCGCGGGCTGCAGAAGGTGACCGTCGCCGACCTCTTCAAGAGTTGGCGCCTCCACAACGCCGACAAGGTCGCGGGCAGCACCATCCGGCGCTACACGCCGACCCTGAACAGCCTCGCCGCCTTCCTGCCGGGCAAGGACATCCGCAAGATTGGCGAAGACGACATCTGGGCCTGGGCGGAGCACCGGCGCGATCACGATAAGATCGCCGTGCGCACGATCAATCGCAACGACCTCGTCGCCGCGAGCTCGGTGTTCGCCTTCGCTGTAACCCGTGACGGCAAGCGCCTGCTCGGCGCCAACCCGGTCAAGTGCGTGAAGCTCGACGAGCCCAAGATGCGCAAGCTGCGGGCACGGACCTTCCGCAAGGACGAGATCACCACCATCCTGACCCTGGCGCGTGGCGTCACGATCAGCCGCGCCTACCCGCGAGCCTCGGCCTCGCGCCGCTGGGTGCCCTGGATGTGCGCCTACCTCGGCTGCCGCGTCCAGGAACCGTGCTGGCTGAAGAAGGACAGCTTCTGGGTCGAGGACGGCGTCTGGGTGGTGGAGTTCCCGCAGACCAAGGACGGCAATGCTCGTGTCGTTCCCCTGCACGAGGCACTGATCGCCGAAGGCTTGGTCAGCTACGTGGAGGCGGCGCCCGACGGCTGGCTATTCGTCGAGGACAAGCCTCGCGGCAAGGAAGGCATGCGAACTCTGCAGGAGCAGCGAGCGAGCGAGATCTCCGCGTGGATCCAGCAATGGGTTGGATTGGAGGATGGCGTCGACCCGTCCCACGGGTGGCGTCACACCTGGATTTCCATCGCCTCCAGTCTGAGCGTCAACATCAACAAGCGTCACCAGAACGCGATCAATGGTCACAACAAGAACAAGGACGCGTCGGACGGCTACTGCGCGTTTCCGGTCACGGAGTTGAAAGCAGCTCTGGACAGGTTCCCTGTTTTCACCCTCGGTGAGCGCTGATTGACGATGCCGTTGGTGCGGCGACAACATTTACTCAGCTGAGGCTGGCTGGGGCGGGAGGAGACCCACCCTGCCTCGGGCACGGAGCTAAGTCATTGATCGTGCAGAGCGGAAAACACGCTGCGTACAAGTGAGTATGACAGTGGGGAGC
>CALMGA010000226.1 GCA_937863205.1 uncultured Beijerinckiaceae bacterium | reverse complement strand
TTAGATTAAGCGCTCAATTCTTGCACGAGATCTTCTCGCGCCAATGACGTAGAAATTGAGCGGAGCCGCCTTGGTGAGACCCGGGTCGATCAGCCCTGCAACGCCGCGGCGTTGTGGCCGCTGGATCCGTCAACGACATTCAGGGTCGCAGGCTGCACAACGGACGATGAGACCTAGACATTCGAGGCTTCGCGATGAATCAAAGAAGCCAACCATGCAACGACGCGATCGATACGCCTACGTCGATCCCTGAATAGCAGTCAAACCAAATTGTTTCAACGAATGCTAGGCTTGATAGCCGAAATCGGATGGTGCAAACAGCGCCGTCGCTTGCGCGATATCTGCCGCTAAACTCCCTTCAGCAACTTTTGCGACGCGCCCTGATTGCTCCTTGTGTGAATGGGAGTGCTACTATGATGTACACGCTTGACCTGTCGGGTCATGGTGACGACGGCAGACCCGGTGTGGAGCGCATGGGCGGCCTTTTTCCCTCCATCGAGTCCGCTGAGGCGCAGGGGCGTCGTACTGCCGAGACAGGGCGGCTTCCCTTCAAGCCAGCAACGGTATGGGTGCGAGATCAGGAAAACCTCGTCGTCAAGCAAGTGGCCCTGTAGCTGATGGAAGCAACGGCATGTCTTTCAAGGTTGCGATTACATCAAGACAGGCAAGGAAAAGGACTTCCCTCGCGGCGAAATCACGCGAGCACAAGCTCTAAAACCTGCCGTCGCAACTGTGGAGGCGAATGCAGGTCCGTTCGCGCAAATCTGCAACTCAATGTCATGAGGATCACGAAAGATGATCGTTCCAATGACTACTGTCAGAGGTATGGTGCGGTCAGCACCGCATAGGAGCACTTAAAGGCGAGGTTAGGATTTCAAGCGGCTCTCTAGAAATCCTTAAAGATGCCGGGACCATTTACGTCGATCGCGTCGCGAACCAGCGTGTAGCCGGCGATCAACCGATCTCAATCCACATCCGCCTTGCGCACGTCGACCGTCGCCTTGGCAAGCTTGCCACGATCCACAACGCCGAGCGAAGATGGCGGGAGATCGCCGGCGCCTGATAAATATCGAGTGGGAGATACCTCCGTCGCGTAGCAGGCTGATCGGGTTCTGAGGATTGGCGAAGCGCTCCAGGCCACGCTCCTTGAACGGAGCGACGGTGATGAACTTCGACGCCGCGCGCTCGCGCCTTCCGGAACTCCAGGCGCGGGACGTTTGAACCGACATTCTGCCCGAAGACCGGCAGGACGATGGCGACCGCGCGTCTGACCAGATGTGTCGACCAGGAATTCAACTTTGTTGATCCAGCCGGCCGCGCAGGCTGGTAAAAAAACGCCCTGTGACGCTCGCGCTTGATCAGATTGGGCGGACGGTTTTGGCTTGGCAAACCGCGAAGCGGCTGTTTTGAGCCAGCGACGCCGTCAACTGACGATCGATCTCTGGCCAGCCACTGCAGAAATAGGCCGTTGTCTATGCAGATCATTCCTTTCACACCGGGATCCCAAGATGCGCCTAGCTGTCCCGGCATTGTTCGGCGTCTTTCTCTGTATCACGGCAGTCAACGCTCAGGAGAACACGTTCAACATCACGGAGGCGGAGAAGACCGCCTGCGCGCCTGATGCTCTACGGCTTTGCTCAAGCACCTATCCGGACGAAGGCAAGCTCCTGACCTGCATGACGGCCAACCGACAGTCGCTCAGCGCAACCTGCGCGGCCGTCTTCAAGGCCGGCAAGCGCGAGCGAGGCTTGCGCTGAGGCAGCAGGGCATCGGGCGCGACCGGCCCGCTGCATCCGTGCGTTTGCCCGCCATCGAACAAGCCGGTGTCCGTCCGCATCTTCGCTCCGCCGTGCCGCACCTCCGCCTGCCGCGATGATCCAGGAGCCGATGTGATTTCGTCAGCCACAGTTTCTGATCGATTGGTCGAGATTGCAGGTTTCGGATCGAATCCGGGACGGCTGAAAGGAAGGATGTATGTTCCCGATCAGCTTCCGGCGGGCGCTCCCCTGGTGGTCGTCCTCCACGGCGGGTCGCAATCGGCCTTCGACTACGATGCCGGTTCGGGATGGTCGCGGCTGGCCGACCGGCTTGGCTTTGCCCTGCTTTTTCCGGAGCAGCGACGCTCGAACAATGCCCTGCTCTGCTTCAACTGGTACGAAACGTCCTATAACGGCAGGGCGGCTGGAGAGGCACTGTCGATCCGGCAAATGACGGACGCGCTCGTCACCCGCCGACGTATGGATCCCGGTCGGGTATACGTGACGGGGTTGTCGGCGGGCGCAGCCATGGCCGCCATGGTGATGGCGACTTATCCCGACGCATTCGCCGGGGGCGCTCTCATTGCCGGGCTGCCCTATGGATGCGCGGTCGGCATGTTCCAGGCGATGGATCGCATGCATGGCCTCGGTGGGCCGACGGCTCGCCAGCTCGAAGCGTCGGTCCGCGCCGCTTCCCGACATCAGGGACCGTGGCCGGTGCTCTCCGTTTGGCACGGGACGGCCGACCGCACGGTCGATATTTCCAATGTCGAGAGCATTCTCGGACAGTGGCGCCTGCTGCACGGCCTGCCACCTATGCCGAGCTCCTTTGAAAGCGAGAACGGTTTCGAGCGGCGGGTCTGGTGCGACGAAGTCGGGCGGGAAATCCTCGAAAGCTACAGCATCACGGGAATGGGGCATGGCATACCGTTGAAAACGGACGGTCTGGACGGCTTCGGCATCGGCGGCACCTTCACGCTGGACGTCAAGGTCGGCTCGACCCTGCGCATCGCGCAATTCTGGGGCTTGGCGCCGGCTGCTTCGGCAACGCCGCGTACCGCTTACCTGTAAGTCTCAGACCGAGGCATCCCGGCGCATGGCAACGCCCGCCAGCAGGTTGACGCATGACGATCCGATGACATCCGGAGTGGAAATCGCCGAACTGCCGCTTCGAAGTCGTCCTCGCAGCGATGCGTTCCGGCGGCAGGTTCGACGCTCAGATGTAGATGCACGCGCATCGTAGCCGAACGAAATCGCGATCATAGCTGCGCCGATCGCGATTTGCGTCGTCCGCGGTGATGCGGATCAGTTCCATCATCGAGGCATTGACACTCAGTTCGTAGAGAAGTCTTGCCGCTTGTTCGTACTCCGGGTCATTCCCCGCCCGCAGATAGGCGCGCTTCCGCTGGCGAAGTATGTCCCGGCGAAGCTCTCTGCACCGGGGAGCGAGCTTGCTTGAAGTCGACAACGATATCACGTCCCGACCAGGAGGGAGATGCCTGACAAGCTGCGTTGGGAGCTGCGATCGGATTCGAGGAGGCACCTACCACGAGTTCTCGGGGCGGACCACCGGCAATCGAGCTGAACGCAGCCAGTCGTGATGTTCCGCCATCGCTGCAGCGAGAGCCGAAGGATGTCTCCATCTATGGACAGGGTTCAACGCGCTCCATGGTTTCGGCTGAAGTATTCGTCGATTTCCGCGATGACCCGCAAGTCATTGTCCAGCGAGGAAAGCGCACACTCGCAAGCGGCTTTCAGCGACGCGTTCTGATCCTCGATGATCGAAGTTTTTTGACATGCCGACATCAGCATCACGATCGAGGAAATGAACTCGCGATGTCGCTCAAGTTCCCTGTCGGGGTGCATCGCCGGTTACCCAAGCTTTGATGAGATTTTGGACGTACGAAAGCCATGCCGACTATCTCCGTCGCGAGCAAACCCGGCAGCAAGGCACGTGATTGCATATGAACTCTACAGCTTTGAGAGAACTCGAAGGTCGACGCGAACGGATCGATACGCGATAACTTCGGCTGTTTCAGTCATTCCCGGCTTCCATCCGGCCGAAGAGAGGCGCCATGGCTCGAACCGAAATCGCGCACTCCCAAGCGCTGATCCTCAGGGCGCAGAAGCGATTGAGCTATCAGCAGGATGTCATCGCGAAGTTAGGTTTCGACAGCGAACCGCGATACGCCGAAACCGTGCATGATGTATATTTGATCATGCAAGCCAAGCTTGATCTCCTGGTCCGGCAGCATCGCAAGCTCATCGACGGAAAAAGCCGAGCCTGACTTGACGGAAGACGCTCCCAAATCGGACCAGCAGAGTGCGGCGGAAGCCGAGGTCGGCTCGTTCAGGTCGGCCCTTGGTCCGTTCGTAACCGCTGCCGATACGACCCGAATGCCGATGATGTTCACGAACGCCAAGGCGTCCGATCATCCCATCATCTATGTCAACGAGGCGTTCCTGACCTTGACCGGGTACGAGGAGCACGAGGTCATGGGGCAGAGCTTCGACTTCCTGATGGAGCGCGGGACCGATCCCGAAATGCTGGCGGAACTTCGGACGGCCTTCGAAGGTGGACGCGGTCTGGAGCCACTGGTCCATTACCGCTGCAAGAACGGCATTCCGGTCTGGCTTCTGGTGTTCATCGCGCCGGTCCGCAACAGGGAGGGCGACGTCGAGCAGCACTTCGCCTCATTCGTGAACATCACCCAGCAGAAGGAGGAGGAAGATCGCATCCGCGCGCTGTTCGCTCGGGTGTGATGGTGGTTCGTCCGACCCCAAGCATGTCACGCGTAGTGTGGGATCAGCCAAGGTCACCGAGAACCTTAACATCGGATAAAGCAAGTCCTCGATGGTGCTGATAATTGGAGGATGTCGCGCCGTTGCAGGCGCAGATCATAGAATTGGCATCCGGTGCTCGATTGGGATGACATCCGCTTCTTTCTCGCAGTGACGCGACATGGCAACCTGTCGGCCGCTGCCCGCGAGCTTCGCGTCTCGCAACCGACGGTGGGCCGGCGCTTGGCGTCGTTGGAGGCGAGCCTGGGCGTCCGCCTCCTCAATCGAACGCCGGACGGCTTTGTGCTGACACCGGCTGGCCAGGAAATCCGCGAAAAGGCGGAACGGCTGGAACGCGATGCGCATGCGCTGGAACGGATGGTTGGCGGTCGGGACGAGGGTTACTCGGGCCTCGTGCGCGTGACCTGCGCGGAAACGATGGCTGCGCACATCCTCGCGCCCTGCTTCGCCTCGCTCGCGCGCGAGCATTCCCAAATCGTGGTCGAACTGATCCCCGACGCGAGGGAACTCAACCTTCTGATGCGGGAAGCCGAGCTGTCCGTTCGTTTGACCCAACCCAACCAGCACGATCTGGTGGTCCGGCGCGTCGGGAGCTTGGCCTTCGGCCTCTACGCAAGCCCCGATTACCTCGAACGTCATGGCGACCTCGACTTCAACGGCGGGTGCCCTGGTCACCAACTGATCGCGCAACTCGATGACATCCAGGATACGCCGCAATTTGGTTGGCTGAGCGACTTGACGCCGCTCGCCCGCGTCTCGTTTCAAACGAGCAGCCACGAGGCCGCGGTTTCGGCTGCGCTTCACGGCGTGGGGTTGGCCTGCTTGGCACGCTTCCGTGCCGACAAGGAGGCCGGCTTGGTGCGCCTGCAACCCTCGTTGCCGATCCCGACCACCGGCATATGGCTGGTGGTTCACAAGGACAACCGGGATACCACGCGCATCAGAGCCGTCATGATGCACGTCGTGGATTGGCTGCGAACCCAGCGTGCCTCTTTGATGCCTGATGGCTCGGCGAAGGCCAATTCGGGCCAGGACGGCTCAAGCGCGACGTCGCGCGACAGGAACTCCGAAACGACGTCTTGAAGGGATAGCCGGACGTGCGCGGTGCGCCGCCGAAGTGGAGCGGAAGTGCAAGGCGATCCTGGTGCTCATCGGCGGTGTGATGCCGACGGTGATCGGCACGGCAAAGGCAGTACCGATCTCATCGTTGGTATGGACTAAAACTTAAGTTTTCCCGCCATCAGATGAGCCCGGATGCGCATCCAGTCATCTGCCATAAGAGCGTACCTGAAGATCTTTCAGGCGCTGTCCTACGAGCGTCTGCAGCGGGCGCTGTTGGACCTGTTCGGCCTCACGCTCAGCCAGGGCGCGCTGATGAACATGCTGCGCCGGGCCGAGGCGCGCTTCGACGCCGGACGCGCGACCAACTGCTAA
>CALMGA010000225.1 GCA_937863205.1 uncultured Beijerinckiaceae bacterium | reverse complement strand
AGCCAAAAGCTTCCTCGATCCGCTTGCGGATGCGCTGGCTCACCGCGTAGCCGGGGTGGCGCGTGGTCCGCCCGTCAACGGCGGAGCGCCGCCCCGCGGTGTTGCGGGCAATTATGCACTTAACGAACAGGTAGCTTGAATGCACGCCAAGGTTGCAACGGAGACAAACGAACCCGTCGCGGCCGAATGCGAGATCGAGGTTACGCCGGAGATGATCGAGGCGGGCGCTGAGGTTTTGCGGGACGTGCTTTTCGAAGCTCTTTTGGAGTCGGCGGTTTCGTCGCAAGAACTGTGTGCTCGGATCGTTCATGCAGTAATGACGCATCGAACATGTCACGGATAGCATCCGCTATCTCATGTCCTTCCTCAATTATATTATGAAGTCCCTTCAATCGAAGGTTGGTTGTACGGCATACAAGCATGTTGTCCTGAGTAGATGTATCAGATGATACTGTAAACGAACACGTGATACCATCAAATGCTGAAAGCGTGCCGTGCGCAAAGGTATTTCTCATCCTAATGAAATGCTCAGATTTCTTCATCATCTCATCTAACTGCTCAGCTTTATCAATTCTACCTGAAAGTTCAACAAAGTATTGAAGCTTCTTCAGCTTGGTAGTTACGGGAGTCTTGTCAAACAGCACAAAGCCGTTCGCTATAGGGACATTGGTAATAAGAAAAAGAGCGACGCTTGCAAGCTCATCGATCTCTGCGCCCAACATGATAATGTCGCCGATTAGGGCGCGCATGGTTTTGGTTAGCTGTGGAGGATCGGTTGTGACGAGCAAAACAGGGCTTCCTAATGAGCAATCGTTATCTGACGCCGAGATCGCCAAGCGCCGTGACGAGGTGATCCGGCGTATGGCGAACATGCCGCCGAAGCCGAAAGCTAAGAAGCCTAGTAGCCGCGAGAAAACGCCTCCATGCCCCTCGCAAGTCGATCATGAGAACCAATTCGAATTACCGTCTGACAACCAGGACACTTCAAACGATGGTGGTAAGCGTCATCATCAGAGTTCAAGATAAAGCGCTTTCGCTCCTCATAGCATCGGGAACAGATATGGTGCGACGGCTCGGCTGGTTGCACGTTGTCTTTCAGACGGTAGCTAAACGTTCCTGTTTCCCATTGGTGAAGCTGATAGCGCTCAGTCTTTGTTTCCCATGCTTCAAATGCTGCAACTTTCTTTTTAAGATCGTCTACGGTCTGAATCAGCGTCGTTTGCGCCGCTTGTGCTCCGAGGATCTGTTCCTGCAATTCTATGACAGCCGCGTTCCTACGGGTCGCGTCGTCAATGTCCTTCAATCCCTTCGCGATATCAAACGCCGTCTTGAACGCGCTGATGCCGCCATAAATCTCTGCGACCATGATGCTGCTCTCCTTACGAGGATGGCTCCCAAAGTTTCTTCTTAGGCGGCGGGTGAAGCAGGCTGGTTATAGGTGAGCCGCTTGCCAGCAACGCCCGCCACGGCGCGGCGAGCCCGCTCTGTGTCCTCGCAGCCGAGCTTGGAGCGATGATTATAGCGGAAGTCGAACTCGGCGAGGTAGCGATGCAAATGCGCCTCGCTGACGCTGTGATAGACGCCGGTAATGCCGCGCTTGAGGATGGAAAAGAAGTTCTCGCTGACGTTGATGCCGACATAGGAGCCGAGACGGGCATACTCGTTAGCGCTGTGGTTGACGGTGTGATGCGCGGTAAACTCTTCGCCGATCTTCGGATAGATCGTGCTTTCGTCCGTCATCAGGATCGAGGCGCGGTTGACGTTGGTGACGATGATCGGGCGAACACTTTTGGCCGTGACGTTGGCGACGTGGAAAGACTTGGCCCAGCCGTCGCGCTCGATGACGGAGAGAACCGCTTTCTTGGGCGCAGGGGCGCCATAGGCACGGTTCTTGGCCTTGCCGCCGATATACGTCTCATCAGCCTCAACGGCCTTGTTGACGCCGCCCAAGCCGCCCTCGGCCTTGTGGCTGTCGTCGGTCATGCCCTCTCGGATGCGGTGAGCCATGAACCAAGCGGTGCGGTAGGAGCCGAAGCCGAGCATGCGCCAGAGCTGATGAGCCGACATGCCCTTCTTGCTGGAACAGAGAAGGTGCGTGGCGAGCATCCACTTGTGCATGGGAATATGCGACCGCTCGTACACGGTGCCGATCGTCGCCGTGAACTGCTTGCGGCACTCCTTGGTGCGGCAGCGGTGAAGACCGGGACGCGCGGTGCGGCCAGTCACCTTGTCGGCGGCATCAACCACGCCGCAGTGCGGGCAGACCGGACCAGAAGGCCAGCGGATCGCTTCGAAATGGGTCCAGGCAGCGGCTTCGTCGGAGAAGATGGGGTCGGTAAGATCGATGGACATGACAGGCTCGCTTTCGCGTCCTGGTTGTCCGATTCTAGCGTCTGTTTGTCAAGTGCATAGTTGCCGTGTTGCGGGCGATGTGCGGCGTCACGTTCATGGAGCGCAGCTCGTTCACGAAGTCCGCGGCGTCGTAGCCCTTGTCGGCGCCAAGCGTGATGCGGTTTGGCCGGTCGGCCCGCGTCTCGATCATCACGAGGGCGGCGGTGCGCTCGGCCTGGCCGTTGGCCTGGCTCACGCAGCCATCCACGATCAGCCCGTTGCGGTTCTCCATCAGCAGGTGCCCCATGAAGCACAGCTTGGCTTCCCGGCCCCGCCCTTTGCGGTACAGCCGGGCGTCCGGATCCGTGGTGCTCTGGTGGGTGTCGTTGGACAGGCGCTGGCCGTGGAAGTCCACTTCGGCGTTGCGCCCGCCCGCAGGCGGTTCGGGCGGATCGGGCGGCGTGCCGTCCTTGGGCCGGAAGCTCTTCATCGACGCCCAGGCCTGGATCAGGGTGCCGTCGACGCTGAAGTGATCCTGCGACAGCAGGCGCTTGACGCGCGGGATGGCCAGCACGGCGCCGAGAAACGACGCCGCCACGCTGCCGGCGAGCAGGCGGTCGCGGTTCTTGGAAAAGGTCGAGGCATCCCACACGGGATCGTCGATGCCCAGGCCGACGAACCAGCGGAACAGCAGGTCGAAGTCCAGCCGCTCCATCAGCTGACGTTCGGAACGTACGGAGTAGAAGGCCTGCAGCAGCATCGCCCGCAACAACTGCTCGGGTGGGATCGAAGGACGACCGATTTCCGAGTACATCTCGCCAAAGCGCCCGTCGAGCGAGGCCAGCGCCTCGTTCACCAAAGTCCGGATCAAACGCAGGGGATGATCCGGGCGGACCCGCTGCTCCAGGTCCACGTAGGAGAACAGCGAGCCGCTCCGGCTATCCTGTCCGCGCACCCGATGCACTCCCGCAAATCCTGACAGAGTGAATCATGGACTGCTCAAAACTCACAGCCTTTTTCAGCAGCCTGCTAGACCTTGCTCCTTGGAGCGGTCGCTTCTAAGCTACACTGGCCTATCGAGGTTCCTAACATCGGTAGTAGCTCTCTTTTTGATGATGGTTTTGTGTGCGTTGATCTCCGCTTGGATAAGCTCACCTGCTAAGCATTGCCTGTCGCTGCCCGACTCCATGGTCAAGCCAGTCGCAAACAGGATCTTGTCAACGCGATTGGGATACACGTACCTCTTTGGCTTTTTCACAACATTTTTCGATGTCTTAGGCTGGATTGCCTTAATCACTTCCTTGATGAGTTCAGGGGGCAGATCTCTGTTCTCATCAATGGCGGTCCTGAGACGCGACTGCAAACCTTTGGAGATGGCATGCTCTTCGAACTCTTCCGGACGATCGTAGTACACGACTGGCGGGCACCACTTCTTCCTTCGAGGCGCTTCGATGCAAATTTCTAGTTCCCGTCGTTCCAGATCCTGCGCATCCTGACCCGCCTTGAGCTTAACAATAGGCATACCGGCCTGTTCGTGCAGCTTTGCAATCAGTTCTGCCAAGGGCGGCAGTAACCCCGCGTCGCTCAGGGCCTTATCTGCCACAAGAACATCGCTCGCGCGCTGTTGAGACATGCTCTTCGTCTGTTCATCGAGCATGAGTCTATAATCCGGAGCGGTTGTTGCCCCATCAAGCAGGTCTCTCGCCTTCTTGACCAAGCCTTTTGCGAGAGGATCAATCTGATTGAAGCGGTTGACTGCGATGCCGAGATTAATTGTGTCTAAATCGATCACAATGGTCTCGATACCTTTGACGTCATAGCACCTGCCGCACCACGGAGCGTAGAGCCTGCCGGTGATAACCTGCAGCACGTCGACTGGTAATTTCAGGATATACTCGAAGTCCCGACCTTCGCGCAGCCGCAGCTTCGAATGACCATAAATATTCTTCCTGCCCATGCTCTCACCCGTCAGCGAATTAGGTAATACGATCATTATCGTAACGGAAAGCAAGGTGTCCAGTTCCACGCCGCTTCATCGATGCACAGCTTGCGTTCGAGTATGTTGGCGGCAAGCAGGACAGTCGGACGACAGCATCAGTGCGTCCTGTCCACTGTGGGTCGCTTCTCCAGAACTGTCCCATGGAATCGGCAAACTCATTGGATCTAGCAATGATGTATTGCGACCAAATTTTTGCTAGGCAATTGCCTGCCTAAATGCTTCATACCGCCCATCCTTGACCCAGTGTTCTAGCCCTTCGAGCAGAAGCCTCGCTTGGGATACCGCCTGCGGTCGCGATCGGCACAGTCTACCTAGACCACGCTCGACGTCGCCAGACGCTGCGCGCACGTGAGGTAACATGACAATAATTGCTGCAGCTACCCAGAAGGGTGGCGCCGCGAAAACCACTCTGATCATTTGCCTTGCCGACTACGTATCTCAATGCGGCTACCGCGTTCTCATCATCGACGCCGATCCGCAATCGTCAGCGTGGAAATGGTTCTGCCGACGCAAGAAGCTACCTCCCATCGTTATCGTTTGCGCACCAGATGAGGTCATGAGCACCGTCAAAGCCAACCCCGACTACGACCTGTACTTCCTAGATACGCCCGGCAGGTTCGACTCTGAGATCGAGCGGTTACTCGCCTTACCCGACCTGACACTGATCCCCACGTCTACCTCCCGGCTGGACGTGGAGGAGTCGCTACCGACGGCGCGTGCGCTCAAAGCTCACGGCAGGACTTTCAAATGGGTGATGATCAAGTGCCCACCGGGCGAGACGCGAGTCAGCAAAACGCAGCTTCTGCTCGATCGGTGGGGCGGCCGGGTGGGGCCGGTCATGGGTCATAGACTTGTCTACCAAGATGCAATCGCCGCTGGTCGCGGTGTCATCGAAGAACAGCGCAATGGTCCGGCGGCGGATGAGATCCGGGGATTGTGGCGATCAATTGCTGAAATCATCGGATTGTCGGAAAGGAAACACTGATGGCGAGCCGGAAAGACTTCGCGATGGCCGATCTGGAAGATGCGCTTGCTGAGGGGGCGCGCCCGGAGCCAGTGAGCGTGACGGCCGAGACCACCCCCGCGCAGGAGATCATCCCTCCCCAAGACTTCCTCCTCGATGTCGTCGTAAAACCTGCGGCGCCCTTCGACTACTCACAATTTGACCCGAAGCACCGCATCACTTTGCAGGGGCATCACGCACGAATTTACAAGAAGACCAAGAGATTCGTATTTGATGTCGGTGAGGAATTATTGCAGGCTAGGGATCTGCTTCGTCAGCACTACCCCGGGACTTGGGGCAAATGGCGCGATAGCACGTTCGCCATGTCAAAGTCCTCCATTCATAACATCATGAGCGCCACTGAATGGTATAGAAAATGTCCAACGGTTGGACAATTGGAGCTTAAAGCGCTGTATGCGGGCACGCACGCTCCGGCTGAGGTACAAGCGGAAATCGTGCGTAAGATCGAAACCGCCGATATTCCATCCTTCGACGAGGTGGAAGCCATGAAGAGAGCGCACAAGACCCGGCAACTCGAGAAAGCGGGCCAGGAAGAGGTGGTCGCTCGCTCCGCCGCGTCCAGTCGGCAGGATGACGAGAGTGTCTCAATCAATGCAGCTGCCATGACCGAGAACTTCGGTGAAGATGCTGTCGACTCGATCGCCACGTCGGGGCAGGTCGATGCTTCGACCGATACCGCGGACAGAGCCTATGTTGATTCGGCGAAGCCGCATGTCAATGAGATTGGCGACAACATCAACCGGGCTGCCGCGATCAACGAGATGACGCGCGCCGCAAGCGCGCGGACAGCAGCCATCGAGCTTATTGCTCGCCTTCGCGAGTACGTCGATGAGGATCAGGTCATCGTCGAACTCGTCGAGCTTTGGCATACGACCACCTTTGCCGATGTACAACTTGTGCTGAAGGCGAGCGTCGGCGAGTGATTGCCCGCTAACCAGAAGCACTAGGCAGGGCTGGCACGGCGAGTATTCGGCGCCGACCAGCCCGCGTGTTTGCTTCCGCGCCGATAAATTAGTCACATCGATGAATCTCGACCCGAGTTCTACATAATCGATTTTAGTGAGCAAATAGCCTTCGGCGAAGCGCTATTTGCGCTCGCATAGCCAGTGTTGATGCCCCGCAGGGCTCACACGGTTAAGCGGAGCGGTCCGTAGGATAACCGGTAGTGAGTTTCCGAATACATTCGGAAAATCTGCAGACTCCATGGTAATGCTATGAACGGTGGCACGAAGACCATCTTTGCCTTCGCTCGACTTCATCGAGCTATGGACGAACCATATTTGCGTCAACAGGAAGCGCATGGCCGACGCGAGTCACCCACCGCTGCCGTGCGCCCCGGAGCCGATCCCGCTCTGTCGCTTTTCTGGTCGCGCTATGGAAGCGCGACCTGCGAGTACGTCAATGATCTTCGTTCGTACCTGCACGACTCCGGTGCTCGCACCAGGAAAGGCGCTGCGCTGACGGCGCATCTCCTGCTCGGCATTTCGTCCGACTGGCTGGCAGAGACCGGCGGTGTCCACGACGGCTCCGGCAACACGCGCGTCCTCAAGTTGTTCGAGCAAGCGAAGGTTTTTGCCGAAACACATTTCGGCGGCCTGTACGCGATGCGCATGGATCTCGATGAGCGCGGCGCGGGCGTGGTCGATTGCTTCGTCGCGCCTGTTCATATGCGACGCGGCCGTCCGCGTAAGGACGGCTCTCGAGGGGTGGATGTCGCCGAGGTCAGCGTTAAGGATGCCCTCCTGCGCTTGCAGAAGGCGGTTGGCGGCGGCAAAAGCTTTTCCGCTTTGCAGACGCTCTGGGCCCACCACGCGGCCAGCTCGCTCGACGACCGCATCGTGCGTGGCGAGCCGAAGGCCGTCACTGGCCGTTGGCATCTCACTGTCGCCGAGTACCGGCAATCAATCGCTGCGGAGAAGGCTTGGCATGCTGAGCGGGATGGCCAGCGTGCAACGATCCTAAACACTCTAGCTCTGATTGCGCAGCGTGATGATGACCAGCAGAGGCGGGAGGAGCAAATCCAAGCTGAGCGACAGCGCCTTGCGGAAGATGGAGATCGGCTTGCGCGTGACGACCTCCGGCTAGCTGCCGCTTCAGCAGCTCTGAACGAGCGGACGGTTGAGCTTCAGCAGGCGGTTGCCGCGATCGAGCAAACGAAGCGCATGCTCGATAGTCGCGAGGCAGGGCTCGCTGCGGTCGTGCAACAGCAGGCGCGCGCGCGAGAAGCCCTGCACGAGGCTGAACGCGAGGTCGCGACTGAAAAGGCGAGCGTCGCGGAGACCGCCCGGGCTGTCGAGGTTACGACGAGGGAGTTGCGTAAGCGCGAGGTGGAAGCGGTCCAGGCGAGAGATGCCGACGAGCGCAGGCGCGAGGAACTCGCTGCCTCATCGAGCCGCATCGCAGATGACAATGCCCGCAACCGGAAAGAACAAGATCGCGCGCATCGTGAAGCGGAGCGCCTACAGCAACGCGCGGCGGAACTGGATCTGCGTGAGGCAGATATGGCCCTCGCTGCCCACGCAATCGCCGCTGCGGAGGCGGAACGACGGAAGGCGCTGCGCGAGCGAGAACGCGGACTGGAGGAGGCGAATGCTGTAGCGCAACGGCGCGAGGCGGCGGCGGCTGCGAATGCGGAGAGCGCCCGATCGGCCCGAGCTGCCGCTGATCAGGCGTTCGCCGCCGTCTCGGCCGAGCGTGAGGAACTGGCCGTCGAACGTAAGAGAGTTGCGAGCACGCGGGCGAGATTGGCAGCCGAGCAGGCCGGCTTGCTTGATTGCGAGGCGAAGATTGCCGACTTGGAACGGCTTGTCGTCGCACGTGAGGGCGAGCACGAGGCAAGGGTCGGTGCGCTCGAGGCCGGGCTGCGCGGCTTCGCCGATGGCAGTATCCGGAAGGCTGCCGACCTTGCGGAGCGCCCCGAACTGGTCCCCGCGTTTGATTTCCTGAAGCAGGTCGGCAAAGCCATCAAGACGCGCGTTGAGCGATTAACGAGTAACGCTCAAGAGCGCGAGACCTTGGCTAATGCGCGGTTGGTGGAAGCTGAGGCGGCAATCGCTGCGGCGAAGGAGCAGGAGGAAGCGGCTAGGAAGGTTAAGGCTGCTCACGAGAGCCTGCTGAGCAACTTCGAGCCCGAGCTCAAGAGGCTTCGACGCATTCGCAAGTGGGCTGCAATCCTTGCGGAACACGCCCAGCTTCCTGCGCTACGTCACCTCGGTCCGCGCATCGCTTCCGCTCTGGATGGGCTCGTCGCGGAGCTTGGATCGAAGGCGAGGTCAGGCCCGGAGCGATGAACGTGGGATGATGAGCGTCGGAGATTAGCGACTATTATCACTTGAACGGATGTGGCGTGCTTGGTGATCCTCCCTCATCAACAGCGCCGGAGACGAGCTGTCCATCTCTATCGGCGGCACATGCAACGGCCTCAAGCAGTTCGAGGGGAGCGAACACCTCGAGGGTCTTTGCTCGCGGCACCGAGTATCTTGGGAATTCGTGCCGAAGCGCTCGCGCGAAGTCACCGACCGCGTCGTCGCGTTTGAGCGCGTGATGGATGAGGAGGGCCGCGACCTGCCTCGCCTGCGCCTTTGCGCCTCGCACTCGGTTGTTCTCGCGCCTCGCGAGCGCGTTGCGCCAGCCTCGTGCTGCGCTCTCCAAGCCGATTTGGTCGAGCACACGTTCCAGGCCTTCTGGCGCGACTTGCGCGAGCAGTTGAAGGAAGAGCAGGGCCTCGTTGTAGAAGGTCGGGCTTGGCTGCGACAGGGCGGTTGCCAAACCGGCATGGTGCGGCTCGAGCAGCGCTGGGACCAGCTCAGGCTCTCGCACCGCAAAATTGCAGAGCACCAGCGTGCAGAGCATCCAGTCGACATGCCCGAATCGGCAGATCGCCACACGCTTTCCCGCCGCCACGAGTCGGCGCGCAGTGTCCGGCGCCATAGCCGCGAGTCGCGCCGACAAACTGACAATTCGTGGCTCGTTGCGCGCGATCAATGCCCGGATCGTCGGCCGCGCCGCCGTTAGCCCGTAGGCTACGCTGAGCAGTGTCTGCGCATCGCCTATGTTGGACGCCCAGTCTTCGCCGACTGTCGCGTCGACAATGATGTTGCGTCACCCCGCTCGTGTCACAATGTAGCGAACGGAGGGGTGAAGGGCGACTAAGGAAAGGAGCCCATTCGATCAGAGCATCGGGTGCTGCCACCTGCCGCGGAGGAAGCGCCACACCACTACGTATTTGCACCTAGCAGGTCGCTGAAAAAGGGGCAGCTTCCGGCCTGGACTGTCGGTTTCGCGTG
>CALMGA010000224.1 GCA_937863205.1 uncultured Beijerinckiaceae bacterium | reverse complement strand
CTAGGGCTTGTGGGGATTCACGAAGGGCTGCGGATGTGATTCACGCTTTGGATGGATCGCTATGTGCTGACGGACGCCCAATGGGCGAAGATGGAACCGCACTGTCTGGGTAAGCCGACGGACCCTGGGCGGAGCGGGCGTGACAACCGGCGGTTCCTAGAGGCGGTGCTCTGGATAGCGCGTACGGGCAGCCCCTGGCGCGACTTGCCGGAGCTGTTCGGCAATTGGAGTACGGCGTTTCGCCGGTACAGCGACTGGTGCAAGGCTGACGTATTCAAGCGGCTGTTTGACGCCTGCTCTGAGGAGCCCGACATGGAGTACGCCATGGTCGACGCCACCATCGTGAAGGTGCATCGTCACGGGCAGGGCGCAAAAGGGGGACTTCGCGCCAGGCCATAGGCCGCTCCAAAGGCGGCATGACCACGAAGATCCTCGCGCTTACCGATGCGCTCGGCAACCTCGTCCGGTTTAAGCTCCTTCCGGGTCACCGCTTCGACACCGTAGGAGTCGAGCCGCTGCTCGACGGCGTCGATTTTGGCGGCTTGATCGCCGACAAAGCCTTCGACAGCAACGATATCGTCAACGACCTGAACGAGCGCGGCGCCAAGATCGTTATCTCTCAGCACCCAAGACGCATCCCGCCTTTGCAGATCGACATCGACATCTACAAGTGGCGTCACCTCATCGAGAACTTCTTCTGCAAGCTGAAGGAGTTTAAACGCATCGCCATGCGAGCTGACAAAACCGACCAGAGCTTCACAGCCATGATCCACCTCGTCGCAGCCTTTATCAACTGTGGAGTTTCATGCAATCGGGACCCCCTAGCGGGGTGATGTGCATCCAAGAGGGACCCTCTCATCCCGCCAGGTTAGGCCTGACTGCTCAGCTTTGTGGCGGCGGTCGAGATCGGGATGTTGGTGGTGGAGACTGTCGTACGGATCCGGCGTGAGCACGCCGCCGGCAAGCCGATCAAGGCGATCGCACGGGACCTGAAGCTGTCGCGGAAGGTGGTTCGCAAGGCGATCCGCTCGCCGGAAGGCGCCTTCACCTACAGGCGCGATGTCCAGCCCCTGCCCAAGATCGGGCCGTTCAAGGAGCGGCTGGATAAACTGCTGGAGGAGAACGAGGCGCGGCCTCGGCGCGACCGGTTGCGGCTGACCCGCGTCTGGGACCTGCTGGTGCGGGAAGGCTACGACGGCTCCTACGCCGCGGTGCGCAGATATGCGCTCCGCTGGACAAGCGAGCGGCGCAAGGGCGTGACCGATCCTGCCCTGGCCTTCGTGCCCCTGGTATTCCGCCCGGGCGAAGCCTTCCAGTTCGACTGGAGTCACGAAGACGTGGAGATCGGGGGCACGCCTCTACGGGTGAAGGTCGCTCACGTGCGGCTCTGTGCGTCCCGGACGGTGTACGTGCGGGCCTATCCTCGCGAGAGCCAGGAGATGGTCTTCGACGCTCACGCCCGCGCGTTCGCCTTCTTCGGCGGCGCGCCTACCCGGGGCATCTACGACAACATGAAGACGGCCGTGGATGCAGTGTTCGTCGGCAAGGAGCGGGTGTTCAACCGGCGCTTCCTGATCATGACCGACCACTACATGGTCGAGCCGACCGCGTGCACGCCGGCGTCCGGCTGGGAGAAGGGCCAGGTCGAGAACCAGGTCAACGTAATCCGTGGGCGCTTCTTCCAGCCGCGCCTTCGCTTCGCCAGCCTGGAGGAGCTGAACGGCTGGCTGGAGGCGGAGTGCAGGCGCTGGGCCGAGCTGCATGCCCACCCCGACCACAGCGGGCTCACCGTCGGTCAGGCCTGGGAAGCGGAGAAGCCCCTCCTGCAGCCGGTGCTCGCTCCCTTCGACGGCTTCCACGAGAGCGAGCATGCGGTGAGCGGGACGTGCCTGATCAGCTTTGACCGCAATCGGTACTCGGTCATGTCCATGGCGGCGCGCCGCACCGTGCAGGTTCGCGCCTACGCCGACCGGATCGTGGTGCGCTGCGGCGAAGAGGTGGTGGCCGAGCATGCCCGCTTCTTCGGGCGCAACCGCACCCTCTACGACCCCTGGCATTACCTGCCGGTGCTGGCCAGGAAGCCCGGCGCGCTCAGGAACGGCGCTCCCTTCATGGACTGGGAGCTGCCGCCGGCGCTGGCCAAGCTGAGGCGCAAGCTAGGGGCCGGCGACGAGGCGGACCGGCGCTTCGTGCGCGTCCTCTCCCTGGTGCTTAGCGACGGCCTGGAGGCGGTCGAAGCCGCCGTCGCGGAGGCCCTCGCCGAGGGTGTCGCCAGCGACGACGTGGTGGTCAACATCCTGGCGCGGCGGCGAGAGCCGGATCGGCCTGAAGATGTCGCGACCGCGCCGGCGCTGATCCTGGTGCACGCCCCCGTCGCCGACTGCGCCCGCTACGATCTGCTGCGAGGCGACCGTGCAGCGGCATGAGATGATCACCGCTATGAGCGGCCTGGGCCTGAAGGGCATGGCGGGCGCCTTCGACGAGGCTGTCACCACGGGTCTGCAGCGTAAGCGCACCACCATGGAGGTGCTCGCCGACTTGCTGCAGGCTGAGGCCGCCCACCGCCATGCCGCCTCGATCCGCTACCGCATGACCGCAACCAGGCTGCCGGTGATCAAGGACCTCAGCGCCTTCGTCTTCGACGGCGCGCCCATCAACGAGGGCTTGGTCCGCTCGCTCTACGCCGGGAGCTTCCTGGCGAACCGCCGCAACATCGTGCTGGTCGGTGGCACCGGCACGGGCAAGACCCACCTGGCCATCGCAATCACCGCCGCCGTGGTCCGCGCCGGCGCCCGGGGCCGCTACTTCAACACCGTCGATCTGGTGAACCGGCTTGAGGAGGAGAGCCGTCTCGGCAAGGCCGGCGCGCTCGCCGCTCAGCTCGCCCGAATGGACCTCGTGGTGCTCGACGAGCTTGGCTACCTGCCGTTCGCCCGCTCCGGCGGTCAGCTGCTCTTCCACCTGGTCAGCAAGCTCTACGAGAAGACCTCGGTGATCATCACCACCAACCTGGCCTTCGGCGAGTGGCCCAGCGTCTTCGGCGACCCCAAGATGACGACCGCGCTGCTCGACCGGCTCACCCACCACTGCGACATCGTCGAGACCGGCAACGACAGCTGGCGGCTCAAGAACCGCTCCTGATCCCGCCGAGATCAACTCTCCACAGCTTGTTCAACCTCCCCCAGACCCCCTCCGGGGAAGCTGAACCGGCAGCGGCGCACCCCGCGGCGTTGCGCTGCGCTACGCCATGGCTCCGCGCAACGCCGCTCGAACGGCAGGGATGAAGGGGTCCCTGTTGGATGCAAATAGGGGGTCCCCCTTCGAAGCAACTTTACAGGCACCGTCGCCATCATCGCCACGGCGCACCTCGTACTTGCGTGATCTCGTTGTTGCGAACAGGAATAGTGTGTGAAAGTATATGGCACTGATGTAGTGCCGCTCCGCCATCTCTACAGCCTCCGACGACTTCACACCCGAATTGAACTCCTTCAATACTTTGCTGTCTACGTTCACGTAGATGCGCGAGAGCTTATCGTCCTCGGTCAGAGGAAACACGACGTCTTCGTAACCCATCTCCACCAAGATCTCA
This sequence comes from uncultured Beijerinckiaceae bacterium, assembly GCA_937863205.1. The sequence continues at coordinate 430 of CALMGA010000224.1, read as the reverse complement.
TACCCTCGCCTCCCTCCTTGGAGCAGAGGACCAGCTCGGGGATGCCCAGCGGCGGCTCTACGTCCGGCACCTTGCGAGGCGGCGCGCGCTCCGGATCGGTAATCCGCACCAGCACCGTTTCGACCAGGTCGCCCTGTGGACTGGTCAGCGTCGCCCTCAGCTCCGCGCTGTCGCCGACCCTCATCTCGGCGGTGGCGCGTACGCCAACCCTGATCGTGCCCTCCGACGGGCTGGTGCGCACAACATTCAGTAGATCGCCCTCGGCGGACGGGTCTGGCGTCCCCCCACCCCCGCCGCCCTTGCTGGACGGCCGCATCACCGCGATCGACATGTCGCCCGGATCGTCGGTCCGATCGAAGAAATCGTTCTCGACATCGGTAGCGAAGGAGATCGTGCGCGTGCCGCCCTCCGGCAGTCTGTAGAGCTTGAG
>CALMGA010000223.1 GCA_937863205.1 uncultured Beijerinckiaceae bacterium | reverse complement strand
GCGGTGCGCCGGACGCTGTGGCGCGAGCAGGGTTTGGTGACGTCCTCTCGCCGAACTCACAGAACGAAACGACGCTTCACCCTGCCTGCGCCCTGGGCCTACGCCCTTTGCCAAGCGGCCTGAATGGCCAAAGTCGAGCTAAGTTCTTCACAACCGCAAATGATGTGGGCAGCATCGATCATCGAGAAACGTAAAAAGCTTTGAGAAAACAGTCATCCTCCCTCGACGTCCTCCTCGTCTCCTGGGGAGATTTGTATCAAAGGCGCGACACGCACTTCGTGCTGGCAGCCGCGGTTGTGACGAGCGCCGGCTTCTGGCCCTGTGCTACAACTGTATCGAGAGCTGCCAACACCGACCGCACCTTCGCCATAGCGTTGCATAGCAGATGGCCAAAGCCACCGACCTGTTCTACAACTTCAGGCGCATGTTTCTCAAGATTTGCGCCATCGTCATGCCAACAAGAGGTGCCAATAAAGGCACCGATGGTGACGATCACCAACATCTTCCAAGTCTTCGCTTCCGTGCCCACATCGCTCGCCGCTGCGCCTCGCTCATCCGGCGAGTTCCTTGAATAGAGTTTTTCTCATTTGCAGATGCAGACTGGACTCGCCCTCGTTGACCTGCGACCGGGAGCTGTCCGGACTGGTGCTGTCGGTGATGTTCGAGCACGCCTTCAACCGTGCTGAGCAGGACATCACCATCACGACGTGGATCGAATCCGACGACCAACTCTGTCGCGCGGGACAGACGATCATGCTCGCCATAATAGGTATAGCATTCGGGATGCTTATGCCGGACAAGGGCATAGGGCGCCAGGGCTTTCGCGAGTCCCGCATCCAATCGTCGTCGCGTCATGCCGCTCGGCAATGCGACGTTGATGGATTGCACCGCGACCGAAATAGCGGGATCGAAAGACTGACGGGAAACATGGATCGGCCGCGCGATCCAAAGATCAAAGCCGGAGCGCTCGACCATTTGACCGTTTTGTTCACACTGAAGGGCGCCGTATCTCTCGCGGCCAAGACTCGCCAAGCGGCGATCGAGCGTGGTTTCCGTGACACCGATCTTGCTCACCCGGCATCCTGACGCACCAGAACGAGCGGCAAGCCTGCGCGACATGTCGGCTAGCCCCTGGCAGTCGGCGACGTAGATCCGAACGATTTCTTCTGACCCTGTGACGGCCTGCATCGGATGTCCGGCCACCCTTTCGACTTCCGCCAAGCTGCGCCCTTTCAGAACTAGCCGCGCCACCCTGCGCAGCAGTTCCAACGTCAACGCCACCACGGTCCTTTTCGCCATCCCGTCCGCCTCTCGGGGCATTCCCTTCGTCGCCCTCTACTCGGATCATGATCAGATCAGTACGAAGCCTTTCTCGGTTGGGACACATGGCTTTTCGCGCAGGCTTCACTATGCCGGATGAC
>CALMGA010000222.1 GCA_937863205.1 uncultured Beijerinckiaceae bacterium | reverse complement strand
CGTCGTCGCCGTGCCGTCGCAGCGCTCGAAGTACAGGTCCATGCCGCGGCGGAAGGCCTCGTCGCCCAGCAGCACCTTGAGCATGCGGATGACTTCCGAGCCCTTCTCGTAGATGGTCGCGGTGTAGAAGTTGTTGATCTCGCGATAAACGCTGGGGCGCACGTTGTGGGCGAGCGGGCCGGCATCCTCGGGGAACTGGCTTGCCCGCAGGGCCCGCACATCGGCGATGCGGCGCACCGGGCGCGAGCGCTGGTCGGCCGAGAACTCGTGATCGCGGAAAACCGTGAGACCTTCCTTGAGGCAGAGCTGGAACCAGTCGCGGCAGGTGATGCGGTTGCCCGTCCAGTTGTGGAAATATTCGTGGGCGATCACCGTCTCGATCCCGGCATAGTCCGCGTCGGTGGCCGTGCGGGGCGAAGCCAGCACGTACTTCTCGTTGAAGACGTTGAGGCCCTTGTTCTCCATCGCCCCCATGTTGAAGTCGGACACGGCGACGATGTTGAAGACGTCGAGGTCGTATTCCCGCCCGAAGGCCTCTTCGTCCCAGCGCATCGAGCGCTTCAAAGCGTCCATCGCGTAGCCGGCACGGTCCGCCTTGCCTGGCTCGACGTAGATGGCGAGCGCCACGTCGCGACCCCCGGCGGTGGTGAAGCGGTCGTGCAGGCTGGCGAGGTCGCCGCCGACGAGGGCGAAAAGGTAGCAGGGCTTGGGATGGGGATCGTGCCACATCGCGAAATGCCGCTCGGTTCCCGTGACCGGGCCGGCCTCGACAAGATTGCCGTTGGAAAGGAGGATGGGCGCGTCCGCGCGCTCGGCCTCGATGCGGACGGTGTAGACGCTGAGCACGTCCGGCCGGTCGAGGAAATAGGTGATCCGGCGAAAGCCTTCCGCTTCGCATTGCGTGCAATAGGCGCTGCCGGACCGGTACAAGCCCATCAGCTTGAGGTTGGCGCTGGGATCGAGCTCCGTTTCAACCAACAGCGTGAACGGCTGCTGCGGCGGCGCGCGAAGCGTGAAGCGGTCGGGGGTGGCATGGAAGGCGTCCGGCGCGAAGGCTTCGTCGTTGAGAAGGGCGCGGCGCAGGGTGAGATCGTCGCCGTCGAGGAGCAGCGGCGCATGGGCGCGTCCCTGCGGGTTCGGCCGGATCCGCAGCCGCGAGGTGACCTGCGTCGCTTGGCGGGCCAGCCGGACATCGAGGTCGACCGTTTCGATCAGGTAGTCCGGGACTCGGTAGTCGGACAGGCGGACGGGTTGGGCTTGCTCGGTTCGCATCGGGACACTCTCGCGCGGCGGCGCTTGATCGGGGCGCGGCGTCCTCGAGGTTGGCCTTGGCCGCAGCGGCTGCATAGTAGGGGTTGAAACGGCGGCAGCAAGGGGAGGCGGACGCCGCTTTGATCTTGCCTGCCGCGGTGAGCTGCCCGATAGTCCGGCCGGGCCGGACACAAGCGGCGCGGCGGACAAGGAGACGGCAGGGATGCGCAGCGCTGACGCGAGAATGCCGGACACGGGCGCGACCTGGCGCGGCACCCTGGCCCGTGCCGCTCTGGCCGGCGCGATCACCGTCGCCCTGATCGGCATGCCGCAGGTGTCCCAAGCCCACGGCCCGACCCGCAAGAAGGTCGAGGAAACGGTGGAAATCGCCGCCGCACCCGACAAGGTGTGGAAGGTGATGGGCGACTTCCAGGACATGAGCTGGGTGCCCGGCGTCAAGTCGACGACGGGAACGGGCGGCAACACCACCGATCCCAAGAACAACGACAACGAGGTCGCCCACCGCACCATCACCCTCGACAGCGGCGGCCAGATCACCGAAGGCCTGTACAGGTACGATGCGGCCGAGCACCTCTATTCCTACCGCATCGACAAGGTGGACATCCACGTCCTGCCGGTGAACGATTATTCCTCGACGATCAAGGTGGAGCCGAGCGGCGACGGCAAGGGTTCCACCGTGACGTGGCGCGGCGCCTTCTACCGCGGCTACATGAACAACGATCCTCCGCCGGACCTCGACGACGCCGCTTCGCAGGCGGCGGTCCGCAAGATCTACCAGGCCGGCCTTGCCAACCTGAAGAAGAAGGTCGAGGCGGGGGGGAGCTGAAGGTGCGGTCGGCATCGCACCCGATCCGCTTGCCGGGCCTCTGGACGGCGCTCGTCCTGCTCGCGCCGCTGCCGGCGGGGGCGCAGGGTTGCGGACCGACCCGGCTCAAGGTGAGCGAGAGCGTGGTCATCGACCTGCCGCCGGCCAGGGTCTGGGCGGCGGTGGGCGACTTCCAGGACATGAGCTGGGACGTTGATGTCGCGACGGCGAGCGGATCCGGGGCCAGCGAACCCGGCGCGGTCCGCACGCTGCGCCTCAAGGACGGTGCCGTCCTCGGCGAAAGCCTGTATCGCTTCGATGCCGTCGCGATGACCTATTCCACCCACCTCGACAGGGTGGCTGTCGGCAAGCTGCCGGTGCAGAACGCCTCCCTCACCCTCGACGTCGTCGCCGAGGCCAACGGCAGCCGGTCCCGGCTGGTGTGGCGCAGCGCCTTCTACCGCTTCCTGAAGCCCGGTGAAACCTCGCCGGACGCCGCCGACGCGGAAGCGTCGCGCGCCATGTCGGCCTATCTGCGATCCGGTCTCGATGGGGTCAGGACCAGGCTGGAAGCGATGCCCGCCCCGCGCACGTGATCGGCAGCCGCGTCGCCGTCGCCTTTCTGGCCGCCGTCCTTGCTGTTCTGGCATCCCCGTGCACCGCGCAGACCGCGGGCGGGGCCGGCGGGGAAGCCTACATCACCAATCAGAACGGCGACGACGTCAGCGTGGTCGACCTTGCGGCCCGCAAGGTGGTGGCCACGATCAAGGTCGGCGGCAAGCCCGCCGGCATCGCCATGGCGCATGACGGACGCCGAGCCTACGTGTCGAGCACCAACGGCAAGTACATCACGGCGATCGACACGGCCACGCGGCAGGTGGTCGGCCGCCTGGACCTTCCCGACGAGTGCGTCGGCCTCGCCATCGGCCGCGACGACGACTTCCTCTACGCCGTTGGCTTCTTCGGCGGCCGGATCTTCAAGATCGACGCGCGCGCCCTGCGGCTGGCGGGCGAGGCCGACCTCGGCGGCACGCCGTCGGGCATCGTCGTCTCGCCCGACGGCCGGACACTTCTCATCACCAAGCGCGACGCCGACCAACTCGCCTTGGTGAACAGCGAGACGCTGGCGGCGGAAGCGGTCGTCGGCGTCGGCCAGCGCCCCTATGGCGTGACGGTCGATGGCGAAGGCCGGCGCGCTTATACGGCCGACGTCTACGGCGACGACGTCAGCGTGGTCGATCTCGGCCAGCGCAAGCTCATCGGATCGGTCAAGGTGGGACGACGCCCCTATGTCGTCGCCCTGGCCGGCAGCAAGGGTTTCGTGACCGATCAGTACGATGGCAAGGTGTCCGTCTTCGATCTCGGCACACTGGCCGCGCTCGGCAGCATCGCCGTCGGCGACTACCCCGACGGCATCCAGGGAAGTCCCGACGGTCGTCGCGTTTACGCCGTCAACTGGGAATCGGACACGCTGAGCGAGATCGACGTCGCCAGCCAAAAGGTGCTGGCGACCATCGCCGTCGGCGACAGCCCGCGTGCCTTCGGGACGTTCCTGCGCCGAACCCCTTGAAAGCCGTCCCTGTTCGCTGATGCCGCCGAAGCGTGGGTCCGTCGCGCGCCGATAAGATCGCTGCTCCGTCGAGAGCGGGAACCAGCATCGGTAATCAATCGTTGAGCCTCTGTCGTTAGTATCAGTGACGATGGCGGAGACGGTCAGGATGCTGGGATCGCGGTTTGATTTGGCCGAGACGCTGGTCGAGATCGCGCAACGCGAGACGCCTGTTGCGCAAACGCTGGCTGGCGCGTCGATCGAGCCGGAGCCGTCCATCGCGATCATCGATGTCGGCGAGCATTGCGCCGAACTGGAACGGCAGATAGCCGACGTCGCGCGGCTCGTGCATCTCAACAATCCCAAGACGAGCTTCAAGTGCCCGGTCTGCGAGTCCCGCATGCGGGTGAGCGGCGAAAGAGTGCTGGCGGAGTTCGGCGCGCTGGACGTGAAGCGACACGAGCTGGAATGCGACACCTGCGGCCTGCCGATGTCGCGAGCCTTCCACCCTTCGATCGGTTACCACGAGCTTCCGCGCTGACTCCAGGCGGCCCTCTCAGTCCTTCGCGGTTCTGAAGGGTTCGGCGTGGCCGACGATACGGATGATCGCCGCGCAGTCGTGCCGGACCTTGCGGTCAAGGGCATCGACGTGATCATGGACGGTCTGCACGTCGAGCATGGGGTCGGCCAAACAGTGGTAGTTCACGACGAGCCCGGCCGGGGTTTCCCGGACGCGCACATCATGAACCTCGCTGAGGGGGCCGCCTTCGCGGGCTCTCAGGCGCAACGCCGATAGGACCTTGGCCCGCTGATCCCCCTCGTTGTCGCGACCCTGAAGCTCCGCGAGTTCCAGGGGCTCGATGTGGCTCTCGATCTCGACGCCGTCGCCAAGCTCGTCGGCGATCGCCTGTTCAAGGGCGGTGACGGCATCGTGCGCTTGCTTCAGACTGAGGCGTCCGTCCAGTTCGGCATCGAAGCTGACCGAGCGGCGCGCCCCAAGCGTCTGCACCGTGACGTGGTGCACAGGGATTCGCCGGCGGCTGGCAATGAAAAGCACGCGGTCGACCACCGTCTCGTCATCGAGCGCAACCGGCTCGGCCGTGACCAGGATCGAGGTTTCGGGATGAAACGCGGCGATGGCCTGCCGGATCGCCGCGCTGATCGCGGCGACGCGCACGATCGACAATGTCCGTGAAACACCGACCACTGCCTCCCCGCTGATCTCCACTCCAACCGGACGAAGCCTCAGCGCCTTGATGGAGATGACGCCGGGAACGCCCAGGATGATCTTGCGGATCGGCTCTGCGACGTCTTTGGGCGCCGTGTCGACCAGCGTGTCGATGGTGGTGCGACCAAGATCATAGCCGGCGATGCCGACGAAGATGGCGACGCCGACCGCGGCGAGGGTGTCACCGAGGGCGATGCCGGCTGCGGCGGCTGCGAGCCCGGCGAGGGCCAGCGCCGAGGAGACGATATCGGTCGCGAAGTTCAGGCTGTCGGCAGCCAGGGCCGCGCTCCGCGTTTCTTGGGCCAGTCGCCGCAGCGACAGCCAGCGCGCGAGATCGACGCCGATGGAAACAACAAGAATGGCGAAGGCGAAAGGCCCGGGCTCGACGGCGCCGCCGCCGCCGAAAAACCGCTTTGCCGCCTCGATCAGCACGAAGACGGCGAGGGCGAAAAGAAAGCCGGTCTGCACCAGGGCGGAGACCGCCTCGACCTTGCCGTGTCCGAAATGATGGTCCTCGTCGGCCGGTCGCGCGGCGGCGCGGATCGAGTAGAAACTGAGCAGGGTCGTGGCAACGTCGGCGAGGTTGTTGCCGGCTTCCGACAGCAGCGCCAGCGAACCGGACAGCACCGCCGCAGTCAGCTTCCCCACTGTCAGAGCGACCTTCACGGCCAGTGAGACCAGGGCCGCGCGTTGCTTGCGGCGCTCGAGGTCGGCGATCGGAACGGTCATGAACGGCTCGTGGCGGAAAGGCTCGTGGCGGAAAGGCTTGCGAGGGCTCGTGGCGGGGCCGCTTCCGGACTCGCCTGAGGCCGCGTTCGAATTGTCCGGGTTCGCGCCCCTTCTACCAGGAGGAGGCGAGGGTCGAAAGCGCCGAGCCGTGGATCGTGGGCGGTGGCTGCGCGTTGGCGGGCGATAACGGACCGGAGGACCAGGTGAGGTATCTTCATACGATGGTGCGGGTCGAGGATCTCGATCGCGCGCTCGACTTCTACTGCCATAAGTTCGGGCTTGAAGAACTGCGCCGTCACGACAGCGAGAAAGGTCGCTTCACGCTCGTGTTCCTTGCCGCGCCCGACGACAGCGGCCGGGCCAAGTCGGAACGCGCCCCCGAAGTCGAACTGACCTACAACTGGGACTCCGAGAAGTACGATGGCGGCCGCAACTTCGGCCACCTCGCCTACGAGGTCGACGACATCTACGCGATTTGCGACAGGCTGATGAAGGCCGGCGTGACGATCAATCGGCCACCGCGCGACGGCAACATGGCCTTCGTGCGCTCGCCCGACAACATCTCGATCGAGTTGCTGCAAAAGGGTCCGGCGAAGGCGCCGGCCGAACCCTGGGCATCGATGGCCAATACCGGCGTGTGGTGAGGTCGCGCGACAAGAGCATCGGACCGAAAAGTGCGAAGCGGTTTTTGGATTAATCCGATGCGGCACAATAGGTTAGAGCATCGGACCGGACCCGTTTTAGGGTCCGATGCTTTAGCCCGGCCGGCTGGCCGTCATGCCGTAGCTGGCGAAGCGCTCGATCGAATGGTTGATCTCCTCGGCCGAGAGAAGAACAGGCTTTCCACCGGTCGAGGCCAGCACGTAGAGCTTGGCCAAGCCCTCCAGTTCCGATGCCCGCCACATCGCCTGCTCAAGGGTCGCGCCGGTGGCAACCATGCCGTGGTTGCCGAGCAGCACGCCGTGGCGGTGGCCGAGGTGCTCGATGATCAGGTCGGACAGCGCCTGCGTGCCGAAGGGTGCGTAGGGCGTGCAGCGAATCACGGCATCGCCGAAGGCGGCGATCATGTAGTGCAGGGCAGGGATATCACGCCGCTGCGTCGCCAAAACGGTGGCATAGGGTGAGTGCGTGTGAACGACTGCGCCGATATCGTCGCGACGGAGAAGGATGTCGCGGTGCAGGCGCCACTCGCTGGACGGCGGCCTGGAGCCGGACCACCCCTCGCCGTCAAGGGGAACGATCGCGATCATGTCCGCCGCGGTCCGCTCGGGTGGAATGCCCGAGGGCGTGATGAGCATGCGGGTGCCGTCGCGGACGCAGATGTTGCCGGCGGTGCCCTGGTTGAGGCCGGTGCGGATCAGGTCGAGGCTCGCCGCCACGATGGCTTCGCGCAGCTCGGTCTCACGACGGTCCGCGGGCATGTCGGCTCGATCTCCCTGTGGATCTCATCAGTTTCCGTGGCAAACCGGTTCTCGCAGCCTGACGCATCGGAAAGAGGACTGCGCCGCGGTTTTCGCACGAATTCGATGCGGCGCAATAATCTAGAACAACGGACCGGATCCGGTTTGAAGCCCGATGATCCTTTAGAAAAGGTCAACATGATCGACGATGAACGCCGACCTAGCCTTTCACCGCGGACGCTGGCCGTTTTCCTCGACGTGGACGGCACGCTGCTCGGCTTCAAGAACGATCCCGGCGAGGTGGTCGCCGATCCCGAACTGCGCGATCTTCTGATACGGCTGCGGGTGGCCACCGCCGGCGCCCTCGCCCTCAACAGCGGACGGACGATCGCCGACCTCGATCGCATCATGTCGCCGATCGTCCTGCCGGCCGCCGGAACGCACGGAGCCGAACTGCGCTTGGCAAACGGGCAGACCGAGCGCACCGGCAGTTCGGCGCTCGACATGGTCCGCGACGAGCTGCGCGCCTTCGTGGACGCCCATCCCGGTGCCATGCTGGAGGACAAGGGCGCCGCCGTCGGCATGCACTACCGCCACGCGCCCGGAATCGCCCGAGCCCTTTCCTTGTTCCTGGACGAACTGCTCCCGCGACACGGCCTCGCGGTGCAGCACGGCAAGATGGTCGCCGACGTCAAATCGCCGGCCAGCAGCAAGGGCGGGGCGATCAAGGCGCTGATGGCCACTCCGCCCTTCGCCGGCCGAAGCCCCTTGTTCGTCGGCGACGACCTGACCGACGAGACCGGCTTCGAGACGGTGAATGCCATGGGCGGCGTTTCCATCAAGGTCGGCGAGGGCGAAACCTGCGCCGGCAAACGACTCGCCGGCGTCGCGGAGGTCCGCGCCTACCTCGCTGCCCTCAGCCAGGCTTGAGACAGCCAGCCCTGCGGATCACGAGCCCGCTCAGCGTCTTCACAGTCGGTCGGCTTCGACATCGTCGCAGGAAAAACCGAAGATCGACAGGCCTTCCTCCAGGTCATCGGAGATCGTCGGGATGCCCATGAGGTACTCGGCCACACTCGGCTCGGGATGCGAACCGGCGGCCTGCACCGCATCGGCCCATTCGTCCTTGTCGTAATCACCATGGCCGACCAAGCCCAGCGCGATCAGTTCGCGCTTCTCGTCGACGTTCATCGCCTCGATCAGGCCTGCCGCCTCCCGGTTCACCGACGGATCGGCTTCGTTCTCGTAGACGGCGGCGAACTTGTCGTCGGACGCATCCGAGCCGCCGCCGAGGTTGGGCGCCGCCTGAACGCCGAATTCGCGCAGCTTGACGATGAGGGTGCAGACCTTGTCGGGATTGAGTTCAGATAGCATCGCCGGATCCATGCAGCAAAGGAGTCGAAGTCGCCTGTCAGGCGCTGTGGCGCTGTTCGCCGTCGGTCTGCTCGATTTCCTCGATGATGGCTGTCACGAAGGCGTCGAGATCCTTGGGCGAGCGGCTGGTGATGATGTTGCCGTCGACGACCACCTCCTCATCGATCCAATCCCCGCCGGCGTTCTCGATGTCGGTCTTGACCGACGGCCAAGAGGTCAAGGTACGGCCCTCGACCGCGTCGGCCTCGACCAGCAGCCAGGGAGCGTGGCAGATGGCGGCGACGACCTTCTCGGAGTCGAGGAAGTCGAGGACGAGTTCGACAGCCCGCTCGTTGATGCGCAGCTTGTCGGGATTGATCTGTCCGCCGGGAAGAACGAGGGCATCGAAGTCGTCGGCATCGACGTCGTCGATCTCCAGGTCGGCGTCGGCGCTCTTGCCCCAGTCCGTCTCGTTCCAGCCCTTGATCGGGCCCTTCTTGGGAGCGGCGATATGAACGGTGGCGCCGGCCTCGCGAAGCTTCTCCAGCGGAACGAACAGCTCGGATTGTTCGAAGCCGTCGGTGGCCATGATGAGGATCTTCGCCTGCTTGATGTCGGGCATCGCCGAATTTCCCGCTGTCGAAAGTGCCGTTGCCTGAATGTCGGGCGGGCAACAGGCGGTCAGAGGCAAGGTTCCGCCGCCCCATCCGGGTCCGGACCTCGCCGGCGGGACGGCCTCGCCTGATCCCACCGGCAGCGATGGCGACGTTCAAACCGAGCGGCGCGCCCACGGCCTCGTGCCGGCCGGCATCTCCGGCTCCAGGCCGGGCTGGTAGAAGCGCTGGAACGTGGACGCGCGGCGCCCATCCTCAAGCAGGCGCAACGTTTGCACGTCTTTGATCTCGAAGGCATCGAAGCCGCAGCGCATCATCAGCTGCATCTCGTCGAACAGCACGTCGCCGATCGCGCGCATTTCACCGGTGAAGCCGAGCCGGGCGCGCAACAGCCAGCCCATCGAGTAGCCCCGGCCGTCGGTGAACTTGGGGAAGGCCACCTTGATGAGGGACACCCTGTCGAGGCCGCCCGTGATCGCCTCCACGTCGAAGCCGGGATCGAGGCGGATCGCCGAACGCGACGAAAGATCAGGCGAGGGCAAAGCCTCGCACCGCCGCTGCAGCCACTCCGGTCCGGACAGGATTTCGGTATCGGCGAAAGGATCGTCGGCGAAGGCGCCGTTCTTGAAATAGGCCATCGGCTCGCCCTACGCCCCGGCCGCCGCGCGATCAAGCATCAAGCATGGGCGTAGAGCGCGTCCTTGAACGGCTTCATGCCCAGCCGGCGATAGGCGGCGAGAAAGGTCTCGCCCGCATCGGTTCGCTTCGCCAGATAGGTGTCGACGACCGTTTCCACGGCATCGACGATGCGGTCGGCCGAGAAGCCGCGGCCGGTGATGTCGCCGATCGAGCAGGTTTCGTCGGCGCTGCCGCCCAGCGTCAACTGGTAGGACTCGACGCCGGCCTTTTCCAGGCCGAGGATGCCGATGTGGCCGACGTGGTGGTGGCCGCAGGCGTTGATGCAGCCAGAGATCTTGACGCGGAGGTCGCCGATGTCGGCGGCGCGCTCCGGCGCGCCGAAGCGCTCGGAAATGGCCTGCGCGATCGGGATCGAGCGCGCCGTGGCCAGCGCGCAGTAATCGAGGCCGGGGCAGCAGATGATGTCGGACACCAGGCCCACGTTGTCGGCGGCGAGGTCGTGCGTCCGCAGGCTGTCGTAGATCGCCGGCAGGTCGTCGAGGGCGACGTGGGGCAGCACGATGTTCTGCTCGTGCGACACGCGCAGCTCGTCGACCGAATAAGTCTCGGCCAGGGACGCGAGGTGGTCCATCTGCTCGGCTGACGCGTCGCCGGGGATGCCGCCGACCGGCTTCAGCGAGATGGTGAGCACGCCGTAACCCGGCACCTTGTGGGGGAACAGGTTGCGCGCCACGAAGCGGGCGAAGGTCGGATCTGCCGCCTTTCTGGCCTCGACCGCCGCCGACACGGGTTGTCGGGCAACCAGATCGGGCAGGGCGAAATAGGTGGTGATGCGGTCGATCTCGCTTTGCGGCAGGGTCAGGCCGGCGTCGGGGTTGTTGGCGAAATCCGCCTCCACCGCATCGCGGATGGCGTCGACGCCCTTCTCGTGCACCAGGATCTTGATGCGCGCCTTGTACTTGTTGTCGCGTCGTCCTTCGAGGTTGTACACGCGCAGGATCGAGTTGGTGTAGGCGAGCAGGTCCGCCTTGGGAAGGAAGTCGCGGATGCGGTGGGCGATCAGTGGCGTCCGTCCCTGTCCGCCGCCGACGTAGACGGCGAAGCCGACCTCGCCCATCGCGTTCCTGACGATCTGGTAGCCGATGTCGTGGACCTGGATTGCCGCCCGGTCGCTCGGCGCGCCTGTCATCGCGATCTTGAACTTGCGCGGCAGGAAGGTGAACTCGGGGTGCAGCGAGGACCACTGCCGGATGATCTCGGCGTAGGGACGCGGATCCTCGATCTCATCGGCGGCGGCGCCGGCGAACTGATCGGCGGTGGTATTGCGGATGCAGTTGCCCGACGTCTGGATGGCATGCATCTCGACGGCGGCGAGATCGCGCAGGATCTGCGGGATGTCCTTCAGGGCCGGCCAGTTGAACTGCAGGTTCTGCCGGGTTGTGAAATGCCCGTAGCCCTTGTCATAGGTGCGCGCGATGTGGGCGAACACCCGCATCTGCGCAGCCGACAGCGTGCCGTAGGGGATGGCGATGCGCAGCATGTAGGCGTGAAGCTGCAGGTAAACGCCGTTCATCAGGCGCAGCGGCTTGAACTGCTCCTCCGACAGGGTGCCGGCCAGCCGGCGCTCGACCTGATCGGTGAACTGCGCGACCCGTTCGGCCACGAAGCCGGCGTCGAATTCGTCGTAGCGGTACATGCCTCTTCCTTCGAGCGGTTGTTCCGCCAACCTTTGCTGCAGTTCCGGCGTCAGGCCCCGGTGAAAGCCTTCGGCTGAAACCGGATCGTCGGCCCGTTGGCGCGGATGGTGTCGCGCAGCGTCATCGCGGGACGGCCTTCCGCCTTCGCGTCGGTCCCGATGATGAAGGGTTCGACCACCACCGGACGCTCTTCGCGACGTTGCGCTGCCGCGAGGCCGGCTTCGGCCGCCGCCGCGTCCCCATAGACGACCGCCTCGGCAAGCGTCGCGACCCAGGCGCCGTCGGCAGCGAGAAACACGACGCGGCCGGTTGCGAGCAGGTTGGCCGTGACGATGCTGGACACGGGTACTTCCAATCTTTCAGCGCGGACAACCTTCAGCGCAGATAAGTCAATTCGCCGGGAAATGCGAGGGGAGGGAGTTTCCAAGGTGGCACCGATGCACACGCAATCGACCTGCGCGAAGCTGCGCTGGGAGAAGCCCGTTCCTCCCTTCCTCCGCCAATGCGTCGGGGAACGATGAGATCGGCCGGGCGTTCCCGATGCCTTCCGCGCCAATGGAGCCAAGTCATGACAGGAACCGGTCTTGCGACGAGGCGCGCCGCCGCGATCGCGGCCTCGATGGGTGGAACCCTGCTGATCGCGGCCTGGCCGGTCCGGGCTCAGTCGGTCGCGCAGATGCGCCCCTGGCTGCAAACGCAACCGCAGGTGCGAACGTACCATCGCATCGCGGAAAGCGGGCAGATCGACGGCGGCGCATCGGGCGAGAGCCTCAGCTCAAAGCTCGACAGGACCGGCGGCGTGATCGCGCCCAAGGAGGATGTCGACCCGTCCATCCGCGTGCCCGCTCCCGAACCCCATCCCAACTCGACCCCGGTGATCCCGCCCTCCCAGAACGGCGGCGGCACGGCGAAATAGCCTTGGCGGTGCGCGGCCTGAGTCGCAGGGCGCGAAGCTGTACAAGTGCTGACGTTCGTGTGCCTGTGACCCTGCGGAACGGTTGTGTGGCCGCCGCCGAGGGCGAGGGAGCTGGGCGAGATGTCGGGAGAAACGCTGGTGAAGACCGGCCGGCTCGTCACCGTGTTCGGCGGCTCCGGCTTCGTCGGTCGCTACGTGGTGAAGGCTTTGGCCGAGCACGGTTGGCGGGTGCGGGTCGCGTCGCGCCGGCCCAACCTCGCCTTCGACCTGCAACCCTCCGGCAAGGTCGGCCAGATCAACGCCGTGCAGGCCAACCTGCGCTATCCCCGATCCGTCGCCCGCGCGGTGCGCGACGCGGAGGCCGTCGTCAACCTCGTCGGCCTGCTCGCACCGAGCGCCAAGCAAACCTTCGCCGCCCTCCACGCCGAGGGTGTGGCCACCCTCGTGGAGGCGGCCAAGGCGGCCGGCATCACGCGCTTCGTGCAGGTGTCGGCGATCGGCGCCAATGCGTCCTCGGGGTCGGAATACGCCCGCACCAAGGCGGCCGGCGAGGCCAGCGTCCTGCGCGCCTTCCCCGACGCCGTGATCCTTCGCCCGTCCGTAGTGTTCGGGCCGGAGGACAAGTTCTTCAACCGCTTCGCGGCGATGGCGCGGCTGATGCCGGCGTTGCCCCTGGTCGGGGGCGGCAAAGGCCTTCTGCAGCCGGTGTTCGTCGGCGACGTGGCCGAAGCCGTCGCCAAGGCGCTCGACGGGGCGGCCAGGCCCGGCACCGTTTACGAACTGGGCGGCCCGGAAACGCGGTCGTTCGCCCAGATCATGCGCTTCGTGCTGGACACGACCGAGCGCCGCCGCGCCCTGATGCCGCTGCCCTTTCCCGCCGCCACCGTGGTCGCGAGGGTCACGGAGGTCGTCAAGAAGGCCAGCTTCGGGCTGCTGCCCGAAATGCTCGACATGACCCAGGACCAGGTCGAGCTGCTGAAGTCGGACAACGTCGTCTCCAGTGCGGCGGTGGCGGAGGGGCGGACGCTTCAAGGTCTCGGCATCGCGCCGCAGTCCTTCGAAAGCTTCGTGCCGCGCTATCTCGGCCGCTACCGCAAGACCGGGCAGTACGCCGCCTACACCGCGAGATAGGGTTCCGCTCAATCGAAGCTCATCGCGATCTGGCCCGGTGCGACCTGCGCCCCGACAAGCGACGACAGCGAGACGCCCAGCAGCCGCACCCGCCGCCCCGAACCGGCCAGCGGCTGTCCACCGCGCCCGGCAGCGAGCGACCGCGCGTGATCTGCTGGAAGTCGGCGTACTTGACCTTGAGGATCACCGATCGGCCGCGCAGGTCGGTGCGCTCGCAGGCAGCCCAGACCTTGTCGAGGATGGGCTGCAGCGCTTCGCGCATCTCCTCGAAGCGGGTCAGGTCGGCGGCGAAGGTCTTCTCCGCCCCGACGGACTTGCGCAGGCGGTTGGCGCGCACCCGCCGCTCGTCGATGCCGCGCGCGACCGAGTGGTAGTACGCGCCCGCCTTGCCGAAATGCGCCTGCAGGAAGGGCAGGCTCTGCCGGCGCAGGTCGAGGCCGGTGGCGATGCCGAGGCGCCCCATCCGCGCGGCCGTGGCCGGTCCGATGCCGTGGAAGCGGCCGACCTCCAGCGTTTCGACGAAGCTCGGCCCCATGCGCGGCGTGATGACGAACAGCCCGTCGGGCTTGCGGTGGTCGGAGGCGAGCTTGGCCAGGAACTTGTTGTAGGACACGCCGGCCGAGGCGGTGAGGCCGGTGTCGGCGCGGATGCGGGCACGGATCGCTTGCGCGATGCGCGTCGCCGCGCCGGGTGCCTCCGCCGCCTCGGTCACGTCGAGGTAGGCCTCGTCGAGCGACAGCGGCTCGATCAACTGCGTATGCTGCGCGAAGATGGCCCGGATCTGCCCTGAAATCTCCTTGTACACTTCGAAGCGGGGGCGCACGAAGACGAGGTCCGGGCACTTGCGCCGGGCCGTGACCGAAGGCATCGCCGAGCGCACCCCGAACACCCGCGCCTCGTAGCTGGCGGCGGCGACCACGCCGCGCTCGCGCGAGCCGCCGACGGCAACCGGCTTGCCCCGCAGTCCGGGGTCGTCGCGCTGCTCGACGGAGGCGAAGAAGGCATCCATGTCGATGTGGATGATCTTGCGCTGGCGCGACGGCGCTTCGAGCACCGCCGCGTCACCCGCCGCCGCGCCGGCCGTCGTATGACCGCGAGCATGTTCGGCACTCATCGGACGCCCGGCCTCGGTGCCATCTTTTACCGCATCCGTGTGCCGCGCCTCAAGACAGGTTGCGACCGGCGTGGACCGCCGCCGGCGCAGGCCGGAATTTGGTCGTCACCCAGCAGTGCAGCGGGCGCGCGTCCGGGGGAAGCGCTGGAGCGGCCGCGCGCTTGCGTGCCTCAACGGGGCTGCTGCCCTCGCAGCATGAGCCGTCGCGATCGTGAACGATCGAGAAAAGTCCCATCCAATCGCAAGAACGGTTGCTGTCGACGAAACGACCTGTCGCCGGAAGGATCATCGTGCGCCGGCGGCGCCTTCCCTCAGGCGCTCGTCGGCAAGAGTCCGTTATTGGCCTTCGGGATCGCAGCCAGCACGTCCCGGGAGAGCGACAGGTGCTGCTCGACCAATTCCTGCGGTATGGCGGCGAGCCAGTTGTTCAGCGATACGTCCCGGTAGACAGGCGACTTGAACATCTCGAGGAAGACGAGATCGTCGGAGCCCGTGTTCTCGATATAGTGCGGCAGCGTCACCGGGATGTAGCCGACGTCGCCCGCGCGGAAGTCCATGGTGCGAGCGTCGGAGTGGTTGGCGAACACCGTCATGCGGCCTTGGCCGGCGATGTAGTACTGCCATTCCGCGGCATTGGGATGCCAATGCAGTTCGCGCATCGCGCCGGGTTTCACGCGCACATGCGCCATCGCGATCTCGGTCGACACCTTGAAGCTGGACGAATCGACGATGCGGATCTCGCCCGACGCGTCGCGCTTGGTCGGCGGCATGTCCAGCATGGCGAAAGAGAAATCGAGGCTCGACGCGGTGCCGCCGACACTCCGCTGGTCCTGGGGCAGGGCCGGCGGCAGCGGCGCGGGAAAGATGTAGCGCCCGGACGGCGCAATGGCGTCGAACGGCTTGAGCCGGCTCGGTTCCGTCGCGAAATTCTTGGCGACGACCTCGCGCGGCGTATGGATCAGCCAATCGGTCAGCAGCGTCGTGCCTTCCTCCGAGAACTTGCCGTCGTCGAAGACCAGCAGGAACTCGCACCCGTCGGGTCCGAGGCCCTGGATCGAGTGCGGCAGGCCGGCGGGGAAATACCAAAGGTCGCCGGCCTTGACGTCCTTCACGAAGGGATGCCCCTCGTAGTCGATCGCGGTGAGGCGCGCCGTGCCGGTCAGCATCAGAGCCCACTCGCTGGCCTTGTGCCAATGCAACTCCCGGACGCCGCCGGCCTCGAGGCGCATGTTGACCGAGGCGATCGATTTGGAGAGGGGGAAGTCGACCTCGTTGACCTGCCGCGCCCAGCCACCCTGCTCGACGCGACGGTGCGCCAGCGAGAAGGAGTGCCAGAACTCGGGCACGCTGCCGTGGTCGGTCGGCGGGGGCGTGACGCTGTTCTTGTTGAGAGCGTCGAGCGGCGCGTTCTTCGGACCGGGATCGCTGAGCGACGCCTCACCCTTCTTGGTGTCGTCGTAGGACTGCGCCTGCGCTGCGGCCGTGGCGAGGCCGAGGGCTGCGGCACCGACGCCGATCAGGCCGCGGCGCGAGAAGCCGGCCAGCTGGCTGCCGTCCGCGCCGACACTTTCCTCGGCGACACCCGATACGGCGGCTCGCTTGCTGGATTCGCTCATGGTCGCGCCCATCCTCCCAAAGATCTCGCGCAGCCAACGCAACCATTGTGAGATGGCTCCCATCAAAACCGGAAAGGCCGCCTTTCGCGTTTTCATCGGCTCGATGCCGCCACATGGGGTGGCAAGAGACGGGCGTACCGGAGCCTGAGCTGTTGTGCCGCATCGGCTTCGCGGGGCCCCGCTTCAGCGGGCTTGGCCGGTAACGGCCGCGACAATGCAGAGGAGGTGCTGGTCGGCATAGGTTTCGGGAAGCCGAAGATCGCGGATCAGGAGGTCGTCTCCACCGACCAGGTCGCGGCTTCGACCAGCGCTGACTTTTCGAGTGCCGACACGACCTGGTCGAGTTCGCGCGCCTCGACGTCGGCCGGCACCAGGATCGCGGCGAGTTCGACCTGGTCATCCGTTTCCGACAGGATCTCGACCTCGCGGATCGGCAGCCCGGCGCGCGCGAGTTCCGCGTCAAGCAGGTCGCGGACGTCGGAGCGCGCGTCGGGCTCGCAGACGGCGTGCACTTTGTACTCGGCTTCCGTGACGTCGGGTGTGATGGGACGGCGATTGATCCAGTTCACCACCGGGCGCAGCAGCGTGTTGCCGGCGAGCACGAACCCGGCGAGCACGGCCGCCTCGCCCGGCAGGCCGGATCCGGCGAAGGCGCCGACGGCCGCCGAACACCACAGCGTCGCGGCGGTGTTCAGCCCAACGATGTTGGCGCCGTCCTTCAGGATCACGCCGGCGCCGAGGAAGCCGATCCCAGACACGACGTACGCGACGATGCGCGTCGCGCCTTCCGCGCCGAGAAGCCTCAAGCCGAGGTCGGAGAAGGCGGCCGCGCCGAGCGCGACCAGCACGTTGGTGCGCAAGCCCGCGTTGCGCTGTCGCCATTGCCGTTCGAGGCCGATCAGGACGCCCAGGATGAACGCCGTCGCCAAGGCTGCCGCCGTTCGCGCAAATGGGCTGGCATCGAGGTGCGCAAGCAGTCCCCTCGCATTTGCCAAGCCTGGCAGCCATTCGGAGATGCGCGCGTCTCGGGTCACTGATCTGCCAAAGGTACGCGAGATGACCCGTGCGGAGAAGCGCGGCATGGCCGGCGCATGAGGTTCGTGCCCGGCGCTCCCACAGCAGCAAGCTTGGGTTAACGCGGCGTTGCGGCAGAGCCAAGAACAGCGAAGCCACAATCGGATCCGGTTCAATGCTCCGGCATTTCGCCTCCCATCGGATTTGATCCGAACACGGATGCGCGCATCTCGGTTCGGTGCGCTAGCTCAGTCATGTGACGCTTGCGTGACGTCGTGCCGTCCGGTGGCATGGGAACGACGACGCATCGCCGCCCGGGGGATGCCCTGTCATACAACGTTCGCGAAGGCGTGCTTCAAGCGGCCGATCCCCAGGGGCCGAACGTGATGACAAACGCAGCCCTTTTCCTTGGCGAAGGGCCGGTTCGGCCGGCACGGGCGGGCCTCCACGGTGATGCGTACCGCAGTACCGTGCTCGTCGCGCCGCCACTCGCCGCCACGCTGATCTCCAGCGTTCTCTTCAACATCCTGCGCGCGGCGTCCTGAGCGGCGGCGTCTTGCAAGCGAATCTCTTGCGACGCGTCAGAGGGGTTCAGCGATGCGCGTGCTGATCGCAACGGATGCCTGGCACCCGCAAGTCAACGGCGTGGTGCGCACCCTGACCTCGCTGGAACGAAGCGCGCGCCGGCTCGGGGCCGAAATCGGCTTCCTGACGCCGGACGGCTTTCCCAGCATCCCCGTGCCGACCTACCCCGGCCTGCGCCTCGCGCTGCCCCGCCGCCGCGAAGTGGCGCATCGCATCGAAGCCTTCCGCCCGGACGTCATCCACGTCGCGACGGAGGGCACGATCGGGCATCAAGCCCGCTCCTATTGCCTGCGCCGCGGCCGCCCCTTCGCGACGAGCTTCCATACCAAGTTCCCGGAATACATCGCCGCCCGCTTCGCCGTGCCCGAGCATTGGAGCTACCGCGCGCTGCGTCGCTTCCATGCCGGCGCCAGCGTCACCATGGCCGCGACGGGGTCATTGATGCGCGAGCTGCGCGAGCGCGGCTTCAACCGCCTCGCCCTTTGGTCGCGCGGCGTCGACACCGAGCTGTTTCGGCCGGCGCCGGCAGCAGATCTTGGCCTGCCGCGACCAATCTTCATGAACGTCGGACGAATCGCGGTGGAAAAGAACCTCGACGCCTTCCTCGGCCTCGACCTGCCCGGCTCCAAGGTGGTCATCGGCGAGGGCCCCCACGAGGCGGAGCTGCGCCGGCGCCACCCGCACACCCACTTCCTCGGCGCCCGGCACGGCGCCGAGCTTGCCGCCCACCTCGCCGCCGCGGATGTCTTCGTCTTCCCGAGCCGCACCGACACCTTCGGCATCGTCCAGCTCGAGGCACTGGCCTGCGGCGTGCCCGTCGCCGCCTTTCCCGTGACCGGTCCGCGCGACGTCATCGCCGGCGCTCCCGTGGGCGTCCTCGACGAGGACCTCGGGCGGGCCTGCCTCGCCGCCCTCAACCTGTCGCGCGAGGCGTGCCGCGATTTCGCGCTCGACCACTCCTGGGAGCGTAGCGCCCGGCAGTTCCTCCGCAACCTCGACGGCGTGCCGCGCGACAGGCCGCTGTCGTGACGCGGGGTTCGACCGGAAAACCAAGGAAAAATGGGCCACCTGATGCTGATGAACGAGCGATTACCCGCGCGCGAACTCGAAACGGGCGGGGTGGCCAAGGCCTACGACCGCTGGGCGCCGGTCTACGATCTCGTTTTCGGGCGCGTCTTCGCGCAGGGGCGCAGGGCCGCGGTCAAGGAAGCTGACCGCGTCGGCGGCGCCGTGCTGGAAGTCGGCGTCGGCACGGGATTGTCGTTGCCGACGTACAGTCGCGCGACCCGCATCGTCGGGATCGACATTTCCGAGCCGATGCTGGCCAAGGCGCGCGAGCGGGTGCACCGGTTCGGCCTGGGCAACGTCGACGGCCTGTCGGTCATGGACGCCGAGCGACTCGACTTCGCCGACGCGAGCTTCGACGTGGTGGTGGCGCAGTACGTCGTGACCGCCGTACCCAACCCCGAAGCCGCGCTGGACGAGTTCGTCCGCGTGCTGAGGCCCGGCGGCACCATCATCCTGACAAGCCGCGTCGGAGCGGAAGGAGGGGTTCGCGCCCGTGTCGAGCGGCTGCTCTCGCCTCTCGTCACGCGGCTGGGCTGGCGCAGCGAGTTCGCTTGGGCACGCTACGTCGCCTGGGCGGAACGCGCCGGCGTCGCCATCGTCGAGAGGCGGGCCCTACCTCCCCTCGGCCACTTCTCTCTGATCAGAATGATCCGGCTGGCGGCCTGATCGACCGGCCCCGCTGCGGAACATTCGATCCACCTCACACAGGAGCACAGCGCATGAATGGGTCAACGGCAGGAGCGCGCCCGAAGAACGGCTTCCTTCAGGACCTGCGTGTCCAGCGTTGGGACGACCACCGCTTCTACCACCATAGCCGGATCAATCAGTCGCTGCACCTTGTCAGCGCACTGAGCTTTCTCATCGCCTACGTCGTGGCGCTGGCAAGCCCCGCCGCTGCCGCCGGCCTTGCCTGGCTCGTGTCGATGACCAGTCGGCAGGCCGGGCACTTCTTCTTCGAGCCGAAAGGCTACGACCACGTCAACGAGACGACCCACGTCCACAAGGAAGAGATCAAGGTCGGCTACAACCTGACCCGCAAGGTGGTGCTGATGGCGGTCTGGGCGCTGTCGCCTCTGCTGTTCGTGCTCAGCCCGACCGCCTTCGGCCTGTGCCGGCCGCACGCGGGCTGGGGCGACTTCGCCCGGCACGTCGGCCTGCTGTGGTTCGCGGTCGGGATCGCCGGCCTGCTGTTTCGCACCGTGCAGCTCTTCTTCGTGCGCGATGTCCGCACCGGCCTGGTGTGGGCGGCGAAGATCGTCACCGACCCGTTCCACGACATCATGCTGTACTGGCGCGCGCCCTTCGCGCTGCTGCGCGGCGAACTGATCGACCAGGGCCTTCGAGCCGAGGTCGAAGCGCACGGCATCGCGCGGTGAATGGCGGCGGTGCTTGACGCGTTTCGAGCGGCGACCGACGATCGGATCCAGTCCGCTCCTCCAGGTCGCTGCTTCGCATCGGACCGAGCACCGCTGCGCACCTTTCGGTCCGATGTCCTAAGCAGGTTCGCGTTGGCCAGCCAACGCTTCACCCGCTTCGCTTTCTGACGAGCCGCAGGTTTTGATCGCAAACCGCGGGGCACCTTTGCGAAGCCTGCTTAGGAAGCGGCACCCCGCCCGGCCCACCTCGCGGCGACCAGCTCGCGCAGGATGCGGCGCCGGATCGCCTTGTCCGTCGCGAGCACCGGCTCCCACCAGCCGTCGTCGCGCATGGACTTCGCCGCCGCGACGAACTTCTCGGCGATGCGGTCGAACTCGCTCTCCGTGCAAGCCAGGCTGAAGATGAGCCGGCCGGTTCCGACCCACGACAAGGCGATCCCCTCGGCGCGGAGATAGAATTGCAGCATCCAGTTGTAGCGCGACGGCGTGAGATAGCCGACCGTCCAGATCGATTGAAGGTTGGCGATCCGCAGCGGCAGCGCCTCCGCCGCGAGCCGCTCGTTGAGCGCCGTCGCGCGGGCGGTCCAGCGCGCGTCGGCACCTTCGTAGAGTGCGGCGACCTCGGGCCGGTCGAGGCGTCGAAGGAAGGCATCCATCGCGCCCATCACGTGGGGGTGCGCATTGAAGGTGCCGCGGGCGAAGCAGATGTCGGCCGGGCGGTCGTCGCGATAGCGCCGCATCAGGTCGGCCCGGCCGCACAGCGCGCCGACCGGCAGGCCGCCGCCGAGCGCCTTGCCATAGGTCACGAGGTCGGCCCTGACGCCGAAATACTCCTGCGCCCCGCCCCGCGCGAGGCGGAAGCCGACGAACACTTCGTCGAAGATGAGCACGATGCCGCGCTCGTCGCACACGGAGCGGAGTCGACGCAGCCAGTCGGCGTAGCGGTCGCGGTCGGCGCCGGCGCGGCGTCCGCTGTCGACCAGCGCCGCATCGCCCGGAGCCGCCGCGTTGGGATGCAGCGCCTGCACCGGATTGATCAAAACGCAGGCGATATCGCGCCGCCGGCGCAGCACGCGCAGGCTGCGCTCCGACACGTCGGCCAGCGTCAGGGTGCGGCCCGCCGCGACGGGGTTGCCCGGCCCCGGCTGCACGTCGCCCCACCAGCCGTGGTAGGCGCCGCAGAAACGCACCAGCCGCTGGCGACCGGTGTGGTACTGGGCGAGACGCACCGCTTGCATCACCGCTTCCGTGCCGGACATGTGGAACGACACGGCGTCTTGGCCGGAAACGGCGCGAAGCCGCCGGACGTTCTCGGCCACAACCGGATGATAGGCGCCGAGCACCGGGCCGAGGGCCGCGACCGTCGCGGCTCCCTCGGCGATGCAGTGCTTCAGCACATCGTACCCGAACAGGTTGAGGCCGTAGGAGCCGCCGAGGTCGTCGAACGCGTTGCCGTCGAGGTCGGTGATGGTGGAGCCATCGGCGGAGGCGAGGAAGGCGCCGGATCCCAACCGCTCGCGCACGAGGCGGGCGTAGGGGAAGGGCACGCGGTAGCGGCTCGTGAAGGCGAGGTCCGGCAGGGCGTCGGCCGCCTCCCGCGTCGCCGCCGCTGTGCGGGCGAAGCGCGTGCGGAAGGCTTCGGCGAGGCGCTCGAAGCCGGCGCGGCGGCGCTGGGCGACTTCGGCCGATGCGCCATCGGAGGCGAAGAAGGCGTTCTCGTCGTAGGCGATGGAGGGGATCGCGCCGGCGATGCGGCGCGCCATGCGCGCGTGGCCGGCGAGCGAGCGGTGCTTCGCCCGCGACAGCTCCAAACGCGCCCGGAGCCGCGGCAGTGACAGGGCGAGCGCCGAGGCGCCGAGCGGCAGGAGAATGGTCATGGCGGTCGGGTTACATCGCGATGGTCACAGGCCGATGACGCTGCGCGCCGCGCTGCGTCGCCTCGCGGCCAACGAGGACATGAACTTCGTCCTGACGAACCGCATCCCACGCCGCCTCGCGACCCGCTTCATCGGGTGGTTCAGCCGCATCGAGCAACCGCTGGTGCGCGACCTGTCGGTCTGGACGTGGCGCCAGTTCACCGACCTCGACCTCAGCGATGCGGCGACGACGCGGTTTGCCAGCCTGCACGCCTGCTTCACCCGCGAGCTGAAGCCCGGCGCTCGTCCGGTCGATCCCGATCCCGACGTGCTGGTCAGTCCCTGCGACGCCATCGTGGGAGCGCACGGCTCGCTTGCCGGATCCTGCCTCCTCCAGGTCAAGGGCTTCGCCTACGACCTCGCAGACCTCGTCGGCGATGAGGAACTCGCCGCGGCCTTTCGCGACGGCAGCTACGTGACGCTGCGCCTGACGTCCGCGATGTATCATCGCTTCCACGCGCCTTGCGGCTGCCGCGTCGCGAGCGTGCGCTACATCTGGGGCGACACCTGGAACGTGAACCCGGTCGCGTTGAAGCGCGTCGAGGCCCTGTTCTGCCGCAACGAGCGGGCGTCGCTCCACCTCAAGCTCGACGGATCGGGGACATCGATCCTGCTGGTGCCTGTCGCGGCGATCCTGGTGGCAGGCCTGCGCCTGGCCTTCCTCGACGCAGATCTGCGCGCCGGCGGCACGCGGACGATTCCCTGCGACGCGCCCTTGCGGAAGGGCGAGGAGATGGGCTGGTTCGAGCACGGCTCGACGATCGTGGTGCTGGCACCGGCCGGTTTCAGGCTGCGCGAGGACCTCGCGGAAGGAGGGCGCATCCGCCAGGGGGAGCACCTGATGCGGCTGCCGCCGTCGTAATGGTTTATTTCCTTCGTCGGGAAGACTTAGCCCCGGCACCTTCGAAGGTCGGCGCCCGAGGGGCGGCCTCGATGCATCGCCGACTTGGCGAAGATATCCTTCCCTCCAGCCGCGGGCTTGTTTCATCGGGCGAATGCCGGCAAGTGGACGCGCTTGGCCGGGCGGGACGTCGGGCGCGGACGTGCAGGCAAGTCACCCCATGCGTTCATGAAGCCTGCGCACATCGATCTGATCCGGACAGGCTCGTGCGCGGTGGCGCTGGTGATCGCCGTCGGCGCGCTCGCCGGCTGGCTGTTCACTGTTCCGGTGCTGCAATCCGTCCTGCCGGGCCTGACGACCATGAAGGCGAACACGGCTGTCGGTCTCGCTTTGTGCGCCGTCGGCCTGCTCCGGTTGGACGTTCGTTCCATCGCCGTGCTTTGCGGGGGCTCGGCGGCGCTGCTCGGCGCCGCGACGCTTGTTGAGTACGTCTTTGGCCTGAGGCTGGGGCTCGACGAGGCCCTGTTCGCCGATCCGATCACGACCTCCCAGCCTTTTCCCGGACGCATGTCGCCGGCGACGGCGATCGGCTTCGTGGCCCTCGGATGCAGCCTGCCGATGCTGGCTTGCGGGCGATCCCGCGCGACGC
This sequence comes from uncultured Beijerinckiaceae bacterium, assembly GCA_937863205.1. Next base: position 3,826 of record CALMGA010000222.1, on the reverse strand, counting down.
TGGTGGCGGCGCACGTCCTCGCCCTGGTGCCTGGCGCCATCGCCTACCTGTCGCTCGTCGGCTACCTCTACGGCGTCGAGCGCCTCTACAACTTCGGGCCTTACGTTTCGGTCGCCCTGCATACCGCCGTCGGCCTGGGCCTGCTGGCGGTTGCCTCGTTGCTGACGCGCCAGCGCGAAGGCTGGACGTCGCCGTTCCGCGACCGTCCGATCGCCAGGGGCGTCCTCGCCCGCCTCATCTTCATCTCGCTGCTGCTGCCCTTCGCGACCGGGCTGCTGGTGCAGGGCGGCGTCGCACTCGGCTTCTACCAGCCCCTGTTCGGTCCGGCCCTGTTCGCGATGTTCGCCTCCGGCGCCTTTCTCTGGATCGCCTTCCAGGCGGCGCTCACCGTGCGCACGGCGGAAGACGCCATGCTGGCCGCGCGCGAGGATGCCAAGGCCAAGGCCAAAGCCTTGCGTGCCAGCGACGAGCGCTACCAGGTCGTTCTCGACAACCTCCCGCAGCTCGTTTGGAAGACCAACACCGCCGGCGAACTCCTCTTCGTGAACCGCAGGTGGCGCGACTACACCGATCTCCGCTTCGACGAGATCGGGGGCTGGCGCTGGCTCGACCTCGTTCATCCCGACGATCGCGGCCGCACCCTCGACCATTGGCGCGGCGCGCTCGCCCGTTCGCACGATTACGAGATCGAGTACCGCCTGCGCGGCGGCGACGGCACCCACCGCTGGTTCAAGGCGGTCGGGGCGCCGATCTGCGACAGCACCGACGGCGGCGAATACTGGATCGGCTCGCTGACCGACATGCAGGAGGTCGTCGAGGCGCGCAACGTGCTCACGCGCTCGGGCGAGGACCTCGAACGCATCGTCGCCAACAGGACGAACGACCTCGTCGCCGTGCAGGAACAACTGCGCCAGTCGCAGAAGATGGAGGCTGTCGGCCAGCTCACCGGCGGCCTCGCCCACGACTTCAACAACCTTCTCACCGGCGTGATCGGCGGCCTCGACCTGCTGCAGCACCGCATCGCGCGGGGGCGCGTCGACGACCTCGACCGTCACATCGCCAGCGCCCGTGGCGCGGCCGAGCGGGCCGCCTCGCTGACCCATCGCCTGCTCGCCTTCTCGCGCCGGCAAACGCTGGATCCCAAGCCGACCGACGCCAAACGGCTCATCGCCGGGATGGAGGACCTCGTCCGGCGCACGATGGGGCCGGGCATCGCCGTCGAGTGCAAGGGGGAAGACGACCTGTGGACCACGCTGTGCGACCCGCCGCAGCTGGAGAACGCCCTGCTGAACCTTTGCATCAACGCCCGCGACGCGATGCCCGACGGCGGCCGGGTGACGATCGAAACGGCCAACACCTCCATCGACGATCGCGCGGCGCGCGAGCGGGATGTCGCGCCCGGCCCCTACGTGCGCATCAGCGTCACCGACACCGGGACCGGCATGCCACTCGACGTGGTCGAGCGGGCCTTCGATCCCTTCTTCACCACCAAGCCGATCGGCCTGGGCACGGGATTGGGCCTGTCGATGATCTACGGCTTCACCCGTCAGTCGGGCGGGCAGGTCAGCATCGATTCGCGACCGGGCGCCGGCACGTCGGTCAGCATGTACCTGCCGCGCGACCAGCGCCGTGAAGCCGCCGTCGAGCCGGCCCCTCGGCCGCACGACCTCGTGCCGGTTGCGTCCGGCGACACCGTGCTCATCGTCGACGACGAGCCGACGATCCGCACGCTCGTCACCGAAGTCTGCGGGGATCTCGGCTACGTCGCCCTGCAGGCTGTCGACGGCATCGCGGCGTTGGCCGTGCTGCGCTCCTCCGCGCGCATCGATCTGCTCGTCACCGACGTCGGCCTCCCCGGCGGCCTCAACGGGCGGCAGGTCGCGGATGCCGCGCGCATCGTCCGACCCGACCTCCAGGTGCTGTTCATCACCGGCTATGCCGAAACAAGCATCTTCGGCAACAACCCCCTCGACCAGGGCATGCGCGTCCTCGCCAAGCCGTTCGCGATGGACGCGATCGGCGGGCAGATCCGGGCGATGATCGCGGCCGGCAGGGCTTGAAGCACCGGTCGATACCGGCGCATGCGGCGGAGACATCCTCGCGCAACGAGGGAGCCGCCGTGCATCACGCGTCCGCCTCCCCGCGGTGAAGCCTCGGGCAAAACCGACGCTTCACCGGCAACGCGTCAGGCGGCCGCGGCCTGCAACCGTGGGTCGATCGTGTAGGCGGCCTGCGTCTTGGCGCGGATCTCGTCGAGGGTCACGCCGTCGGCCACCTCGATCAGCACCATGTGGCCGGCGACCTTGTCGATGGCGAAGACGCCGAGGTCGGTGATCACCAGGTCGATGACGCCGGAGCCGGTGAGGGGCAGGGTGCAGCGGTGCAGCAGCTTGGGCGCGCCCTTGGCGGTGTGCTCCATGATCACCACCACGCGCTTGACGCCGGCGACGAGGTCCATCGCGCCGCCCATGCCCTTGATCATCTTGCCGGGAATCATCCAGTTGGCGAGGTCGCCGTTCTCCGCCACCTCCATCGCGCCCAGGATGGCGAGATCGATGTGGCCGCCGCGGATCATCATGAAGCTGTCGGCCGAGGAGAAGTAGCTCGTCGAGGGCAGGGCGGTGATGGTCTGCTTGCCGGCGTTGATGACGTCTGGATCCTCCTCGCCCTCGAAGGGGAAGGGCCCCATGCCCAACATGCCGTTCTCGCTCTGCAATTGCACGTGCATGCCGGCGGGGATGTAGTTCGAGACCAGCGTCGGGATGCCGATGCCAAGGTTGACGTAGAAACCGTCGCGCAGCTCCTGCGCGGCGCGGGCGGCCATCTGTTCGCGGGTCCAGGGCATGCGGGCTCCTCCTTGCCGATGTTGGCGCGCGTCAGGCGACCCGCGACCAGTCCACGCCGGCTTCCAGCTCGGGCAGCAGCACCACGCTTTCCTGCTCGTTGGGGTCGGTGCGGGCGATCACCGCGATCACCGGCTCGCTCGCGCTCCGGTTATAGGGCAGGTGCGGCACGTCAGCGGCGATGTAGACGAAGTCGCCTGCGCCGGCGATGGCGTGGTGCTCCAGCTTCTCGCCCCAGAAGCAACCGGACACGCCCTTGAGCACGTGGATCGCCGTCTCGTGGCACTCGTGCTTGTGCGCCCGCGCCCGCTCGCTTGGGCCGATCTCCAGCAGCTGCATGTGCAGCGCCTGCGAGCCGACCGCCTCGGCCGACACGGCCGGGCGGTAGGTGTGCCCCTGCTTGCCGCGGAATGGGGCGCCCTCGCGCAGCACGCGGAAGCCGGGCGAAGCGTCCGCCGTCACGCCGCCCGTCCTTCGGCGGTTCTGGGCCGGGTGGTCCGCTTCTCGATCACCTTGGCCACGCCCGGCGCATGCACGATGCGCTGCACGAAGATGCCGGGGACGTGGATGTCGTCGCCGTCGATCTCGCCGATCTCCACCAGATGCTCGACCTCCGCCACGGTGATGTCGCCGGCCGCCGCCATCATCGGGTTGAAGTTCCGCGCCGTCTTGCGGAACACGAGGTTGCCCTCGCCATCGCCCTTCCAGGCGTGGACGAGCGACACGTCGGCGCGCAGCCACTGCTCCATCACGTAGGTTTCGCCGGCGAACTCGCGCAGCTCCTTGCCCTCGGCCACCACCGTGCCCACGCCCGTCTTGGTGAAGAAGGCGGGAATGCCGGCGCCGCCCGCGCGGATGCGCTCGGCCAGCGTGCCCTGCGGGTTGAACTCCAGCTCCAGCTCGCCCGACAGGAACTGCTTCTCGAAAAGCTTGTTCTCGCCGACGTAGGACGAGATCATCTTGGCGATCTGCCGCGTTTCCAG
>CALMGA010000221.1 GCA_937863205.1 uncultured Beijerinckiaceae bacterium | reverse complement strand
AAAAAGGGTCAACGTTGGGCGCCGATCAGGGGTCAGTATTGCAGGCTGATTGACAACTTGGCCGACCCCGACCGGTTCACTCGCTCGGGCGAAATGGTGCTGCTGGCGATGCGCGTGGTCGAGCGCGGCGAGGCCGAGCGCTCCACCGGTTCGGTCCCGGAGATCATCCTGTCGATGATGAAGGCCGAGCCGATCTGCGACGACTACGTCGGCGCCTACTCCTGCCCCCGCGACGACTGCGGGCACGTCCTCGACCTCCCGCCGCGGGCCTGAGCCGCGCCGCCCTCCCGAGCCGATCCGGCAGGTTGGCGCGAGCCGCCCCGCACGTCCTCCCGAGCCGGCCGCGCGTCGTCCACGGATCTTTTCCTTATGCCGACCCCTTTTCGTGTGGAGTGACCGATGAGTTCCGCCGCAGCCATCCTGGACGACATACCCCCTGTACATGTTTGCCTGCGGCTTACGAGGCATCATAACCGCATCGGGTCGGCTGGTTGAGAGTAGCCTTCTGCCCCCTGTGCCTTTGAGCACCTGGGGGGACGCGCGCCTCAACCGGTCGCCCGCGTTGCACGCCCAGTAGGGAGTCGCGCCTCGGCTGTTGGCAGCCCTGGCCTGCTCCAAAGCGTCCTGCAGTTAGGTGACGGCACCGGGATCGCGCAGAACGCGATAACGGCCCAAGGTAATGACGGCCACCGCCGTGCTCCGGTCGGTGAGGGTCGACTTGGCCGGTTGCGGACTTGCACCTGTCGGCTCCCGCCGCCTCGCATCCTCCGCGGCTTGGCTGGCAGCGTCATCCATTGCTCCCGATCCCTGCCCATCCTCGGTTCTGGCCATCTGGGAAGCCGCCATCACCTTCTGGCGACATGCATGGGCGGCACAGGCTTGAGTGTAGACATCGGCATGATCGGCTGCCTGCGGGCCATCGTCAGTGACCACTCGAGTGGGTTGCGCATCCGGCGTCAAAGTATCTGTTCAATCATATGAGGGCTGGCGCGCCTCGACTGCCCGAACTTCCGGGCAGCGGCGAATGAGATCGTGAAGCCGCACGGCTGTGATGTCGTGAAAACGAAGGGCTGCGTCGGGCGACGATTCAGCCTTCGCTCAGGCAGATCCGGATCGAGAGCGCGGTGCACGAACTCGACGGAACGTCCAAAGTCCTCCGACCCTTACCGAGCGCGCAGCGATCTAAACCAGCCGCAGCTCCAGCCATGGAGCGTCGAAGTTGCAACGGCGGCAATGCGTCCACGGCGGGCGTATGGAGCAGCCGCGAAGCCATTCCGAAGCGGACGTTCAAGGGCGCCCGCGGGTCGATGACCATATCACACCATCGCCATCGCACCGCCGAAGTGACGCTACCGGCGGTCAGCTTTCCACTTGTTGATGACGCCGCCGGCGCGGACGATCGCGATCTGGCGTTCGGACAGGTCGTGCCCGAGCTTGACCGCGCGATCGCCGACCTTCGCCTCAATCTCCCGGCCAGCTTTGAGCGCGTCGGCGAACCCCTTGATCTCCAGCGTGTCGTCGACCTTCACCCGGTCGTAGTCGTTCGGATCGGCGAAGGTGAGGGGCAGAACGCCGAAGTTGACGAGGTTCTGCCAGTGGATGCGGGCGAAGCTCTTCGCCACCACCGCGCCGAGGCCGAGGTATCGTGGCGCCAGGGCGGCGTTCTCTCGGCTCGACCCCTGCCCATAGTTGTGGCCGGCGACGATCGCGTGCAGCGTCCCCTGCTTCCGCTTCGCCTTGGCCCGGTCGGGGTAGTCGCTGTCGACGTCGCGGAAGGCGAAGGCGGAGACGTGGGGGATGTTGGCCCAGTAAGGCAGGAGCTTGCCGGCCGGCACGATGTCGTCGGTGGAGATGTCGTCGGGCACCTTGAGGAGCACCGCCACGCGCAGGTCGTCGCCGGGCGCGTCGAGGTCGGGCAGGCTGGTGATGTTGTCCGTCTTCTCCAGCCTGGTCGCCCGCGCCACTTCCGGCTCGGCCGGCGGCGTGAGCTTCAGCATGCTGGCGCGCGGCCCCTTCGGCTCGACGATCCTGGGATAGTCCATGTCGAGGTCGCGCGGGTCGGTGATGATGCCGGTCAGCGCCGCCGCCGCCGCCGTTTCCGGGCTGCAGAGGTAGATGGCGTCTTCGTTGGTGCCGGAGCGGCCGGGGAAGTTGCGCGGCACGGTGCGCAGCGAGGCGCGGCCGACCGCCGGCGCCTGGCCCATGCCGATGCAGCCGTTGCACCCCGGCTGATGCACCCGCGCGCCGGCCTCCAGCAGCGCCGCCATGTGGCCGTCGGCCACCAGCTGCTCGCAGACCTGCCGCGTGCTCGGGTTGATGTCGAGCGAGATGCGGTCGTGCGGCGTCTGGCCTTTCATGATGGCCGCAACGACGGCGTAGTCGCGGTAGCCCGGATTGGCCGAGGAGCCGATGTAGGACTGGTACACGTCGCGCTTGGGCACGTCGCGCACCCGGACCACGTTGCCGGGGCTGGAGGGCGTGGCGATCAGCGGTTCGAGCTTGGAGAGGTCGACGGCGTCGTGGTGGTCGTAGGCGGCGCCATCTTCCGCCGCCAGGGATCGCCAGTCGTCCTCGCGCCCGATGTTGACCAGGAACTCGCGGGTGCGCTCGTCGGACGGGAAGACGGTTGTCGTGGCGCCCATCTCGGCGCCCATGTTGGCGATGACGTGCCGGTCCATCGCCGACAGACAGGCGAGGCCCGGACCGTAGTACTCGACGATACGCCCGAAGGCCCCCTCGACGCCGTGCCGGCGCAGCATCTCCAAAGCCACGTCCTTGGCGCTGACCCAGTCCGGCAGGGTGCCGGTGAGGTGGACGCCCCAGATCTCCGGCATCTTGACGTAGAAGGGCTCGCCCATCATCGCGAGCGCGATGTCGGCGCCGCCCGCGCCGATCGCCAGCATGCCCATGCTGCCGGCCGCCGCCGTGTGGCTGTCGCCGCCGACGAGCACCGCGCCGGGCTTGCCGAAGCGCTGCATGTGCGTGGGATGGCTGATACCCGTGCCGGGCCGGCTATACCACAGGCCGAAGCGCTTGCAGGCGGAGCGCAGGAACAGGTGCTCCTCGGCGTTGAGGTTGTCGACTTCGAGGAGGTTGTGGTCGACATATTGAACGGCCAGCACCTTCACGCGGTCGGCATCCATCGCCTCCAGTTCGAGCATGATCATCGGGCCCAGCACGTCCTCCAGCAGGGCCTGGTCGATGCGCAGCCCGATCTCGGACCCGACGACCATGTCGCCGTCCATCAGGTGCTCGCGCATCAGGGTGTGGGAAAGGTTGTTCGGCATGGTCCGTGGGTCCTTGCGAAAGTTGGCTTATGGTAGCGGCCGGTCGGCCGCCGGATCGCTCCGGCGCCCGCTCAACAATCGTGGCCTGCGCTTCGGCCTTCACGCTCAAGCCTTGCGGGCGTCGGGATCACCGAACTCCGCGATGAGCGCATCGATCTCCCGCTTGCCGACGGCGCTGGTGAAGTCCTCGAACTGCGGCAGCTGGCTGACGCGGTCGATCGGCGTCCCCGCCTTGCGGACGCTGGCGTAGTGCTCGCGTAGGGCGGTCAGCATCGTGAAGACCGAGCCGATGGGGTAGATCACCATGCCGAAGCCATAGGCCTTGATCTTGTCCATGCCGATCATCGGCGTCTCGCCGTTCTCCAGCCAGTTCAGCAGCACGGGGATGCCCTTCAGCCCCTTCGTGATCGTCTCCAGCTCGGCCTCGGTGGTCGGCGCCTCGACCCACACCACGTCGGCGCCGGCGTCGGCGTAGCGCTGCCCGCGCTTCACCGCCTCGTCGACGCCGTGGACGGCGAGCGCGTCGGTGCGGGCGATGATGACGAAGTCGGGATCGGTGCGTGCGGCGATGGCCGCCTTCAGCTTGCCGACCATCTCGCCGGCGGCGATCACGCCCTTGCCGGCCATGTGGCCGCAGCGCTTGGGCGCGGTCTGGTCCTCCAGGTGGATGGCGGAGACGCCGGCCGCCTCGTATTCGTGGACGGTGCGGATGACGTTGATGGCGTTGCCGTAGCCGGTGTCGGCATCGGCGACGAGCGGGATGGTCACCGCCTCCGCCATGCGGCGGGCATTCTCGACCATCTGCGTACCCGACAGCAGCGCCATGTCGGGCCGGCCCAGCAGCGAGCCGGTGGTGGCGTAGCCGCCCATGTAGACGACGTCGAAGCCAGCCTGCTCGACGAGGCGGGCCGACAGCCCGTCGTGGGCGCCGGGGGCGACCACCGGCGGGGTCTTGAGGAGCTCGCGCAGCCTGGCGTTGCGGGTCTTCGGACGCTGAAGAAAGTCATGCATGATTGATCTCCTGCTGCGCTCGGCCTTCGGTCCGGGACGGCGCTTCGCGAGCGCTCCGTCGAGGTCGACCGATGACGTAGACTGGCCGGCCGATGTCACGAGCGTCGATCGCCCGTGTTGCCGTTCCAACCGACGATCTCGTGGAACGTTCTCGGGCGCGCGTTGGTGAACCGCGAAGGCACATTCGCATTTGGCGAACGTACGGGATTTGCATTCAGGTCCGCTCGGGCTGCCACGCTGGGCCGCATCACGGGGCGTCGACGCAATGGTGGCAGTGCCGCTCCGTTCCGACAGGATCAGCCTGACCACGCTGCGCCTCATCGTGGCCGTCGCCGAGGAAGGCGTCCTGACCCGCGCCGCCACCCGCGAGGGGATCGCGCCGTCGGCCGCCAGCAAGCGCCTGCTCGACCTGGAGACCGACCTCGACGTCGTCCTGTTCGAGCGCGCGGCGAGCGGGATGCGGCTCACCCCGGCCGGCGAGAGCATGCTGCAACACGCCCGACGAGTGCTGATAGCCTCCTCGTCGCTCATCGCCGAACTCGGCGAGTACAGGCTGGGCGTGCGGGGGCACGTGCGCATGCTGTCCAACCTGTCCACCATCGTCGGGCCGCTGCCCGGCGACCTGAAATGGTTCTTCGACGCCAACCCCGACCTCCGTATCAGCTTGGAGGAGCGTCCATCGAGCGGGGTCGCGAAAGGCGTCGGGGAGGGTTACGCCGAGGTCGGCACCTGCTCGTCCGAGGTCGACCTCCGCGACGTCGACGCCTTCCCTTACCGCCGGGACCGGCTCGTGGTGATGATGCGTCCCGACCACGCCCTGTTCGGACAGGGTCCCCTGTCCTTCGCCGACGCGCTCGACCACGATCACATCGGGCTTCACCGCGAGAGCTCGATCTTCCGGCGCTGCGAACGCGCCGCGCGGGAAGCTGGAAAGCCGCTGCGCCTGCGCATCCACGTGCCGGGCTTCGACGCGATCTGCCGGACGGTGCACGCGGGGCTCGGCGTCGCCATCGTCCCCGAGCCGGTGTTCCACATTCTGGGCAAGCCGATGGGCCTGCATGCCGAGTCGCTGACCGACTCCTGGGCGGCCCGCGAACTCGTGGTCGTTATCAGCAAGGACAGGGTGCTGTCGCCCGCGGCGGCGCTGCTCCGTGACCACCTCCACGCAAGCGCCTCCAAACCAAGCTAAGCAGGTTCGCGTTGGCAGGCCGACGCTTCATCCGCTTGGCTCTTTGATAGGCCAAAGGTTTTGATCGCAAAATCGCGGGGCACTTTTGCGAAACCTGCTTAGCCTTCGTCAGTCGCGAAGACGCGTTCGCATCATGCCAGCGCCGACCGTCGAACGAGCGTTCCGGCGTGGTGTTATCGAGCCATGAGATCACCCGAACAAGGCCGCTGCCCTTCGGCGCCGGCCGGACGGGCGAAAGATGATCCAGGTCACCGACCTTGGAGTCCGCATCGAGCGAGGGACGCGTTCCATGAAGATCAACAACGTCGCCGACATGTTCGTCGAAACCCTGAGTGAAGCGCGTGTATGGGCTGGTAGGCGACAGCCTGAACGGTTTGACCACAGCACGAAGCCCTTGGCCGTACGCTTGGCCGTGTCGGAGCGCTTGACGATCTCGACGCTGCGGCAGACCCGGCGCAGCCGGCCTGGAACGCCGGGCCCTAGTCGCCGCCGTCGGCGTACAGCTTGAGCAGGAACGGATACACGCCGAACGAAGTGGCCATCACCAGCACGCCGCCGTTGCGGTCCGGCACGTCGGCCCG
>CALMGA010000220.1 GCA_937863205.1 uncultured Beijerinckiaceae bacterium | reverse complement strand
CGTGCGGCGCGATCACGATCACCGGCATCGCCTCGTCGATGAGGGCGATCGGCCCGTGCTTCAGCTCGCCCGCCGCGTAGCCCTCGGCGTGGATGTAGCTGAGCTCCTTGAGCTTCAGCGCGCCTTCCATCGCCAGGGGGTAGGAGGTGCCGCGCCCGAGGTAGAGGACGTCGCGGACCCGGCCGAACTCGCGGGCCAGCGCCTCGATCGCCGCTTCGCGCTTGATCGCTTCCGCCATCAGGCCGGGCACGGCGATCAGCTCGCCCACCAGGCGCGCCTCGTCGACGCCATCGAGCGTCCCCCGCGCCCGGCCCATCGCCAGGGCGAGGCAGGCCAGCACCGCGAGCTGGCAGGTGAAGGCCTTGGTGGAGGCGACGCCGATCTCCGGACCGGCCTTGGTTGGCGCCACCACGTCGCTTTCCCGCGCCATGGTGGAGGTTTCGACGTTGACGATCGAAACGATGCGCTGGCCCTGCGCCCGCGCGTAGCGCAGCGAGGCCAGCGTGTCGGCTGTTTCGCCCGACTGCGACACGACCAGCGTCAGGCCGCCGGGCGTCATCGGCGCCTCGGCGTAGCGGAACTCGGACGCGACCTCGATCGCCACCGGCAGCCGGGCGAAGCGCTCGAACCAGTACTTCGCCGTCAGCCCGGCCATGTAGGCCGTGCCGCAGGCGGTGATGGTGAGCCGGTCGAGCCGGGCGACGTCGGCCGGCAGGGCGAAGGGCAGGGCAACCCTCCCGGCCGACATGTCGAGGTAGTGCGCGAGCGTGCGGGCCACCACCTCGGGCTGCTCGTGGATTTCCTTGGCCATGAAGTGCCGGTGGTTGCCTTTGTCGACCAGGAAGGCCGAGGCCATCGTCCGGATGCGGCGGCGCTCCACCGGCAGGTTGGCCGCGTCGCGGAACTCAGCGCCGGCGTGGCGCAGAACCACCCAGTCGCCCTCCTCAAGGTAGGTCAGCGTGTCGGTGAACGGCGCCAGGGCGAGGGCATCCGAGCCCAGGTACATCGTGCCGTCCGCCTCGCCCCGGCCGTGGCCCACCGCGAGCGGCGCCCCCTGGCGGGCGCCGATCAGCAGGTCGCCCTCGCCCTCGAACAGGAAGGCGAGGGCGAAGGCGCCCTTCAGCCGGGGCAAGCTGGCCGCCACGGCCTCCACCGGCGCGAGGCCGCCATCCATCGCGGCGGACACGAGGTGGGCGACGACCTCCGTATCGGTTTCGGAGCGGAAGACGTGGCCTTTGCCGCGCAGCTCGTCGCGCAGCTCGCGGAAGTTCTCGATGATGCCGTTGTGCACAACCGCCACCTTGTCGGTGGCATGGGGATGGGCGTTGGCCTCGGTCGGCCGCCCGTGCGTCGCCCAGCGGGTGTGGCCGATGCCGATGTGGCCATGGAGCGGCTCGCGGCGCAGCAGCGCGTCGAGCGCCTTGAGCTTGCCTTCCGCCCGGCGGCGGGTGAGGTGGCCGTTCTCCAGCGTCGCGACGCCGGCCGAGTCGTAGCCGCGATATTCCAGTCGCTTCAACGCCTCGACGAGCTGCCCCGCGACCGGCTCGCGGCCGAGGATGCCAACAATCCCGCACATGTCCCGAACCCTTCAGCTTTGTCCGTCGCGCGGGCCATCCGTGGCGGCGCGGCGTGGCTTACCCCTGCGTTCGCGGAACAGCTTCGCCCAGCCCGGCTTTTCCACGCCGCGCGCGCGGGCGACCAGCAGCGCGTCGGCGGCGACGTCCTGCGTCACCACCGATCCCGTGCCGATGAAGGCGCCGTCGCCGATCGTGACCGGCGCCACCAGCGCCGCGTTGACGCCGATGAAGGCATTGGCGCCGATGCGCGTCTTGAATTTCTCGAAGCCGTTGTAGTTGCAGGTGATCGTACCGGCGCCGAGGTTGCTGCCGGCGCCCACGCTGCTGTCGCCGACGTAGCTGAGGTGATTGGCCTTGACGCCGCGCTCCAGCGTCGAGGCCTTGATCTCGACGAAGTTGCCGACGTGCACCTCGTCGCCGAGCACGCTCCCCGGTCGCAGCCTGGCGAAGGGCCCGACGACCGCCCGCTCGCCGACCGTGACGCCTTCGAGGTGCGAAAAGGCGCGGATGCGGCTGCCGGCGCCGACGCGGACACCGGGGGCGAAGACGACGTGCGGCTCCACCGTGACGTCACGTCCCAGGGCGGTGTCGAAGCTGAAGGTCACGCCCGCCGGATCGACCAGCGTCGCCCCGCCGCTCATCGCGGCGAGCCTGAGCCTCGCCTGCATCGCCGCCTCGGCCTGCGCCAGCTGCACCCGGTCGTTGACGCCGGCGACCTCCGCTTCCGCCACGCGCACCACGACGGCCGCGAGGTCGCGCGCGCGGGCAAGGGCGACGACGTCGGTGAGATAGAACTCGTTTTGCGCATTGTTGGGCGCAACCGCGCGCAGCAGGGCGAGCGCGTGGCGTCCGTCGAGCGCCATCAGGCCGCCGTTGCACAGGGTCACGGCGCGCTCGGCCGGGGTCGCGTCCTTGTGCTCGCGGATCGCCAGCAACTCGCCGTCGCCCGCGGTGAGGAGGCGGCCGTAGCCGGTCGGGTCGCTCGCCTCGAAACCGGCGACAACCACCGCGGCTCCCGACTGGCGCAACGCCGCGAGAAGGCGCCCGTAGGTTTCGGCGCCGACCAGCGGCGTGTCGGCGAAAGCGACCAGGAGGTCGCTCGCCTCGGCGTCGGAAGCCGCGAGCGCGACCTCGGCGGCGAGCACGGCATGGGCGGTGCCGCGCCGCTCTTCCTGCACGAAGACGCGGACGGCCAAAGGGGCGGCCAACTGGGTAGCCGAGCCGGCGGCGACGGTTTCGGCATGGGCCGCCACGTCGTCCCGGCCCGGCCCGACCACTACGGCTGCTTCCGCAGTGCCGGCGGCGGCGAGCGCGGCGAGAACGTGGGCGAGCATCGAGCGGCCGGCGACCTCGTGCAGCACCTTGGGCTTGATCGAGCGCATCCGGGTGCCCTCGCCCGCCGCCAGAACCACGGCCAGGGTGCCACGCCCGCCGTTTTCCGAACTCTGCGCCATTTTCTTCCTCGCCTGGGTCTTGCTAAGCGATCGAGTGGTGTTCAATGCAAGCTCAACGCTGCGTTAGCATTTCTTGGACGGAACTGCGCTAACGCTTGGCCGAGAATCCTCCCCAGTGGTTCGCCCAAATCATCATGCCTCAGCGTCGCGACGTGCTCAAACTGGCCCTGGGCGGGATCGGCGGGGCTGTTCTTCTGCCGGCCATTCCGCTGGGTGACGTTGCGAAGGGGGCCGAGGCTGTGGATGCCGTCCGCGCCAGCGATGCCGTGCCGCCGCAAGGTGCGCCGGCGTCACCCCCTCCGTCATCGCCTCCGCCATCTTCCCTGCCGGTCCGGCCGCCCGTTCTCGCCAACCCCGCCCTGACCCTCGCCCCGCCGGTTCCCTTCACGTCCTCCACGGTGGTCGAGCTTGCCCGCGAACTGGCCAGGCAAGCCTTCAAGCCTGTGTCCTCCGACCTTCCCGAACCGTTCCGGGCGCTCACCGCCGAGCAATACGCCGCCATCAGGCCTCGGCCCGCCGCGCGCATCTGGGCCGACGAAACCCTGGGGTTCACGGTGGAGCCGCTGCACCGCGGGTTCCAGAACACCAACCTCATCCAGCTCCACCTCGTCGCCGACGGCCAGTCGCAACGCCTCGTCTACGAGACCGGCCTGTTCGATTTCGGCAAGCTGACGCCCTCGCTCAAGATCGGCGACATCGGCTTCGCAGGGTTCCGGGTGATGAGGATGCGCGCTGGTCTCCCCACGGCGGAGATCGCGAGCTTCCTGGGATCCAACTTCTACCAGGCGCTGGCCCCCGGTCAGATGCCGGGGCTGCTGGCGCGCGCGCTGACCCTCAAGGTCGCCGACCCCAAAGGCGAGGAAATGCCGGCCTTTCGCCAGCTTTGGATCGAGAAGCCGTCCATCGTCGCGGACCTGCTGGTGGTGCACGCGCTGATCGACTCCGAAAGCCTGTCGGGTGCCTTCCGCTTCACGATCCGCCCAGGCGAGGCCACCATCGTCGACGTGGAATGCACGCTGTTTGCCCGTGCCGCCCTCGACAACTACGGCCTCGCCTCCATGAGCGCGACCCACCTGCTCGGCTTCATCGACCACAAGCGGATCGACGACTACCGTCCCAACGTGTGCGAAGTGACCGGCCTGCAGATGCTCACCGGCGCCAACGAATGGGTGTGGCGCCCGGTCAGCAACCGCGACGAGCTGCAGATCTCGACCTTTTCCGACTCGAAGCCGCGCGGCTTCGGCTGCTTGATGCGCGACCGCGACTTCGAAAGCTACCTCGACGAGGAGCAGCACTGGGAACGTCGTCCTTCGCTTTGGGTCGAGCCGCTCGGCGACTGGCTCGACGGCGGCGTTCAGCTCATCGAGATCCCGTCGCTTTCGGATGCCAACGACAACATCCTGTGCTTCTGGCGGCCCAAGGCGCCGTTGAAGGCCGGCAGCGAGACCAGCTTCGCCTACCGGCAGTTCTGGTGCTGGGACCCGCCCGAGCGCCCCGACCTCGCCCGAACCGCCCGCTCGCACAGCGGCACCGCCGGCAAGCGCAGCCGCTTCTTCGTGGAGTTCGAAGGCGACGTCCTCGCCGACGAAAAGCGAATCGCGGCAATCAAGGTTTCATTGACGGCGACGACCGGCTCCATCACGATGATGAAGACCTTCGCAGTCCGCGAACGAAAGGCTTACCGCGTGCTTTTCGAGCTCGACCCGCAAAGCGCCGGCTCGTCCGAGCTGCGCCTCGTGCTGGAGGCGGGTGGCGATCGCATCAGCGAAACCTGGCTGTACCGCTGGACACCGGCATGAGCGGGGACATGAGCGCGGCTGCCGGCACGGTGCCCGTCCAGTCCCCGTCGGGCGATGCCGGCCCGCATGCCGCCGCCAGCCAGCCGTCCTCCGCCGATCTCGGCACGTTCGCCGGCCGGGCTCGCCGGCCGGGGACCGGGAACCCGTTGCATCCGGCGATGCCTGAGCTTGCGCCTTTGCCCATGCCGGCGCAGGGCCTGCGGCGCTACGATGCCCCCCGCGCATCGAAGGTGACGCGGGCGGGCGGCGGCACCTGGCTGGCACGTCTGCTGATTTTTGGCGGCGCGCTCGCCCTGACCTGCTACGGCGCCGACGAGATGTACAAGGTGGTGTCGCTCGGCGGCACGACGGCGCTGGAATGGGTGCTGCTGCTCCTGTTCGTCGCCAACTTTTCCTGGATCGCGCTCGCTTGCACCAGCGCCCTCGTCGGCTTCGTCCACCTGCTGTTCTTCGCGCCGGAGCCGCCCGCCATCCCCGCCGCGCTGGCGAGCCGGACGGCGGTGGTGATGCCGATCTACAACGAGATCCCCGAGCGCGTCTTTGCCGCCCTGCAGGCGATGTTCGAGGAGGTCGCGGCGACCGGGCTCGGCGACGCCTTCCACTGGTTCTTCCTGTCCGACACCACCGATCCCGACATCTTCATCGCGGAAGAAAAGAACTTCGTGCTGCTGCGCGAGCGACTCGGCCCGGAGTGCGGCGTCTTCTACCGGCACCGTCGCGAGAACACCGCGCGCAAGGCCGGCAACATCGCCGATTTCGTGACGCGCTGGGGCGGCGGCTACGAGCACATGCTGGTGCTGGACGCCGACAGCTTCATGTCGGCGCACGCCATCGTCTCGCTGGCGGCGGCGATGGAGGGCGACCACGACGCCGGCATCATCCAGACGCTGCCGCTCATCATCAACCGCAACACCCTGTTCGCCCGCGTCCAGCAGTTCGCTGCCCGCATCTACGGACCCGTGATCGCCGGCGGTCTCGCCGCCTGGATGGGTCGCGATGGCAATTACTGGGGCCACAACGCCATCATCCGGACGCGGGCCTTCGCCGACCATTGCGGCCTGCCGCACCTCAAGGGCAAGCCGCCCTTCGGCGGCCATGTGATGAGCCACGACTTCGTGGAAGCGGCGTTCATCCGCCGCGCCGGCTATTCCGTCATCATGCTGCCGACGCTTGGCGGCTCCTTCGAGGAAAGCCCGCCCTCGCTGATCGACCTGTCGGCCCGCGACAGGCGCTGGTGTCAGGGCAACCTGCAGCACGCCCGCATCCTGCCGGCGCGGGGCCTGCACCCCGCCTCGCGGCAGCACTTCGCGACCGGCATCTTCGCCTACCTCGCTTCGCCGCTGTGGATGCTGCAGCTCCTCGTCGGCATGGTGCTCGTGCTGCAGGCGAGCTACGTGAAGCCGGAATACTTCACCAGCGACTCGTCGCTGGTGCCGGCGTTCCCCCGCTTCGATGCCGAACGCTCGCTCGAACTCTTCGGCATGACCATGGTGGTGCTGCTGGTTCCCAAGCTGCTCGGGCTGATGCTGTCGCTGGTTCAGTCCGGCACGCGGCGCGGCAGCGGCGGCGCGATCCGATTGGTGATCTCGGCGCTGTTCGAAGTGGCGATGTCGGCGCTGCTCGCCCCCGTGATGATGCTGATTCAAACCGGCCACGTCGTGCACATCGTGTTCGGCTTCGATACGGGATGGAACCCGCAGCGCCGCGACGACGGCTCGATACCCTTCCTCGCGATCGTGCGTCGGCATCGCTCGCACGTTCTGTTCGGGATTCTGACACTCGTCAGCGGCCTCCTGATCTCGCCCTCGCTGGTGGCGTGGATGTCGCCGACGATCGGCGGCCTCGTCCTCGCGATCTTCCTGTCCTGGGCGACCGGCCTGCTGTCGGTCGGCCTCGCCCTGCGCCGCATCGGACTGCTTCTGACGCCGGAAGAGCGGCACAGGCCGGCCGTGGTGCAGCGGGCTGCCGCCATCGTGGCCGAGATTGGCGGCACGTCGGAAACTCCGGAGAACGGGCTGCGCGTCCTGCACGGCGATCGCCAGCTCCAGGTCGTCCACGATATCCTTCAGGGCCAGGACCGGCCGCGACGGCGCGGCGAGATCACGGCTGATTGGGCGTTGGCCGACGCCAAGCTCGACGATGCCGAGTGCCTCGAGGATGCCGTCGCCTGGCTCAGGCCCAAGGAGCAGATGGCCGTTCTCAATGACGGCGTGCTGCTGCGCGCCCTGCTGGCTTTGCCCCTGCGATCCGATCTCGGCCAGCCGCAACGGGCCAGCGCCTAGCGTCGATATGTCGCGGGTCGTGCCGCGCGCCGTCCGGCTAGGCTCTTGCTTTCATCGTCGTTTGCGCCGAAATGCCATCCGTGAAGCGGGCTGCTGGCAAGGTTCGCTTGCAGGTTGCGGTCGGCCCACGCCCGATCCGGAGACCGGGCGCGATGATCGGGCAGGGCGCGCCGCCGCCCGCCGCTGCGGCATGCTGCGAACGCGCCGCCCCTCCCCGTTGGCCGCCGCGAAAGCCCGTCTCGGGAAATCTCCTTCCAGGAACTCAATGCCTTTTCATGACCTCGGACTAAGCGACAAGGTTCTGCAAGCCGTCGAAGCTTCGGGCTACACCGAGCCGACGCCGATCCAGTCTCAAGCCATCCCTCCGGCGCTCGGCGGGCGCGACATCCTCGGTATCGCCCAGACCGGCACGGGTAAAACGGCCGCCTTCGTTCTTCCCATGCTGTCGCGCCTGGAAAACGGTCGGGCGCGGGCGCGCATGCCGCGCACGCTGATCCTGGAGCCGACGCGCGAACTTGCCGCTCAGGTCGAGGAAAGCTTCGATCGCTACGGCATCAACCACAAGCTCAACGTGGCGCTGCTGATCGGCGGCATGTCGTTCGGCGACCAGGATGCCAAGATCACCCGCGGTGCCGACGTGCTCATCGCCACGCCCGGCCGCCTGCTCGACTTCTCCGAGCGCGGCAAGCTGCTGCTGACCGGCATCGAGATCCTCGTCATCGACGAGGCCGACCGCATGCTCGACATGGGCTTCATCCCCGACATCGAGCGCATCTGCAAGCTGGTGCCCTTCACCCGGCAAACCCTGTTCTTCTCCGCGACCATGCCGCCGGAGATCACGCGGCTGACCGAGCAATTCCTCTCCAATCCCGTCCGCATCGAGGTCGCCCGCGCCGCCACCACCGCCGCCACCATCACCCAGGGGCTCGTCGCCTCGCACGGCGGACCGGCCAAGCGCGAAACGTTGCGCCGGATGATCCGCAGCGCCGATGCCTTCAAGAACGCGATCATCTTCTGCAACCGCAAGCGCGATGTCGCCCTTCTTTACAAATCGCTGGAAAAGCACGGTTTCTCCGCCGGCGCCCTTCATGGCGACATGGACCAGCGCGCCCGCATGCTGTCGCTGGACGCCTTCAAGACGGGCCAAGTCGACCTTCTCGTTTGTTCCGACGTCGCCGCCCGCGGCCTCGACATTCCCGACGTCAGCCACGTCTTCAACTTCGACCTGCCGACCCATGCCGAGGACTACGTCCACCGCATCGGGCGCACCGGGCGCGCCGGACGCAAGGGCACCGCTCTCTCCATCGTGGCGCGCGGCGACGAGCGCTACCTCGCCGAAATCGAGAAGGTCATCGCCAGAACGGTCGAGTGGACCGGCGGCGTGACGCTGGACACGCTGCCGAGCGAGGATCGAGCCGACAGCTTTGAGCGCCGTCCGAGCGTCCGCGCT
>CALMGA010000219.1 GCA_937863205.1 uncultured Beijerinckiaceae bacterium | reverse complement strand
GAGCGCCGCCGCGGCGCGGCTGGCGCGCATCAGGGTCAGCTCGCCGCGCAGCCCGTCGGTGCCGAGCGCGAGGCACAGCCGCGCCGCCTGCTCCAGCACGCTGTCGGGCACCTCCACGGTGGCCAGGGCGGCCTTGGCGGCGACGATCCCGTCGCGCACGGCCGCCTCGGCGCCGGCCCATTCGGTCGCGAAGGCCGCGGGATCGCGCTCGAAACGGTCGCGCCGGCGCACCACCTCGACCCGCTCGGCGAGACCGCCCGGCGTGCGCACTTCCACGCTGAGGCCGAAGCGGTCGAGCAACTGCGGGCGCAGCTCGCCTTCCTCCGGGTTGCCGGTGCCGACCAGCACGAAGCGGGCGGGGTGGCGCACCGACAGGCCCTCGCGCTCGACCACGTTCTCGCCGGACTGAGCGACATCGAGCAGCAGGTCCACGAGGTGGTCCTCCAGCAGGTTGACCTCGTCGATGTAAAGGAAGCCGCGGTTGGCGCGGGCGAGGAGGCCGGGCTGGAAACGCTTCACGCCCTGCGTCAGCGCCATTTCCAGGTCGAGCGCGCCGACGACGCGGTCTTCCGTGGCGCCGAGCGGCAGGTCCACCACCGGCACAGCCCGCGATCGCGACGGCAAGGGAGGCAACGAAGGGCCGGAGCGGGCGCGGCACTCGTCGCAGAGCGCCGCCGGCGCGGCCGGGTCGCAGCCGTAGGGGCAGCCGTCCACCGCCTGCATCGGCGGCAGCAGAGCGCTGAGCGCACGCACGGCCGTCGACTTGCCGCTGCCCCTGTCGCCCAGGATCAGCACGCCGCCGACGCCCGGGTCCACGGCGCAGATCAGGATGCCGAGCTTCATCTCGGCCTGTCCGGCGATGGCGGAAAAGGGAAAGGCGATGGACATAAGGGTGAGACGGGCTCGAACGGACGCGGGTCAGGCACTGAAACAGGTGAACGAAGGCGCGCGAGGGCGGGGCATGCGGGGGAACCTTGCGTCAGCCGATGCGCTCCTGCAAGCCGGTTGGGCATGCCGGCCCCGCCGGACGAAAGGAGAGTGCCGTGACGCCAGCGGAGGACGCCGGGAACGAAGCGGGAAACGACGCGGGCCGGAAAGGGGAGGGGGCGGCCGGCGGCCGCTTCGATGTTCTCGCCCTTGCCGGCGACCTGCCGGAAACGGCCGAGACCATGCTCGCCGACATCTATCTCCGCGACTGCGCGGGTTCGAGCGCGCGCATCTTCAAGGTCTACCGGCCGGTGCCGGCGCACTTCCATCGCGGTTGCGACGAATACCTCTACGTGGTCTCGGGACGCGGCACCTTCTGGATGGGCGATGCCGCCGATGCGGCGGAGTGCCGGCCCGGCCAGCTGATCTGCTTTGCCCGGAACGTCGTGCACGCGATCCCCGCCATCATCGAAACGCCGCTGATCGTCCTGGCCATCGACGCGCCGCGCCGCGCGCCGACCGATATCACCTTCGTCGACCCCGACGACGGCTCGCCCGAGACCTTCATGGCGCGCAACGCGCGGGGTTGAGGCAACGCGCTGGGTTGAGACGGCAACTCCGAGCATTCTTCGTGCGCCGTCAGGCCTCGTCGGGAACGCCCGCCTGAGAGAGGCTGTTGAGCAGCACCGGTACGCAGGCACGCCCGCCCGCGCCAAGTGGACGGAGTTCGTCACATGACCAATCGCATCCTGCTGATCGGGGTGGCCGCCCTCGGCTTCCTTTCGGCTCCGGCGGCGGCCAAGGACATGACCGCGGCCGAGTTCATGAAGGCCGCCAACACCGACAAGGACCAGACCCTCTCCAAGGCCGAGATCGAGGCCTATGCCAAGAAGAAATTCGCCGAGATCGAGAGCGACAAGGACAAGACGCTCGATGAGAAGGAGCTGCAGGGCCGCCTCAGCGCTGCCGGCCTCACGGCCGCCGACACGGACAAGGACAAGACCGTGGATGAAGCGGAGTTCGTCGGCTATGCCGGGAAGCTGTTCGATCAGGCCAACTCGAACGCCGACAAGACCCTCGACCTGAAGGAACTCGAGTCGCCGGCCGGCCAGAACCTCATCATGCTGCTCCACTGACCCCGCGCATTCGGATCGGCGTCCTGCCCCGCCCCGATGACCCGCCCGCGCGTTCGCCGCGGCGGCGCTTGCCTGATCGCGGGGAGGCCGGCCGTTGATCGGCCGGCTCGCACCCGCGATCTTCGTGCTGCTGTGGGCCTCCGGCTTCGTGGTGGCGCGGCTCGTGCGCCCCTTCGTCGAGCCGGAAGGTTTCGTCACGCTGCGCTTCGCCCTCAGCGCCGGGGTTCTCATCGCGATCGCCGGGATCGGCAGGGCGCCCTGGCCGCGCACCCTGGGCGGTTGGGCCAACAGCCTGATGGCCGGAGTGCTGATGCAGGGCGTCTACGTCGGCGGCGTGTTCTGGTCCATCAAGCACGGCTTGGCCGCCGCCGTCGCCGCCCTGATCTCCGGCACCCAGCCCCTGCTGACGGGGGCCCTCGCCGGACCGCTGCTGCGCGAGCACGTCAGCCGGCAGCGCTGGCTCGGCATCGCCGTGGGATTTTTCGGCGCGGTGCTCGTTCTTCTGCCCGACCTGCGCGGTGCCACGGCGGTGCCGCTGCCGGCCGTTGCCGCCTGCGTCCTGGGAACGGCCGGCATCACGTTGGGCACGATCTGGCAGAAGCGGATCGGCGCCGCGACGGACCTGCGCAGCGGCGCCGCGATCCAGCTCGTCGGCGGCGTCGCCGTCACCTTGCCGGCCGCGCTGTTCTTCGATGGCCACACCCTGGCGGGCGCGGCGATGGCGAATACGCCCCGCGTCTGGATCGGCTTGGCCTGGGCGGTGCTCGTCGTATCGGTGTGCACGACGCTGCTGCTGCTGCGACTGCTGCGCGAGGGGGCGGTGGCGCGCGTGACGGCGCTGTTCTACCTCGTGCCGCCGGTCACGGCGGTGATGACGCTCGCTCTCTTCGGCGACGCGTTGGAACCGGTGCAGATCGCCGGCATGGGCGTGGCTGCCATCGGCGTCGCCTTGGCCAACCGCGGCTGAGGTCGGCCGGCCGCGCCCATGCAGACGATCGACGTTCGGGCTGGCGCATTCTCCATCGTGCTCTGCGCAGGAGAGAGCCTGCGGCATCCCAGTGCCGTTTCCTCCGGGGACGATACCATCCGTTCGCTTCGGTGCACCGGCGCGCGAAGCCTCAGCGCGGCAGCACCGTCTGACCCATCAGCGCCTTGTCGACGGCGTGGGCGGCCTGCCGGCCTTCCCGGATCGCCCACACCACCAGGCTCTGCCCACGCCGCATGTCGCCGCAGGCGAAGACCTTGGCGACCGAGGAGGCGTAGCTCTTCTGGTCGGCGACGACGTTGCCGCGCCGGTCGAGCGCGACGCCGAGCGTTGCCAATAGCCCTTCAGGGATCGGCGACACGAAGCCCATCGCCAGCAGCACCAATTCGGCCTTCAGCTCGAAGCCGCTGCCGTCCTGCTCCTGGAACCTGCCGTCGACCTTGACGCATCTCAGCGCCTTGACGTTGCCGTCCTTGTCGCCCTCGAACGCCTTGGTCAGCACGGAAAAGTCGCGGTTGGCGCCTTCCTCGTGCGAGGACGAGGTGCGCAGCTTCAGCGGCCAGTCCGGCCACGTCAGCATCTTGTTCTCCTTGGCCGGCGGCTCCGGCATGATTTCGAGCTGCGTCACCGACAAGGCGCCCTGGCGGATCGAGGTGCCGATGCAGTCCGATCCGGTGTCGCCGCCGCCGATCACGATCACATGCTTGCCGGTGGCGAGGATGGGATCGTTGGTGGTCAGCGCCTCGTGGCCGACGCGGCGGTTCTGCTGCGGCAGGAAATCCATCGCGTAGTGCACGCCGTGCAGCTCGCGGCCGGGCACGGGGAGGTCGCGCGGCTTCTCGGCGCCGCCCGACAGCACCACGGCATCGTACTCGGCGACGAGGTCCTCGCCCTTGACGTCGATGCCGACGTTGGTGTTGCAGCGGAACACCACGCCCTCGCCCTCCATCTGCTCGACCCGGCGGTCGATCAGGTGCTTCTCCATCTTGAAGTCGGGGATGCCGTAGCGCAGCAGGCCGCCGGCCTTCGCGTTCTTCTCGAAGACGTGGACCTCATGGCCGGCGCGGGCGAGCTGCTGGGCGCAGGCCATGCCGGCCGGCCCGGAGCCGATCACCGCGATGCGCTTGCCGGTCGGCTCGCCGAAGCGCTCGGGCCGGATCCAGCCGCTGGCGAAGGCGCGGTCGACGATGGAGCACTCGATCGTCTTGATGGCGACCGGCGCGTCGTTGATGTTGAGGGTACAGGCGGCTTCGCACGGCGCCGGGCAGATGCGCCCGGTGAATTCGGGGAAGTTGTTGGTCGAATGGAGGTTGCGCGAGGCTTCCTCCCAGTTGCCGCGATACACCAGATCGTTCCAGTCGGGGATCTGGTTGTTGACCGGGCAGCCGTTGTGGCAGAACGGAATGCCGCAATCCATGCAGCGCGCGCCCTGGTCCCGCAGCGCCTCCTCGGAGATCGGCAGGACGAATTCCTTGTAGTTCCGGATCCGGTCGGCCGCCGGCGCGTAGCGCCGGTCGAAGCGATCGATTTACAGGAAGCCCGTGACCTTGCCCATTTCATCCCCAGAACAGTTCGGCACGGCCTCCGGCACGCGGCCGGACACCTTTTGTTAATCGCGCCCTACCCATTGCGCCACCACGGCAGGATCGCAAGTCGCCAAGCGGACCCGCCCGGCGCTCGACCGGGACTCAGGCCCCGGCGGTTTCGAGGATCTGGTTCTCCGTCAAGGCGAGCTTTTCCATCGCCTGGCGGTATTCCACCGGCATGACCTTGCGGAACTTGCTCAAGGTCGTCCGCCAGTCGGCGAGAAGCGCCTGCGCGCGGCCCGAGCCGGTCAGCGACGCATGCCGCTCGACCAGGAGCCGCAGCCGCGCCGCGTCGAACTTGGTGAGATCGCCCACGATCTTCACCTTGCCGCAGCGCAGCGCCTCGTAGGCCTGCCTGTAGGCCGCCGGGTTCTCCACCTCGTCATCGGTGATCTCAGCCAGATCCACCATCGCCAGGTTGCAGCGGCACTCGAAGGTGCCGGCCTCGTCATAGACGTAGGCCACGCCGCCCGACATGCCGGCGGCGAAGTTGCGGCCGGTGTTGCCGAGAACGAGGACGACGCCGCCGGTCATGTACTCGACGCCATGGTCGCCCGTGCCCTCGACGACCGCGATCGCCCCGGAATTGCGCACGCCGAAGCGCTCGCCGGCGATGCCGTTGAAGTAGCATTCGCCGTCGGTGGCGCCGTAAAGGGCGGTGTTGCCGACGATGATCGAGTCTTCCGGCACGATCGCGGTGTTCGCCGGCGGCCGCACGATGATGTGCCCGCCCGACAGGCCCTTGCCGACGTAGTCGTTGGCTTCACCTTCCAGTTCCAGCGTGACGCCCTTGGCGAGGAACGAGCCGAAGCTCTGCCCGGCCGTGCCCTTGAGCTTCACGGTGATCGTGTCGTCGGGCAGGCCCTCCTCGCCGTGCAGCTTGGCGATGGTGCCAGACAGCATCGCGCCGGTGGTTCGGTCGGTGTTGGCGATGGTTTCGCTGATGACCACGGGCTCGCCGCGATCGATCGCGCGCCGCGCCTGCTCGATCAGGCGGCGGTCCAGCACCTTCTCCAGCCGATGATCCTGGACATGCACCTGATGGACCGGGTCGTCGCCGTAGGGCCTGGGCTTCAGGAACAGCCTGGAAAAGTCGAGCCCCTTGGCTTTCCAGTGCTCGACCACCTGGGCTCGGTCGAGCATCTGCATCTGCCCGATCATCTCGTTGAAGCGGCGGTATCCCATCGCCGCCATCAGCTCGCGCACTTCCTCGGCGACGAAGAAGAAGAAGTTGATGACGTTCTCCGGCGTGCCGACGAACTTCTTGCGGAGGTAGGGGTCCTGGGTGGCGACGCCCACCGGGCAGGTGTTGAGGTGGCACTTGCGCATCATGATGCAGCCGGCGGCGATCAGCGGCGCGGTGGCGAAGCCGAACTCGTCGGCGCCGAGCAGGGCGCCCACGATCACGTCGCGCCCGGTGCGCAGGCCGCCGTCGACCTGGACGGCGATGCGCGAGCGCAACCGGTTCAGCACCAGGGTCTGATGCGTCTCGGCCAGCCCGATCTCCCAAGGGCTGCCGGCGTGCTTGATGGAGGTCAGCGGCGAAGCGCCGGTGCCGCCCTCGAAGCCCGACACGGTGACGTGGTCGGCCCGGCCCTTGGACACGCCGGCCGCCACCGTGCCGACGCCGATCTCGCTGACGAGCTTCACCGACACGGCGGCGTCGGGGTTGACGTTCTTCAGGTCATAGATGAGCTGCGCCAGATCCTCGATCGAGTAGATGTCGTGGTGCGGCGGCGGCGAGATCAGGCCGACGCCCGGCGTCGAGTGCCGCACCTTGGCGATCTTGGCATCCACCTTGTGACCGGGCAGCTGGCCGCCTTCGCCGGGCTTGGCGCCCTGCGCCATCTTGATCTGCAGCATGTCGGCGTTGACGAGGTACTCCGCCGTCACGCCGAAGCGTCCCGAGGCGACCTGCTTGATCGCCGAGCGCTTGCTGTCGCCGTTGGCCATCGGCTTGTAGCGGTCGGCTTCCTCGCCGCCCTCGCCGGTGTTGGACCGGCCGCCGATGCGGTTCATCGCGATCGCCAGCGTGGTGTGCGCCTCGAGCGAGATCGAGCCGTAGCTCATCGCGCCGGTGGCGAAGCGCTTCACGATGTCGGCCGCGCTCTCGACCTCCTCCAGGGGCACCGGCTCGCGGCCGTCCTCGGCGGCAGGGCGGATGCGGAACAGGCCGCGGATGGTGAGCAGCCCCTCCTCCTGCTCGTTGAGCAGCTTGGCGTATTCCCGGTAGCGTTCCCGGGCGTTCTTGTCGCCGGCCTCAGCGCGCACGGCGTGCTGCAGCAGCGACACCGACTGCGGGGTCCAGGAGTGCGTTTCGCCGCGCACGCGGTACATGTAGTTGCCGCCGACATCGAGCGCCGAGCGGTACACCGGCGAGTCGCCGAAGGCGTCGCGGTGACGGTAGGCGCTTTCCTGCGCCACTTCGGCGAGGCCGACACCGCCGATGCGCGATGCCGTGCCGGTGAAGTACTGTCGCACGAAGTCTTCGGCGAGGCCGACCGCGTCGAAGATCTGCGCACCGCAGTATGACTGATAGGTGGAGATGCCCATCTTGGACATCACCTTGAGCAGGCCCTTGCCGATCGACTTGATGTAGTGCTTGACCGCCTTCTCCGAATTCACCGACTCGGGGAACTGCCGGCCGAGGCCGGCCAGGGTCTCGAAGGCGAGATAAGGGTTGATCGCCTCCGCGCCGTAGCCGGCGAGCAGGGCGAAGTGGTGGACCTCGCGCGCTTCGCCGGTTTCGATCACCAGGCCGACGGAAGTGCGCAGGCCGGTGCGGATGAGGTGGTGGTGCACCGCCGCGCAGGCGAGCAGCGCCGGGATCGGGATGCGGTCGGCGCCGAGCAGGCGATCGGACAGGATGATGATGTTGTAGCCGCCCGACACGGCCTGATCGGCGCGCGAGCACAGGCGATCAAGGGCGAGCGCCATGCCGTCGGCGCCCGACTGCGAAGCGTAGGTGATGTCCAGCGTCTTGGTGTCGAAGGCGTCTTCCAGCGCACCGATGGAGCGGATCTTCTCCAGGTCGCCGTTGGTCAGGATGGGCTGCCGGACCTCCAGCCGCTTGCGCTTGGAATTGCCCCTGTGGTCGAGGATGTTCGGCCGCGGCCCGATGAAGGACACGAGGCTCATCACCAGTTCCTCGCGGATCGGGTCGATGGGCGGATTGGTGACCTGGGCGAAGTTCTGCTGGAAGTAGGTGTAGAGCAGCTTGTTCTTGTTCGACAGCGCCGAGATCGGCGTGTCCGTGCCCATCGAGCCGATCGCCTCGGCGCCGGTGATGGCCATCGGCTTCATCAGCAGGTTGAGGTCTTCCTGGGTGTAGCCGAAGGCCTGCTGGCGATCGAGCAGCGAAACGTCGCCGCGCGACACCCGCGACTCGACGTCGTCCAGCTCTTCCAGCACGATCTGGGTGCGCGCGACCCACTTGCCGTAGGGGTGCAGGGAGCTGAGGTGGTCCTTCATCTCGTCATCCGAGATGATGCGGCCCTGTTCAAGGTCGACCAGCAGCATCTTGCCCGGCTGCAGGCGCCACTTGCGTACGATCTTCTCCTCGGGGATCGGCAGCACGCCCGACTCCGAGGCCATCACCACGAGGCCGTCGTCGGTGACGAGGTAGCGGGCCGGACGCAGGCCGTTGCGATCGAGCGTGGCGCCGATCTGCCGGCCGTCGGTGAAGGCCACGGCGGCGGGACCGTCCCACGGCTCCATCATCGAGGCATGGTATTCATAAAAGGAGCGGCGGGTGTCCTCCATCAGCGGATTGCCGGCCCAGGCCTCGGGGATCAGCATCATCATCGCGTGGGCGAGCGAATAGCCGCCCTGCACCAGGAATTCGAGCGCGTTGTCGAAGCAGGCCGTGTCGGACTGTCCCTCGTAGGAGATCGGCCACAGCTTGGTGATGTCCTCGCCAAACAGGTCGGACGTCACCGAGGCTTGGCGCGCCGCCATCCAGTTCACGTTGCCGCGCAGCGTGTTGATCTCGCCGTTGTGGGCAACGAAGCGGAAGGGGTGGACGAGCTGCCAGGAGGGGAAAGTGTTGGTGGAGAAGCGCTGGTGCACGAGCGCCAGAGCCGACACGAAGTCGGGGTCGCGCAGGTCGTGAAAGTAGCGGCCGAGCGAGTCGGCCAGCAGCAGGCCCTTGTAGATGATCGTGCGCGACGACATCGACACGGCGTAGTAGCCGGCGAAGCGCGGATCGCCCTTGGAGAACACCGCGTTGGAGATCGCCTTGCGCAGCACGTACAGGCGCCGCTCGAACAGGTCGGGCGTCGCATGCGCCTCGCCGCGGCCGATGAACACCTGCTTGATGAACGGCTCGCTCGCCACCACGCTCTCGCCGAGCACGCTCGAATCGACGGGCACGTCGCGCCAGCCGAGCAGCCGGAAGCCTTCCGCCGCGATCGTGGCCTCGGCGATCGCCTCGATGTCGGCGCGCCCGCCCTCGTGGCGGGGCAGGAACAGCATGCCGATGGCGTACTCGCCCGGCGCCGGCAGGGCGATGCCGAGCTTGGCCGCCTTCTTGGCGAAGAAGCCGTGCGGGATCTGGGCCAGCATGCCGCAACCGTCGCCGGCCTTGGGGTCGGCGCCGGTGGCGCCGCGGTGGTCGAGGTTGAGCAGGATCTGCAGACCCATCGCCACGATGGCGTGGGACTTCTCGTTGTGCAGATTGGCCACGAAGCCGACGCCGCAGGCATCGCGCTCGTTGGCGGGATCATAAAGGCCCTGCGCCGGAGGGAGGCCGGGGTCGCGCATGACGATGTCGCGGCGCACGCTGGGGTCGAGCGGCGACTTGGGAAGGGGCGCGGGGCGGATGTGGCCCGTATCGCGTCCATCCGACCCTGCGTCGTCTCGATCGAACACGTCCATCGACATACCTCAGAACCCTTTCCGAGATCGCGCCCGCTCCGGTCGAGACCGGTCGAGCGGGGCCGACCCTCCGGCGACGTCGCGGGCGAAGCCGCACGAGCGTCCTGCAAAGCTAGTGCCGATCAAGGGATAAGGGAGGGGGGAAGTCAACGCAGCCTCGCGCGGCACCTTCGCGCGCCCATCGCACGTCTCCGGCGCCGGACCCTTCCGGCAGCGACCGGTCGACCCCGATCGCCCCGCGGCAGCAAGGATGCCTTCACCTTGCCGGCGTGCAGGCGCCGACTGCGGCCATGCTGCAACAGGCCGGGAAAGCCGGCCCTTCGCTTGGCCGCTTATCTCCTTTTCGCCTTATTTTCTGCCGAGGTTCGCGTCCGAACGGCTGGGGGCAGTCGGGGGAATTGCAATGCAGGATGCACATCGGCCGGCCAGTCGCAGGATTGGCCATTCTTCGCGCATGGCATTGCTTGCCGCCTCGGTCGCGATCGTGGCGTCCGCGCTCGACCCCGTCGCCGCCGCGGCCCAGGTGCTGGATCCGTTGCGCGGCTACGGCTTCGACGGATCGCCGCTCGCCGGCGGCGCCCCGGCGCCGCAGCGCGCGCCCCGTGCCCGGGACAATGCGTATCGCGAGGAAAGCGCGCCCCAGCGGGCAGCGCGTCAGCAGATCGCCGTGGTTCCGCCGGGCCGGATCCGTTCGATCGCCGCCGGGGAAGGCTTCCGCCTCGCGACCCTGCCGCACCGTCGCGGACGCTCGTACTTCGCGCTGGCCGAGAACCGCGAAGGGCATCGCTTCGAGCTGATGTTCAACGCCCTCACCGGCACCATCGTCGCCCAGCGCGACCTCGGTCCGGCCAAGGTCGCGCAGCCGGCCCCGGTTGTGGCCGCCAGGGCACCGGAAGCGAAGCCCCCGGCCAGCGCCGCGCCGGAGAGCGCCGAGGT
>CALMGA010000218.1 GCA_937863205.1 uncultured Beijerinckiaceae bacterium | reverse complement strand
TGCCCGGCAGGTTGATGATGAGGCAGCGCCCGCGCTGCGCCGCCATCTGCCGCGACAGGATGGCGGTGGGCACTTCGCGCAGGCTGGCCTGGCGCATCAGTTCGCCGAAGCCGGGGTACAGCCGTTCGGTCGCGGCCAGCGTCGCCTCGGGCACGAGGTCGCGCGGCGAGGGGCCGGTGCCGCCGGTGGTCAGGATGAGGTCGCACCCTTGCGCGTCGGCAAGGTCGATCAGCGTGTCGCGCACCACCGCGAAGTCATCGGGAATGACTCGGCGCAGGAGGGTGAAGGGGGTGGTGAGCACGCGGCCGAGATAGGCCGAGATCGCCGGCCCGCTCTCGTCACGGTAGATGCCGGCGCTGGCCCGATCCGAGGCGGTGACGACGCCGACCCGTGCCGGACGCGCTTGCCGGTTGTTTGGCGCGCTCACGCGCCTTCCACGATCACGACGTCGGCGGTCGCCACCGGCAGGCGATGGGCGCGGGCCGACTGGTAGGTGTCGCTGTGCCAGCAGTCGAGCGCGTGCTGCACGCTGGGGAACTCGATCAGGGCGTTGCGGCCGCGCGCTTCCCCTTCCAGCGCCTCGCAAACGCCGCCGCGGGCCAGGAAGTGCGCCCTGTGGCGCTCGAAGGCCGGTGCGGCCGCCTCGGCGTAGAGCTTGTAAGGCTCAAGATCGCGGACATCGTAGCGGCCGATCCAATAGCCCTTCTTCGCGCCCTCTCCCGCCGGCGGCGGCAGCTCCGAGGTCAGGCCCTCGACCAGAGCCATCTCCCCCTCGGCGACAGCCATCCGATGCTTGCGCGCAGACTGATAGATGTCGGAGGTGAACCAGGCGCGACCCGCCGACAGGGTGGGGAAGCCGATCACCACGTTGCGGGTGCGCCCGACGCCTTCCACCGGATGGGCTGTGCCGCCTCGCACCAGGAAGCGGGCCTGATGCGAGGCATAGGCCGGCTTCGCCTCTTCGACGTAGCGGGGGTAGGCGGCCTTGGCGCCCTCGGGATCGGTGATGTCGAAGCGGGCGATGAGGTAAGCGAACATGGGCGGGTCCGGTCTGTCGGGAGGGTGGTCTTCAGGCTGTCTTGGGCGGGTCGTCGTTGACGCCGACCGTCGGCGCGGGCACAGCGGCGAAGCGCTTGAAGGCCTCGGCGTGGTCCTTGTGCCAGCGCGACAGCGGCGGGCGGTTCTCCACGATGTCGCCGGCCGCCCACAGGATGCGCCGCTCGTCGGCGGCGCGGGGCACGTCGTTGTCGGGGCACAGGATGTAGAAGTCGCCGCGCTCCAGCGAGTCCATCATGAAGTCGACGGTCTGTTCGGGCGTCCAGGCGGCGGCGGGCTTCTCCGTGCGGCCCTTGGCGGTCAGGCCGGTGAAAACGAAGCCGGGGATCAGCAGGTGGGCGCCGACCTGCCCGCCCTCGACATTACGGAGGTGGTGCTGCAGCGCTTCGGTGAACGCCTTCACCCCGGCCTTGGCGACGTTGTAGGCGGGGTCGCCCGGCGGGGTGGTGATGCCCTGCTTGGAGCCTGTGTTGATTACCAGCCCCGGCCGCCCCCTCGCCAGCATGCCGGGCACGATGACCTGGGTGCCGTGAACGATCCCCATCAGGTTGGTGGCGATGACCTTCGACCAGTTCGCCTCCGGGCCGAAGATGTCGCTGCCCGGCTGCACGCCGGCGTTGTTCATCAGGACGTCGATGGGGCCGAGCTTGTCGAGCACGGTCGCCTCCAGATGGCGCAGGGCGTGCGGCTCGCTGACGTCGGTCGGCACCGCCATCGCCACGCCCACCCGCCCGAGTTCGGCTTCGGCCGCCGAAAGATGCTCGCCCGCCAGGTCGGCGATGGCAACGCGCAGGCCGAGAGCGATGAACTTGCGGGCGGCGGCGAGGCCGATGCCGGACGCGGCGCCGGTGACGACGGCGACGTTGCGCGGGTGCAGGGCGGGATGGGTCATGCGCGGCGTTCCACCTGTTGGTGGTCGCTCAACGGCGCCGGCGCAGGAAAGTTGAGGCGGTGCGCGAGCCTCAGTGCGCGCCGGCCGCCGCGCTCCTGACGCCCGGCTTGCGCAGCAGGACGATTGCCGCCAGGCTGAGCACCAGTCCGACCCCGACGATCCAGAAGGCGTCGGCATAGGCGATCACCGTCGCCTCGCGCCGCACCTGGGCGGCCAGCGTCGCCAGCGCCTGCGTTCGGGCGAGCGCGGGATCGGCGCGCATTCCCGCGATCAGCATGGCCACACGCTCCTGGGTGCGGCCCGCATTGGCGGTCATCGATTCCGCGATCACGGAAAAGTGCATGACCTCGCGCCGCGAGATCACCGTGGACAGCAACGCGATGCCGACCGAGCCGCCGAGGTTGCGCATCATGTTGGACAAGGCGGAGGCATCGGCGGTGTCGCGCGGCGGCAGGCCGGCGGTGGACAGCTGCGACAGGGGAATCGAGAACAGCGGCTGGCCGGCGGCGCGCAGCAGCTGCGGCACGATCAACTCGTGCATGCCCACGTCATGGGTCAGGTTGACATTGAGGAAGCAGCTGGCGGCGAACAGCAGCGTGCCGGCGGCGACCAGCAGGCGCAGGTCGACCCGCTTCATCAGCACGGGCATCAGCGGAAAGATGGCGAGCTGCGGCAGGCCGCTCCACATCACCACCCATCCGATCTGCTGGGCGCTGTAGTGCTGGATCTGCGCGCAATACAGCGGGATGACGTAGGTCGAGCCCAGCGACACGGCGCCGAGCACGACCATCAGCGTGGTGGACGCGCCGATCGTCGGATTGGCCAGCACGCGCAGGTTGATGAAGGGGCGCGCGGCGGTCAGCTCGCGAAGGATGAACACGACGATGCCCAGCGCCGCGACCACGGCGAAGCGGGTGATCACCTCCGACTCGAACCACTCCTTTCGCTGTCCCTCCTCCAGCACGAAGGTCAGGCTGGACAGGCCGACGGCCATTGCGGCGACGCCGAACCAGTCGCCCTTGCCGAGCTCCGCCCAGCGGGTCGGCTGCTTGTTCAGCGCGGCGAGCTGCAACCCCGCCGCGATCGGGCCGGGGATGAGGTTGAGGTAGAAGATGTAGTGCCAGGACAGGTTCTCGGTCAGCCAGCCGCCGATGGTGGGGCCGATCGCCGGGGCAAAGGTCGCGGTCAGCCCGAAGACGGTGATGCCGATTCCCTGCTGCGCCTTTGGGATGCGGGTGCGCAGGATGGTGATGGCGGTGGGGATCAGCACGCCGCCGGTGAAGCCCTGGCCGGCGCGGAACAGGATGAGCTGCCCCAGCGACGTCGACGAGGCGCACAGCAGCGAGAAGCCGATGAACAGGCCGGTGTTGACGCTGAGGTAGCGGCGCAGCCCGAACACGCTGCCGAGCCATCCCGTGAGCGGGATCACGATGATCTCGGCCATCAGGTAGGCCGTGGAGATCCAGCTCCCCTGGTCGACGGAGGCGCCGATGCCGCCCTGGATGTCGGCGAGCGAGGAGTTGGTGATCTGAATGTCGAGAATGGCCGTGAAGGCGCCGAGAACGCCGCCGACGAGGGCGAGCCAGTCCTTCAGGCTGGCCCTCGGTTCGGCCGGCGCGGGAAGGGCTATGCCGGTGCTCATCGCGCGAGCTGGCTCACGCGGGTCTCGGCGGCGGGCGGCACCTCAGCGCGGTCGCGGATGTCGACCGTCGCCTCCGCCGACAGGCCCGGACGCAGCCGGGCGATCAGCGGATCGCCGCCGTCGAGCGCGATCTTGACCGGCACGCGCTGCACGATCTTGGTGAAGTTGCCGGTGGCGTTCTCCGGAGGCAGCAGGGCGAACTGCGAGCCGGTGCCCGGCGCGAAGCTCACGATGCGGCCGTGGAAGACGTGGTCGCCGAAAGCGTCCACCGTGATCGCGGCGCGCTGCCCCTCGTGCATGGCGCCGACCTGCGTTTCCTTGAAGTTGGCGGTGAGATAGATCGCCTCGCCCATCGGCACCAACGTGAGCAGGCCGGTGCCGGGCTGCACGAGCTGGCCCCTGCGCACCGAGCGGTCGCCGACGACGCCGTCGATCGGCGCCGTGATGACGGTGTAGCCGATGTTGAGCTTGGCCTGGCTCAGGTTGATCTCGGACCGGCGCAGGCTGGCGCGGGCGGCGCCTTCCAGCGAGCGCAAGCCGTCGGTCTGCTTCTCCGAGGCGTCGAGCGCGGCGGCGGCCTTGTCCACCGCCGCCTCCTTGATGAGGAGGTCGGCGGACGCCTGCTGCGCCCGCTGGGTGGTGCCGGCGCCCGACGCCACGAGGTCGCCGTACCGCTTGGCTTCCTGCCTGGAAAACGCGAGGGCGGCCTTGGCGTTGGCGAGATCGGCCCGCGCCTCGACGATGCGGGCGCCCTGCTGGATCAGGGCGGAGGCGACGCCTTCCAGGCTCGCCCTCGCCTTGTCGAGGTCGGCCTGATCCTGCAGCAGCACCACCTGAGAGTCGCGGTCGTCGATGCGGGCGAGCACGTCGCCGGCGCGCACCGGCTGGTTGTCCCCGACGTTCAGCTCGGCCACGAACCCCCCGACCTTGGGCGACACCGTCACCTTGTCGGCCTGGAGGAAGGCATCGTCGGTGACCTCTGCGAAGCGGCCGTCCGTGTACCAGTGCCAACCGAAGCGCAAGCCGTAGCCAGCCCCGCCGAGTGCGAGCAGGATCAGGATGGATGTTTTCAGGGTGAACCGTCGGCGGCGCACCGGCCCGTCGCCGACGGGTACGTCCGCCGACGCCTCGCCAGGCGGCTTGGCCGGCAAGCGCGGGCGCGGCTCGCCGGCCGGCTGACGCAGAGCCGGGCCGTCAAGCGTTGTCGAAGCGGTCATGTCGATTCCCGAAAACAGAACAGTATCGTTCTATAACCAGCAGGGAATGAAGGCAATGATAAGGGCGACGAACTTGCGCCGACCGTGCAGCGATGTCACAGCGCTGACGCAGCGGGGCATGCGGGTCGCACCTCGCGCGTGTTCCCTGCCCTCAACCCCTGCCGCATCGCTCGGCGGATTGGATCCATCTTGGCCGGAGGTTTCGCCATCGCCGCCACAGCCGAAGAGACCGAAGGTCGGCGCAGCCGCGGCGGACGTCCCACGCGCGCGGCCGCGGCGGAACGCGACGAGCGCCTGCTGGAGATCGCCGCCGCCATGTTCATGGAGCACGGCTTCGACGCGACATCGATGGACCGGCTCGCCGAGGCGGCGGCGATCGGCAAGGCGACGCTTTACGCCCGCTATCACGACAAGGCAGCCCTTTTCGCCGCCGTGCTGCGCCGGCGCATCCTGCAACTCTACGAGCCGCTGGAACTGGAGGTCGCGGCACCGCTCGCCGGGGCCGATCTGTCCGACATGCTGGAGCGCATCGCCGACCGCATGCTGGCCAAGCTCCTTGTTCCCGATGCGATGTCCCTCGCGCGCATCCTGGCGGCACAGGCGCCGAGCTTTCCCGAACTGGCGGAACTGGCCGTGCGCGAGGGCTATGGACGCCAGCTTCGTCTGGTGGAAGCGGTGCTGGGGCGTTTCACCGACGATGCGCGGTACTCGATCGGCGACCTTCCGCTCGCCGCCGACCTGTTCCTCGGCTTGGTGCTCGGCCGCGCCTCGCGCTTGTCGCTCTATGGGGTCGCGCTCGACGCAGACCGCATCCGGCAGCGCACGCGCGCGGCGGTGGCCTTCTTCCTCCGGGGCATCGCGAGGCGGTGAGCGCGGACACGCCGCATCTTCCCTTGCCTGACCGCTCGGACCTTCCCCTGCGCGTCACCGTGGACAACCTTGGCCACCGTGGCGAAGGCATCGCCGGCGCCGGGGGCACTCGCCTTTTCATCCCCTACGCCCTCCCCGGCGACACCGTGAGCGTGCTCCGCCACGGCGAGCGTGGCGACCTCGTCGGGTTGCTCGCCGCGAGCCCGGACCGCATCGCCCCCGTCTGCCCTTACTTCACGGTTTGCGGCGGCTGCGCGGTGCAGGCCTGGGCCGAGCCGGCCTATGCCGCGTGGAAACGCAACCTGCTCGTCGAGCAACTCGCCCGCGGCGGCGTGGCGGTGCCGGTGGCGGAGCTGGTCGACGCCCACGGCGAGGGTCGGCGCCGCGCCACCTTTCATGCCCGCGTCGGGGCCGACGGACGCACCCTCGTCGGCTACATGCGGGCCCGCTCCCACGACATCGTGCCGATCGCCAACTGTCCGATCCTCGCCCCCGGCCTCGCCGGCGCCCTGCCGGCGGCCGAAGCGCTCGCCCTTGCCCTGGCATCGGCCGGCAAGCCGCTGGACCTGCTTTGCACGGCGACGCCGGAGGGCCTCGACATCGACCTGCGCGGGCACGGTCCGCTCGCCGACGACGAGCGCCAGCGCCTCGTGGCGCTCGCCGTCGGCCATGACCTCGCTCGCCTGTCGAACCACGGCGTGGTCGTGCTGGAACGGCGCAAGCCGGCGCTCGCGGTGGGCGCGGCGCTCGTCGAGCTGCCGCCCGGCGCTTTTCTTCAGGCGACGGCGGCCGGCGAGTCGGCTCTGGCCGGCCGGGTCACGGCGGCGCTGCGCGGCGCCGGACGCATCGCCGACCTGTTCAGCGGCATCGGCACCTTCGCGCTGCGGCTCGCCGGGACAGCCGAGGTCGAGGCGATCGACAGCGACGCGCCGGCCCTCGCCGCCATCGACAGGGCGGCTCGCGCCGCGTCCGGCCTGCGCCGGGTCAAGGTCCAGGCGCGCGACCTGCACCGCCGTCCGCTCCTCGCCGACGAACTGGCCCGCTTCGACGCGGTGTGCCTCGATCCCCCGCGCGCGGGCGCCGAGGCGCAGACGCGCGAACTCGCCGCCTCACCCGTCACGACCGTGGTCTCGATCGCCTGCGACCCGGCGAGCTTCGCCCGCGATGCCGCCATCCTGCTCGGCGCCGGCTTCCGCTGCGACGACGTGGTGCCCGTCGACCAGTTCCGCTACGCGGCGCACCTTGAAATGGTCGCCGTGTTCCGGCGGGCGCGTCCCAAGCGGGCGCGACGGCTGCTGGGATGAACGCGCGACCTCGACGCGGCGCGGCGCGATCCATAAGTAGGAGAGCCCTTCCGTGGGCCTTCTCATCGACATGAACCCGCATACGGCCGCCTGCCCCGCCCCGGACCATCCTGCGCTGGCCGATGACGGACTCCTCGAACGGCTGCGCGCCATCGTCGGCCCGGCCAACGTGCTGCAGGCCGATGCCGACACGCTTTCGTACCTGCGCGAGCCGCGCAACCTCTACGTCGGCCGTTCCCGCTGCGTGGTGCGCCCGAAGACACGCGACGAGGTGTCGGCCGTGCTGCGGCTGTGTCACGAGATGCGCACGCCGGTGGTGCCCCAGGGCGGCAACACCGGCCTCGTCGGCGGCCAGACGCCGGACGGAGAAGGCCGCGCCATCGTACTCTCGCTGACCCGCCTCGACGCCCTGCGCGAGATCGATCCCGTGACCAATACGCTCACCGTTGAGGCCGGCATGACCCTGCACGCCGCCCGCGCCGAGGCCGAGCGCGCAGGCCGCGAGTTCCCGATGTGGCTCGCGTCCGCCGGCTCGTGCACGATCGGCGGCAACCTGTCGACCAACGCCGGCGGCGTCAACGTGATCGCCCACGGCAATACGCGCGACCTCGTCAACGGCATCGAGGTCGTGCTGGCCGACGGCCGCGTCCTGTCGAACCTGTCGAAGCTGCGCAAGGACAATACCGGCTACGACCTCAAGCACCTGTTCATCGGCGCGGAAGGCACGCTGGGCGTCATCACCGCGGCGGTGCTGAAGCTGGTGCCGCGCCCGCGCAGCATCGCCACCGCCTTCGTCGGGCTCGGCAACCCGGCGGCGGCGCTGGCCCTGCTCGGACGCGCCCGCGACGCGTGCGGGTCCAAGATCCGGGCCTTCGAGCTGATCCCGCGCCTCGCGCTCGACTTCGTGATCGGCTCGACAGCCGGCGCGCGCGATCCCCTCGCCGCCCCGCATCCCTGGTACGTGCTGGTCGAACTCGCGGCGGCGAGCGAGGAAGCGCTCGATGAGAACCTGTCCGACGTGCTGGCCCAGGCGATCGAGGACGGCTTGGCGGCCGATGCCGCGCTGGCCGCCTCGCTGGCGCAGGCGGAAGCCTTCTGGGTGCTGCGCGAGAACATTTCCGACGCGCAGAAGCACTTCGGCGGCTCGATCAAGCACGACATTTCCGTGCCGATCGCCTCGGTCCCGGACTTCCTCGACGCCGTGGCGCCGGCGGTGACGCGGGCCGTGCCGGGCGCGCGGCTCTGCGCCTTCGGCCACCTCGGCGACGGCAACATCCATTGCAACGTGCAGCAGCCGGTCGATGCTGACAAAGCCGCCTTTCTCGCCCGCTGGGCCGAGGTCAACGAGATCGTGCATGGCATCGCCGCGAGCTTCGGCGGCTCCATCTCAGCCGAGCACGGCATCGGACAGCTCAAGCGCGACCTCCTGCCCCGCGTCAAGGATCCCGTGGCGCTCGCGACCATGCGCGCCATCAAGGCCGCGCTCGATCCCCGGGGCCTGCTCAATCCGGGCAAGGTGCTTTGAGCGGGGGAGATCAGCGCCCGACCACGAACCAATCTTCCGCCACGAGGCCGGCGACGTTGACGCCGCCCTCGTGCGATCGCCGGATCGTCCAGTCGGCATCGGCGATGCGCAACACCGCCTCGTCGGCCCCGAGGTCGCAGGCCTGGATCGCGCCCGAAGCAAGCGAAGGGCAGCATGTGCCGAAGCGAAGGGCGACTTCCGATCCGATGACGAGTTCGGAGGGTGGCTCGTCGATCGTCTGGTCGAGGTCGCAGATGCAGATCCGCGCTCCGGACCGCAGCGCCGGCGCATGCACTATCGCCATGAAACTCATCGAACCACCACCGTGGCAACCGTCAGATCCGAGCGGCAACCAAGTTGCGACGACACTGTTCCCGCAGCAAACCACGAAGACGTGACGACGCGCGCCATTCGTCAAGAGGCCGCGAAGGGTCGGGTGAAGCTTCGCTCGACACGGCCGACGTTCACGGCTCGCCTGGGTCGCGCTCGCGCCGCAGATCCGCCCAGCGAGCCATCCGGCGGGCGATATCGCACTCGTGCCCGCGCCCGGTGGGCGCGTAGAGCGCGTGGCGGCCGAGGCGGTCCGGCCAGTAGTTCTGACCGGAGAAGGCACCGGGCTCGTCGTGATCGTACCGGTAGCCGCCGCCGTAGCCCTCGCTCTTCATGAACTTGGTGGAGCCGTTGAGGATGATTTTCGGCGGCGGCAGCGAGCCACCCTCGCGGGCGAGCCGCAGCGCCGCCTTGTAGGCGACGTAGGCGGCATTGGATTTGGGGGCGGTGGCGACGTAGAGAACCGCATTGGCCAGCGCCAGCTCGCCTTCGGGCGAGCCGAGGAAGTCGTAGGCCTCCTTGGCGGCATTGGCGTGGACGAGCGCCTGCGGGTCGGCGAGGCCGATGTCCTCGACCGCCATGCGCACGATGCGGCGGGCGATGAAGAGCGGGTCCTCGCCGCCGTCCAGCATGCGGGCGAGGTAATACAGGGCGGCATCCGGGTCCGAGCCGCGCACGGCCTTGTGCAGGGCGCTGATCAGGTTGTAGTGCCCTTCCCCGCCCTTGTCGTAGATCGGCGCGCGCCGCTGTACCACGCCGGCGAGAGCGGCCGTGTCGAAGCATTCGCCGGAACGGGCGGCGCGCCAAACCTCCTCGGCCAGCGTCAGCAGGGCGCGGCCATCCCCATCGGCCATGGCGACCAGCGCGGTGCGGGCAGCCTCGTCGAGCGGCAGGGGCCGCCCCTCGCTCGCCTCGGCGCGAAGGAGAAGGCCGGCCATCGCCGCCTCGTCGAGCGGGTGGAAGGTCATCACCCGGGCGCGCGACAGCAGCGCCGCGTTCAGCTCGAAACTCGGGTTCTCCGTGGTGGCGCCGATCAGCGTCACCGTGCCGTCCTCCATCACGGGAAGAAAGCTGTCCTGCTGCGCCCGGTTGAAGCGGTGGATCTCGTCGACGAAGAGCAGCGTCGGGCCTTGCCCGAGCTGCCGGCGCCGCCGCGCCTCCTCGAATACCTTCTTCAGTTCGGCGACACCGGAAAAGATCGCCGAGATCTGCACGAAGGCGAGGTCGGTCTCGCCGGCAAGGAGGCGTGCCACCGTGGTCTTGCCCGTGCCCGGCGGTCCCCAGAAGATCAGCGAGCCGAGCGCGCGGGCGCCGACCAGACGGCGCAACGCACCGCCGGGTTGGAGCAGGTGTGTCTGGCCCGACACCTCGTCGAGGGTGCGCGGGCGCAGCCGGTCGGCCAAGGGCTGGTTGAGCGAGGGCTGGTTGAGCGAGGGCTGGTTGGTTGGCCGCTCCGGCACGGCGGCCTGCGCTTCATCCGGCCTTGCCCGACGGGCGCCCGGTTCGGGTGGCGGGGGTTCGAGGCCGGCGGCGACGAAAAGGCTCATCGCGCCATCCTGCGTCGGCGCGCGGCGCAAATCCACCTCGCCCCGCGACCTGTCCCACCTTTTTGGCCGAGGTCGGCAACGGTTCGTTAATCATCTTCGCCGCTAATCCTGGCGGGTGCGGCAGGAACGGAGCCTGTGATGCGAACGGTGGCGCTGGTGACGCAGAAGGGCGGCTCGGGCAAGAGCACGCTGGCGGCCTGCCTCGCGGTGGCGGCTCAGGAAGCCGGCGAACGCGTCTTCCTCATCGACATGGATCCGCAGAAGTCGCTCACCAAATGGGCGCACCGACGCGGCGACAAGGCGATGCCGGTGGAAACGCTGTCTGCCGGCAAGCTTCCCGATGCCCTCGCCGCGCTCGGCAAGGGCGGCGTCACGCTGGTTCTCATCGACACGCCGGCGACCGATACGCCGGCGGCCGACGCGGCGATGCGGGCGGCCGACCTTTGCGTCATCCCCGCCCGACCGACCATCTTCGATATCTGGTCGAGCGAGGTGACCCGCGGCAAGCTGAAAACGCTGGCCAAGGACTTCGCCTTCGTTCTCAACCAGTGCCCGCCGATGCAGGAAAGCCAGCGCGTCACCGACGGAGCGGCGGCGCTGGAAAGCATGGGCGGCCTGCTGCGCCCGCTCGTGGCCCTGCGCGTCGCCTACCAGGAAGCGGCCCGCGAGGGCATGGGCCCGACCGAGCTTGAACCCGACGGCAAGGCGGCCGAAGAAATGCGGGTGCTCTGGGCCTCGCTGAAAAAGCGCCTGGGACGGCCGAAGTCCGCCGCGTCCCGCCGGATCGCCGCCGCCGCCTGAGCAGCCTCGACACCCCTTTTTCCGCGCCTCTGTGGATCGATAGAAGGCGCCGGTGGCGCTACAGGCAACGCGGAGCGTTTGCCCGGCCGAAGCGCACGCGGCGTTCGGCCCCACGCCGCCCGACGTGTCGCGGCGCGTGCACTTAGTGCGTGCCCGCCGGCGATCCCGTCGCCCTGGCGGACAGGAGCAGCACGGCATCGGCGATCGCGGCCTGCGCCTTGGCGGCCACCGCGCCGACGACCGTCGTTCCGTCGCGCGTCTGCCAGGTCGGTCCCTTGAGGTGGCGCGCAAAGGAGCGACCATCGAGTTCGGCATCCGGCTCGGCGGCGCTCCATATCAGCGCGCCCTTGTCTTGGAGAAAGGTGTGAACCTGTGCGCCCCTGGCGGCGAAGCGCGCGATGAACGCGCTGCCCGGGGTGGCGCGAGCCCGGCGGCTGCAGGCGTCGCGGCGAAACAGGCCGAGGCTGCCAGGTCCAGCGTCAGGGCGAGCGGGCCGACCGATCGGTACGGCATGGACTCTCCTTGACAGGTCTTCGGGCTGACGGGGCGCAAGGTTGCGTTCGCTCCAACAGCCACGATGATGATTCCCCGGCGCGCCAGCGTGCCGGCGCGATCGCGTAACGGCATGTCCATTCATCGAGTCTCGCGCAGGACATCCAGGCCGCGCGCGCAACCGGCGCCGACATGGGACGCATCGAAATGGGAGCACGGCGACGGGTTCATGCCGATCGAACGGCGCCAGCCGGTGGCGTGCGGGCCAGACCTTGGCCATCGAGGCGGTGGATCCGCGAGCCGGTTCGGTGTTAACCCTTTGCTCCAGCGAAAGGCTTCCCGACCGCAGCGGTTGCAGCCCATGAGCAGGGATCATCAATGAAAGGCATCATCCTCGCGGGGGGATCGGGAACGCGGCTTTATCCGCTGACGCTGGTGTGCTCGAAGCAGCTCCTGCCCGTTTACGACAAGCCGATGATCTACTACCCGCTCGGCACGCTGATGATGGCCGGCGTCCGCGACATCCTGATCATCACCACCCCTCACGACGCGCCGCTGTTCCAACAGTTGCTGGGCGACGGCTCCGCCCTCGGCCTCGCGCTGTCCTACGCCGTGCAGCCCGAGCCCAACGGTCTCGCCGAAGCCTTCCTCATCGGCCGCGACTTCGTCGGGCGGGACGCGGTGGCGCTGGTGCTGGGCGACAACATCTTCTACGGCCACGGTCTGCCCCAACTTCTCGGCACGGCGGCGGCGCGGCGGGACGGGGCGACCGTGTTCGCCTATCGCGTGTCCGATCCCGAGCGCTACGGCGTCGTCGAGATGGACGCGAACGGCCGCGCCCTGTCGCTGGAGGAGAAGCCTGCGGCGCCGCGGTCCAACCTCGCGGTGACCGGCCTGTACTTCTACGACAACGGCGTGCTCGACATCGCCGCCGACCTCGCCCCCTCGCCGCGCGGCGAGCTGGAGATCACCGACGTCAACAGGGCCTATCTCGATCGCGGTCGGCTGCGGGTCGAGCTGATGGGCCGCGGCTTCGCCTGGCTCGACACCGGCACCCATGACTCGCTCGCCGAAGCCGGGCAGTTCGTGGAGATCCTGGAGCGCCGGCAGGGCCTGAAGATCTGCTGCCTTGAGGAGATCGCCTATGTGCGAGGCTACATCGACGCCGAGGCGGTGTTGCGCAGCGCGGCGCGCTACGGCAAGTCCGGCTACGGCGCCTATCTCCGCCGCCGGCTGGAGGAAACCGCGCCGGGCGGGACGGATGCGTCGGAGGCGGGCATCACCAAGGTGGGAGCGAGATGAGCCTGTCCGTCGAGGCCCTGGCCATCCCCGACGTCCTGCTCGTCACCCCGCCGCGCATCGCAGACGGGCGCGGCTACTTCGTGGAAACCTACACGCGGCGCAAGTTCGCCGCCGTCGGCATCGCCGTCGCCTTCTGCCAGGATAACCAGTCGCTGTCGACGCAG
Source organism: uncultured Beijerinckiaceae bacterium (assembly GCA_937863205.1). Next base: position 296 of record CALMGA010000218.1, on the reverse strand, counting down.
CGCGGCACCGTGCGCGGCCTGCATTTCCAGCTCGCGCCCGAGCCGCAGGCCAAGCTGGTCCGGGTTCTCGCCGGCGCGGTCTACGACGTCGCCGTGGATCTGCGCGCCGGCAGCCCGAGCTACGGCCGCTGGTGCGGCGCGCGGCTCACGGCCGAGCGCGGCGAGCAGCTGTTCATTCCGCGCGGCTTCGCCCACGCCTTCTGCACGCTGGAGCCCGACACGCTGGTCGCCTACAAGGTGGACGGATACTACCACAAGGCCGCCGAAGCCGGCCTGCGCTGGGACGACCCCGAGAT
>CALMGA010000217.1:2233-4456 GCA_937863205.1 uncultured Beijerinckiaceae bacterium | reverse complement strand
TAGGCCGAGCCGATGCCGGCCGCCGTGCCCAGCCCTTCCGTGATGTAGGTGTAGAAGGCGCCGGTGTTGACGATGCGCCGGCTCATCGCGGCGTAGCCGACGGCGAAGCACAGCAGGATCGCGCCGGCGATGGCGAAGGCGCCGGGCGTGCCCACGCCGTTGCCGCGCCCCAGCGCGATGGGTAGGTTGCCGATCATGGACGCGAGCGGCGCCGCCGCCGCGATCACCAGGAAAACGATGCGCGACGTCGGCAGCGAGCCGCGCGCCGGGCGCGCGGCGGAGACCGGATCAGGGGGCACTTGGGACATGGCGATCGTCTCGCGACTGGAAGGCAGCCTCTGTTCCGGCGCTTCGCGGGGTCATGGGCGGTGCGGATAACGGAAAGCGCCGGGTTTGCCCAGAACCGGACGCGGGATCGGTCGCAGGTTGTGAAGAAGGAAGCTTTTGCGTGATGAGATCCAACGCGTTGCTCGACGGGGATGCGCTGTCGATCCTTGCCAACGCGGCGGCGATCTGCATCGTCAACCGGCACGAAGACGACGTGCGGCAACACGTGGGGGAGTTGTTCGGCCTGACTTACGGCGATCTCGCGGTTGGATCCATCCAGTCCTCTCAAGATTTGCGATTGGCTCCTCGGTCGCGTCGGTTTCGCCCTCGACAAGTCCCTCTCGTCTGCTCTTGACGGAGCAAAGCAACTCGATCTGATACCGTTTTTCCGAGCGAAGAACGCCTCCGCGGAGCGGGCGAACGGCGGACGCTTCTTGTCCTGCGCGCAGGGCGCCACGACGACGCAATCGTCTCCGACCTGCGCGCAGGCGAGCAGATCGCCTTTCGCGACTGGAGCGATCGGCGACTCTGTGCGGGCAGCCCCGTCCGATTGGCCCGGCTGATCCAGTCCTCGCATCCGTTCCGGAGACGACCGATGACGCAGACATCAAGGCTTCCGGGCGCGTCGCTGCGCTCCGGCGCGGTCGCCACGGCGACCTCCTGCGCGGCACTGGCCGCCGTCGCCCTGGCGGAAAACAAGGGCGCGGCGCAGCCCTTCAACGCGACCAGCCACTGGCTGAACGGCGATGCGGCGGCACGGCGGCGAACGGTGGACCTGCGCCACACCGGGGTCGGCCTGACGACCCATGCCGCCGCAACCGTGTTCTGGGCGGCCATCCTCGAGGGCTGGTGCGCGGCGCGCCCGACGCGCCGGCCCGGCACCCTTCTGGGACGCGCCGTCGCCGTGTCGGCTTTGGCGGCGGTGGTGGATTACACGATCACGCCCAGGCGCTTCACGCCGGGCTGGGAACTGGTGCTGAGCAAGCCGGCGATGGCGCTCGTCTACGCGGCGATGGCCGGAGGCTTCGCCGCCTTTCGCTGAGGAACCAGGCGGCGGCGCGGCCCGCGCCCGGCTTACCAACCTCTGGCTTGCCAACCTCCGACTTGCCGACCCCCGACAGGCGGAACCTCGCCGCCGACTTCTCCTCGCGCGGAGCGACGAGCACCGGGTTTGCCGCAGGGCCGTCGCGGAAGCGCCCGGCAAGTTCGGCCAGCCGCTCGGTCTTGGCCATCAGCGCGTGCACCGCCGCCGTGCTTTGCTCGACCATGGCCGCGTTCTGCTGCGTCGCTTGTTCCATCTGGTGCACGGCCCCGTTCACCTGATGCAGGCTGCTCGCCTGCGCCTGCGCGGAAACGGCGATGCTTGCGATGGCCGTGCTGAGCCGCGACGCCCGGCCGGGATGCCGGTCGCAAGGTCGCCGGTGGCTAGGCGCCGCATCACCTCGGTCAGGCGGGCGAGCGAGCGCGACCGGTCGCGTCCGAGCAGGCAGGACACCAGCCCGGCGAGGCAGGCGGAGATGGCGAGGTCCGAGCGGGCCATCCGCCAGAAGCCCGCGTCGAGGTCGCTGACGTAGGCGCCCGTGCCGATCACCCAGCCCCATGGCGCGAACAGCTTGAACAGCCGATCTTGTCGAGCGGAGTGGTTTCGCCCGACTCGGGAATCTTGTAGCGGGCGAAGCCCTGGCCCTCGCTGCGGGCGATCCCGACCAGCTTGCCGTCGGTGTCGGCGACGCCGGGCTTCGTCTTGCTGTTGGGCCCGTCGATGAAGTTGCGTCCTTCCAGGGCGCGAATGCCGCCATGGGCGACGCCGGTGCCGGCGAGGTCCCAGATGAAGACGCAGTTGCCCTCGTCGTAGCGCATCGCGCGGATCGTCTCGCGGGCGGCGTTCTTGGCGGC
>CALMGA010000217.1:0-2133 GCA_937863205.1 uncultured Beijerinckiaceae bacterium | reverse complement strand
AGTCGGCCACGAGCGCCCAGGCCGCCTCGTCGAGGTGGCGCACCTCGTTCGAGCGCGCTTCCATCAGCGACCCGTGCACGTTGCCCAGCGAGTGCACAAGAACGAAGGCCGGGGTCGCCGTGCCGATCGCCAGGACCAGCAGGATACGCCCGGCAACGCTGAACCGCCTGTCATCAAGATCGCCACTGGTTCTCGCCGCTGCGGGCACTTCCCAAAGGCGAGACTGAGGTTTCCTTAAGAGGAGCAGCCTGCGGATCGCTTCGCGTGCGCCACCCTGAAGCACGCCGCTCTCAAGCCTCACTGCGCCTAGGGCTGGCGCCGGACCTGCCGCGGCGGGTCGAGGAACACCTCCGCGCACGACGGCGACAGCAGCGCGCGCTTGGCCATCAGGCAGGCGACGATCCGGTTCTCGTCGGGGATCTCCTTCAGGCACAGCCTGAAGACGTCGGAAGTGCAGGCCTTTTGTTGCGCATCCGAACCGCTGTAAGCGCGAACCGTCTGCGGCCAAGCCAAAAGGCTCAGGCAAACGAGGATGGTGGTCAACCTGATCAAAAAATCCTCCTTCCGCGCGGGCCGAGTTCGGGAGCCTGCGCACCCCCAGCCGACGCAAGTGGCAGATCGATGACGCCGCCGGTGGAAGGCAAGGATCGGGACATCGGTCCGTTCGCAGCATCAACAAGACGAGATCGTCGCGAAGTGAGGCTCCCAGCCCGGAATGTCCGCGCTGCGCCCGAGGCTGAAGAACGTCGAACACCGTTCGGCCAGCGAGCGAGGCTTTACCAGACGCCCACCGCCTTGTCCCGGCGAGCAACCAAGCGGTATCGCGCCGCGCAGGTCGCCCATGGCCCTGCCAAGTCACGGGCGCCCACGCCTCCTTGCCACCTCGCGAGCCGCCTTGCGAGCCACCGGGCGGCTGCCTATACCTCGCGCACCAGCTTACGCCGCATGGTTTCGGCGAGTGAGCCCAAGGAGTTGCCCGATGATTTCCGTGACCTTCCCGGACGGCGCCGCGCGCCCCTACGAGCCCGGCGTCACCGGCACCGACATCGCCCGATCGATCTCACCCTCGCTCGCCAAGCGCGCGGTGGCGATGCTGCACGACGGGGTGCTGGTCGACCTCGCCGAAACGCTCGAGGCGGACGCCAAGCTGGAGTTCGTGACCCGCGACGACCCCCGCGCCCTCGAACTCATCCGCCACGATGCCGCCCACGTGCTGGCCGAGGCCGTGCAGGGCCTGTATCCCGGCACGCAGGTGACGATCGGCCCTGTCATCGACAACGGCTTCTACTACGACTTCGCCCGCGCCGAGCCCTTCACGCCCGAGGACTTCGCGGCCATCGAGAAGCGCATGCGCGCCCTCATCGCGCAGGACAAGCCCTTCACCCGGGAGCTGTGGAGCCGCGAGGAGGCCAAGCGCTTCTTCGCCGAGCGTGGCGAGGGCTTCAAGGTCGAGCTGGTCGATGCCATCCCGCCGGACGAGGCCCTCAAGATCTACCGCCAGGGCGACTGGCTCGACCTATGCCGCGGCCCGCACATGACCAGCACGGGCAAGATCGGGCCGGCGTTCAAGCTGATGAAGGTCGCCGGCGCCTACTGGCGCGGCGATGCCAGCCGCCCGATGCTGCAGCGCATCTACGCCACCGCCTTCGCCACCCCCGCCGAGCTCGACGCCTACCTCCATCAGCTGGCCGAGGCCGAGCGCCGCGACCACCGCCGCCTCGGCCGCGAAATGGACCTCTTCCACTTCCAGGAGGAGGGCCCCGGCACGGTGTTCTGGCACCCCAAGGGCTGGACGCTGTTCCAAACCCTCATCAGCTACATGCGGCGGCGCCAGGAGGAGGCCGGCTACATCGAGGTCAACACGCCGCAGGTGCTCGACCGCGCGCTTTGGGAAACCTCCGGCCATTGGCAGACCTACCGCGAGAACATGTTCCTGACGAAAACGGAGGACGAGCGCACCTTCGCCCTCAAGCCGATGAACTGTCCCGGCCATGTGCTGATCTTCAAGAACGGGCTGAAATCGTATCGCGATTTGCCGGTGAAGATCGCGGAGTTCGGCACCGTCCACCGATACGAGCCGTCGGGCGCGATCCACGGCATCATGCGGGTGCGCGCCTTCACCCAGGACGACGC
>CALMGA010000216.1 GCA_937863205.1 uncultured Beijerinckiaceae bacterium | reverse complement strand
ATGAATGCTTGGTCGGCGCCCATGTTAAAGAGGGTCGCGCCGCCCAAGCATTCATCGCGGAGATTGAAACAGATGAAACGTCGGTCAGCAGGCCTGCCGCGTACCATGACCCGGTCGGATGGAAGCGGCTGGCCTAGGATCTGGATGTTCAAATCATATTGGTCGGACCAGAACCACGGAACCTCCTGGTATGGTTCGGGTGAACCGGCAATCGCCTTGGCCGTCGCCGTCGCATGATTTTGTGCGTTCTGCCAGCTTTCGATCCTCGCCCTTCGACCCAGGAAGGCATTGAAGCGGTTGGCCACGTCACCGGCCGCAAAGATATCTTGCCGCGAGGTTTGCCCGAATTCGTCGACGACTATGCCGTCCTCGACGTCGAGCCCTAACGCTTCAGCAAGCTCGGTATTGGGCACCAAACCGGTCGCGACAACCATTGCGTCGACCTTGAGAGGCTCTCCGTCCGAAAGGCTGAGGATTACCTTGCCATCCCTGCGCTCGACCCCAACGAGCTGGCTGGCAAGCCGTAATCTGACGCCGCGCTCGCGATGAGCTGCCTCGATGTGCGCCGCGATCTCGGGCACGACCGCCCTAGGGAGGATGTTCGGCCGAGACTCGATCACGGTTGCCTGAATCCCGAGACCCTGGGCGCTGGCGGCGATTTCGAGGCCGAGAAAGCCGGCCCCCACTATGGCCACGCTTTCGATCCGCCTGAACGTTTGCGCCAGGGCGGACGCGTCCTGAAGCGTGCGGAGATAGAAGACTTGAGGAGAGCCGATGGGAGCCAGCGGGATCTGGCGAGCGCGGCCGCCCGTACAGAGGAGCAGGCGGGTCCAGGACAACTGTCGGCCGTCGTCGAGGGTCGCGCGCTTCGCCTCGGCATCAATGGAGGAGACGCTTACACCTGTAATGAGTTCGATAGACCGATCCTGCAGGTATCGCTCTTCGAAAATGGCTGACGACGACGGCAATTTCGCGCCCGTCAGGATGGTTTTGGACAAGGGAGGGCGCTCATAGGGAGCATGGATCTCATCGCCGACCATCGTAACGCGGCCGCGGAAGCCGACTTTGCGGAGAGCCTCGGCAGCCCGAGCACCTGCCTGCCCGGCGCCGACGATTAGAACATGTTGAGAGTTATCATCCATCTCCGCGCGCCATGTCGGATGCATCCGGGATCGATACCGTGATGCCGCCGCCTTCCACCTTCGTCTCGTAGGTCTGCAAAGGGCGACTCGCCGGTGCCGACCTCGCCTCCCCCGTGGGTATGTGGAACAAGGCCTGGTGCAATGGGCACTCGATGCAATCCCCGTCGATGTAGCCCTCCGAGAGCCGAGCGACATCGTGCGTGCAGAGATTGCTAGTCGCGTAGACTACGCCGGCGACTTTGTAGACGGCAAGCTCGACACCTCCGGCCTGCACCGCAATGACGCTTTCATCGGAAAGTTCACCAAGTTCCGCCACCCTGTACCAAGCCACGTCGCGCACCTCCTCGTCCATGAGTGGCACTACAGGACGGTTGCACAACTTAGCAAGGCGCCGCTGGATTTTGCGTGCGCTTAGTGGATATCGGTTCCTTAGCTGGACAGCTTACGATCTGGGACGCAGCGGCGCCGACGCCAGTTGTCTCTCATGGCGATTAGAAGCTGACGTGCAGAGAAGGACCTTGCGACACCACCGTTACGGAACTAGTCCGAGAGTTCTGCTGGATGCAAATAAAACTCAGTTTATACTTAAATCTTATTTCTGACTCACACGCAACTGAAGCAGACCTCGTTGCATAACGTGCGCGCCAGTCGTCTTACGAGGATCATGGCGGCGACGAGGACGAAGAAGGCAAGGGCGGAAGATGGTGTCGCCTCATGGTCGCGGTTGAGCCTGCGGCAGCGGACGAGCCAGCCGAAGGTCCTTTCGATCACCCACCAACGGGCTGCACAGCGAAAGCTCTTCTGGCCCTCCTGCGGTCTGATGATCTTCACCGCAACGGCGGTGGTGGTGCCGACGCTCTCGCCCTGGTACGCCTGATCGGCGAAGCCGCGCGCCAGCAAGAGCCAAGGGCGGCGCGAGGCGCGCAGCAGTGTAACGCCGCCGTGGCTGTCGTGCAGGTCGGCAGTCTGATCGAGATGCGGAGATGCCAAGTCCAATCGGCTCCTTGCGGGCTCATCCTATTCTCAGTGGAGTTTAAATAGGTGTTTATACCGAGTGCATTGAACGGGACTCGTGAGCTTGTCGGACCAGCGTGGAACTGAAGCGCGCAGCAACGCGTCCAAGCTGAGCGAGGCGTGGCGGACCGGCTCCTCGGTGTCGCCTGCGCCATGTTGAAAAGGCGGTCGGCTTTTGATCCTGCCTTCCCCATCGAAGCTCCTTGCCAAAGGGTGGGAAGTCCTCCGCCCCTCTGGTCACGGTGCAGGTGTCGCGCTTCGTCGAGCCGGCGGCAAGGATCGAGATCGAAGCCACTGCCGTCATCCCTCGACGCGACGGTGCGGACGGCGAGGTGTTGCCAGTCGACACCGCGATATGCCCTTGACCGTCGTCGTGCCGCGCGTCGCGGCGTTCACGGTCGAGGAACTGTGGTAACCCGAGCCAAACGGGCGAGGAGCGAGCATATGAAGACGCTGATCGTGCAAATCAAATGCGAAATCGGCCAAACCTATGACGTGGCGATCGAGATCATGGACAACGTCATGCCGGCTGAATTGTACTCCATCTCAGGTCCATTCGATCTACTCGGGATCTTCCGTCTTAAGGAAGACGTGGACCCGGGTTATTTCGTCAACAAGAAGCTGCACATGGTCAAAGGCATCAAGAACACCTCCTCGACGGTAGCGTTCAACGCCTTCACGCCCTCGAAGAAACTTTGATGGCGTGTCTGGATGCGACACCTCCTTGGCATCTGCGTGATCCGGACCAGCCTGCGGGCGAGATCGGGACGGTCCAGCACCTGCGTGAAGAACCGCAGCGCTGAGGTGATGGTGTTCATCGTCGGCACCAGCATGTTGGTCTCCTACGGCTCGAGCTGGAAGCGCCGCAGATCCTCCGCCATGGCAGTGCCGGGTGGGCGGCCGAGGAAGGCGGCGAGGCGGTCGACATCACGGACATAGTTGCGCTGCGTCTCCGGCGAAAAGCGGCGCAGGATCATCTCATCGATCAGGTGCTGGCGCAGCGGACTGATCGCGGGGCGGAAGGCATGTCGCTCATTGGGCGGCTTCTTGGCTGAAGGAGCCGCCCGATGCTCTGGTCGCCTTGGCCTCGATCAATCCGCCCGTGCGACGTGAATCTCTACTTCACCGTAGCCGCGACCCTCCCGCGAAGCGGATTCGTTCTCGGCCAGTACGCGTCGTAGAATGGCTGGACGCTATTGCGCAGATTCTGTTAAAAAACTCGGCTGTTGCGGCGGCAGTCATATGGTGATCCTCTCTTTGAGAGACGAGAATCAGCGCAAATGATGGCTCAGCGGCAAGTCGAGCAGGGCAGCTAGTTCTACGAGTTCTCGCTCGAGACACACGTCCCCGCCGGTAATCTGCTGCGCGCTATCGGCCGCTTTGTCGACCTCGCCGACCTGCGCCGCGAGCTGGCGCCGTTCTACACCTCGACGGGGCGGCCGGCGGTCTCCCCCGGGCTGATGATCCGCATGCTGTTGATCGGCACCTGCTTCGGCATCCGCTCGGAGCGCCGGCTGGCCGCAGTCGTCGCAGGCATCGACGTAGCCGCCGAGCGCCGCCGTGCGGCAGCTCTCGACCGCCGACATCACCTTCAACTCGGCCAAGCTGAGGTGACCGGCCCGCGCAGTGCGGTAGGCAGGACCGTGGCGACGGAAGACGTCGGCGACCTCCGGCACGGAGGCCACTGCGCTTCAGCTGCCGGGCGGCACTGACCCCGTCAGCTCGGGCGTGAAGATGCCAAGCTTGTCGAGCGGGCTGGTCACGGCGTGCGCCGTGCGGGTTGCCACGCGGGTGTAGAAGGCGGTGTTCTCCAGCTTATAATAACCAAGCAAGGCCTGGATCACCCGGAGGTCGAT
>CALMGA010000215.1:1662-10643 GCA_937863205.1 uncultured Beijerinckiaceae bacterium | reverse complement strand
AACTCCCACGGCGTGGTCGTCGCGCCGCTGGCGAACCGGCCGCACAGGCAGGCGTGGGCGAGCAGGTCGCGGGGATGCGCCGGCCGGCCGTGGCGATCGAGGTAGCCGGGCGCGGCGGCGGTGGCGAAGCGCTGCACCCGCGGCCCGATCGGCACCGCGATCATGTCGCCCTCCAGCCGGTCGTCGTAGCGGATGCCGGCGTCGCAGCCGGCGGCGAGCACGTCCACGAAGCCGTCCTCGGCGATCACCTCCAGCTTGATGTCGGGATAGGCGGCGAGGAAGCCCGGCACGATCGCCGGCAGCACGAGGCGGGCGGCGACGACCGGCACGTTGAGGCGCAAGGTGCCGCCCGGCCTGTCGCGGAAGCCGTTGACCACGTCGAGCGCAGCCTCCACCTCGCCCAGCGCCGGTCCCAGGCGCTCCAGCAGGCGCGCGCCCGCTTCGGTGGGGACGACGCAGCGCGTGGTGCGGTTGAGAAGCCGGACGCCGAGCCGCGCTTCCAGCCGACGCACCGCCTCGCTCAGGCCCGAGGCGCTGCTGCCGGTCGTGCGGGCGCCGTCACGGAAGCCGCCGGCGCCGGCCACCGCGACGAAGGCCCTGAGATCGGCCAGGTCGTACCTCATCGTTCGCTCCGCCGCACAGCCCGTGCGGAATGCGCCCCGTTCCCGCGCGGCCCGGCAAGCGCTAGATCAGCGTTCTTTCACGGCTTCAGGAGGCGATCATGTCCCCCATCGACCGATCCGGCACTTATCCGCTTGGCGGGCGCAACGTGACGCGGCTCGGCTACGGCGCCATGCGCCTCGCCGGACCCGGCGTGTTCGGGCCGCCGGACGACCGCGACGCCGCCCTGGCGGTGCTGCGCGAAGCGGTGGACAACGGTGTCGACCACATCGACACCAGCGACTTCTACGGGCCCCACGTCACCAACCAGCTGATCCGCGAGGCGCTGGCGCCCTATCCCGACGATCTCGTGATCGTCACAAAGGTCGGGGCGCGGCGCGGCGCCGACAAATCCTGGAACCCGGCCTTTTCGCGCGAAGAACTGACGCAAGCCGTGCACGACAACCTGCGCAACCTCGGCGTGGACGTGCTCGACGTGGTCAACCTGCGCGCCCTGTTCGCCCACGGCCTCGCCGAAGGATCGATCGCCGAGCCGCTCGCGATCCTCGCCGACCTGCAGCGGCAGGGCCTCGTGCGCCACATCGGGCTGAGCAACGTCACCCCGACGCAGATCGCGCAGGGTCGCTCGATCTGCGAGATCGTGTGCGTGCAGAACCAGTACAATCTGGCCCATCGGGGCGACGATCCCGTGGTCGACGAACTGGCGGAGGCCGGCATCGCCTACGTGCCCTACTTCCCGCTGGGCGGCTTCAGCCCGCTGCAGTCCTCGACCTTGACGGCGGTGGCCGGGCGCCTCGGTGCCACGCCGATGCAGGTCGCGCTGGCCTGGCTGCTGCGCCGCGCGCCCAACATCCTGCTCATCCCCGGCACGTCCAGCGTCGGGCACCTCCGCGAAAACCTCGCCGCCGCCGAACTGACGCTGCCCGACGAGGCGATGGCCGAGCTGAACACGGTGGCCGGCTCCGCCTGATCCCGATGTCGGGCCCGCCTCGCGCAGCGGCATCCCTTCGATTTACCGTTTCCGATCTCGTCGAATGGGCTGGGCCGGGCGTTGCCGTGCCGTACCCTCCCGCGCGAAACTGCGATGCTGGTCCGCCAAACGCTCAAGTACCTGCCGGCGCAGGTGGTCGGACCGCTCGCGCAGGTCACGGCGGCGATCGTGTGGACGCATTGGCTGGAGCCGGCGCCCTACGGCGTGCTGACGCTGCTGATCGCCGCCCAGGACCTCGTCTTCCTGCTGTGCTTGTCGTGGTGGACGCAGTTCACCCTGCGCTACCTCGACGGTCTCAGCGGCGCCCGGCGCGTCGGCTTCGCGCGCGGCGAGGCGTCCGTTCTCGCCCTCGCCCTCGCCGCCGCGTCGGCCGTCGCATGCCTGGTCGTGCGCATGCTGCACCAGCCGACGACGACGGCCGTCGCCGCCGTGGCCTTCATCGCGACGCGCTCCCTCGTCACCCATCTCGGCGAGCGGGCGCGGGCGCAAAGCCGCATCGGCGTCTACACGCTGGGCCAGATGTGCTGCCACGGCGCCGGCTTCGCCCTCGCCTACGCCCTGGTGCGGTTCGAGGCGCGGTCGGGGCAGCCGTCGACGCTTGCGGCCGTGCTCGGCGGCTTCAGCGCGGCGCAGGCGGTCGGCGCCGTGCTGATGTGGCGGCGGCTTGGCGTCACCGGGGGCGATTGGCTGCCGGGCGGCGGCCTTCTTTCGGCGGCGCTGGTCTACGGGGCGCCGCTGCTCGTGGCCGGCGCCGCCGCCTGGGTGGCGCAGAACGGCATCCGGCTGGTGGTCGAGCGCCTCGCCGGCGCGGCGGAGCTGGGCCTCGTCGCGGTCGGCTGGGGCCTCGGGCAGCGGCTGGCGGCGACGCTGGCCATGCTGGTGATCGCCGCGTCCTTTCCCCTCGCCGTGCGCCGGCTCGACGGCGGTTCGCGGGCCGACGGCTTCCGGCAGCTCAGCCTGGGCGGGGTGATGCTGATGGCGCTGGTGGTGCCGGCGTCCGTCGGCCTGTGCCTGCTCGCCGAGCCCTTCGTCACCCTGTTCGTGGCGGCACCGTTCCGCGAGGCGACGATCGCGGTGCTGCCGCTGGCGGCGGCGGCCGGCGCCGTGCGCAACATCCGCATGCACCTCGCCGATCCCGTCTTCCTTCTGATCGAGCGGCCGGGGATCACCACGGCGATCAACGCCGTCGACGCGATCACGACCCTGGCCGGCTGCGCCGCCGGCCTTGCCCTGGGCGTGAGGTATGGCGGTGCCGATGGCGCCCTGGTCGGGGCCGTGGCCGGCTGCCTTGCCGGCGGGGCGGCGAGTTTCGCGGCCGGCTTCGCCCTGGCGCAGCATCTCGCCGGCTTCAGCTTTCCCGCCCGCGATGCGGCCAAGGTCGCGCTCGCCAGTTCAGCGATGGCGGCGGCCCTGCTGATCGCGCCGTGGGCGCGCCTGGCTCCGCACCCCCTGGCACGGATGGCGCTGGAGGCGGGAACGGGCCTGATCGTCTATGCCGCCGCGATGGCTGCGCTCTACCCGGCCCTTGCCAGAAGCGCCGTGCGCCGGCTGAACTCGGCCTACCGGGTCGGGATGGGCGTGCCGCTGCGGTAGTCGTAGAAGCCGCGCTGCGTCTTGCGGCCGAGCCAGCCGGCCTCGACGTACTTCACCAGCAGCGGGCACGGACGGTACTTCGGATCGGCGAGACCCTCGTGCAGAACCTGCATCACCGAGAGCAGCGTATCCAGTCCGATGAAGTCGGCCAGCGTCAGCGGGCCCATCGGGTGGTTGGCGCCGAGCTTCATCGCCGTGTCGATCGCCTCCACCGAGCCGACGCCCTCGTAGAGGGTGTAGATCGCCTCGTTGATCATCGGCAGCAGGATGCGGTTGACGATGAAGGCCGGGAAGTCCTCCGAAACCGTTGCCGTCTTGCCGAGGTGGGCGATGAAGGCCTTGGCCCGCTCAAATGTGGCGTCCTCGGTGGCGATGCCGCGGATCAGCTCGACGAGCTGCATCTTGGTCGCCGGATTCATGAAGTGGATCCCGATGAAGCGCTCGGGACGATCGGTTGCGGCGGCGAGCCGGGTGATGGAAATGGACGAGGTGTTGGAGGCGAGCATCGCGTCGGGCCTGAGGTGCGGGCACACCATGCCGAAGATCCGCCTCTTCACCTCCTCGTTCTCCGAGGCGGCCTCGATGACGAGGTCGCACTGGTGCAACGTGGCGAGGTCGGGAGCCGGCGCGATGCGCCCGATGGCGGCCTCCACCGCCTCGGCCTCGAACTGCCGGCGCTCCACCAGCTTGCCGAAGCTCGACCTGATCGCCTCGATGCCGCCGCGGGTGCGCGCGTCCGTGACGTCGTTGAGGAAGACTTCGATGCCGGCCAGGGCGCACACCTGGGCGATGCCCGATCCCATCTGCCCGGCGCCGATCACGCCCACCTTGGAAATGTTCATCAAGCTGCCCGTGTTGCGCCGCCCCCGGCCGATGCGCTCGGCGCTCTCGGCCTGTTGCGGAAAACCTGGTTGACGCAAAGCTTCTCTCGAAACAATGCGGAAATCGGCAGACCGGCCGGCATGGTGAATGCGCGTGGGACGCACGGGTCTCGCGGCGAGGGCGCGCGCGACGCGCAAACATCACCCGACAAACCGATCCCCTGCCAAGCGAGGACGCCATACCGGCCGTGCGGGACGCAACGGCGTCGTTTGCGTGGAACGATGGAAGGACGGTCGTAAAGATGCCACGAAGATGAGTCAACGCGCCGGCCGTCGCAGCGGCCGCCCGTGTTCCCCAGCCGGCGCCGCGCGGAAACCACTTCTTAACCTCGTTGGGGCTTGATGGCAGGCGGCCGGCGCGCATGGTGCGCGACGGGGCCGATCGATTGCTTCACGCCCCATCGCATGATACCCAATGCACTCCCGCGCCGGTCCCCAAGCAAGTCTTTGGGCGCTGCCGGCACCGAACGTTCAATCGGCGAGGCTTTGTCGAGTCTCGGTTCTCGTCCGGGCTTTGGAGCCCGTTCGACCGCCAACGCTGCGACCATCGAAGCTGTGGTCGGTGCAGCTACGGTGGTCGAACGTACGCCCCTCGGCGGCCGGGCGACGCGGGAGGTTTGGCGTCACGCGTTTGCTTTTCCTTTTCGGTCCGTCGGGCGCCCTCGGGCGTCGCGTCGTATCTGCCTCGGCTATCGGGAAGTTCGCGCCGGCCTGCGTCCAAGCCTCGGCCGGCCTGCGTTCGCCACCGCGGGAGATGCCGGCGAAAAGGCTGCAACAGGTCCAGGGATCGGAGCGGATCCGCACGGACGGCGAAGAGGCCACGCTTCGCCAGCGCGTGCGGGATCCGATCCGGTTCCAGGATGCGGCACGCTCGCCGCTTCCTCCCGGAGCACGGGAATGACGGGCGGCGGCGGCTCCGATCCGACGGATCGGGGCGTCGCTGGCGGACCGGCCCGCGACATTCCCGTGCTCCGCTCCGCTTCCGTCCTCCGCCACACGCCCGTGCTCCGCGACGAGGCCGTCGCCGCCACGCTTGGCGGCGGCACGTCGGCGGGCGCCGGCCTGTTCCTTGATGCCACCTTCGGCGCCGGGGGCTACACGGCCGCGATCCTGGACAGCCATCCCGGCATCCGCGTGCTCGCCCTCGACCGCGACCCCGTCGCCGTGCGCGGCGGCGCGGTTCTTGCCGCCGGCTACGGCGCCCGCCTCCGGCTGGTCGAGGCGCGCTTCGGCGCCATGGAAGCGGTCGCGGCGTCGCTCGCGCCTTTCGACGGCATCGTCCTCGACATCGGCGTGTCGTCCATGCAGCTCGACGAGGCCGAACGCGGCTTCTCGTTCCGACGCGACGGGCCGCTCGACATGCGCATGGGCGCCGAAGCCGGCGGGCCGACCGCCGCCGACCTCGTCAACACGCTCGGGGCGGACGAGCTGGCCAACGTTTTCTACCATTACGGCGAGGAACGGCTGTCGCGCCGCATCGCCCGCGCGATCGTGATGGACCGCACGGCCGCGCCGTTTCGCACCACCGCCGCGCTGGCCGGCCTGATCGCCCGAATCGTGCCGCACAAGCCGACCGACATCCACCCGGCGACGCGCGCCTTCCAGGCGCTGCGCATCGCCGTCAACGACGAGCTCGGCGAACTGGTGTCGGCGCTGTCGGCCGCCGAGCGGTTGCTGAAGCCGGGCGGCCGGCTCGCCGTGGTGACCTTCCATTCCCTGGAAGACCGCATCGTCAAGCAGTTCTTCGCTCGCCGCTCCGGCAAGGGCGAGGCTCCCGGCCGGCGGCTGCCCGGCGAGCCGGCGGCAATCGACCCGAGCTTCACCCTGCCCAAGGGTCAGCCGGTTGTCCCCAGCGAGGCGGAATGCGCAGCCAACCCGCGGGCGCGCTCGGCCAAGCTGCGGCACGGCACCCGCACGGGCGCGCCGGCGCTGCCGGTCGAGCCGGCGCTGCGCGGCTTGGCCTCACCGGGCGGTCTAGTTTCGCCAAGCAGCTTGGCCTCTCCGGCCGGCACGCTCCCCGCGGGCAAGCCCGGCGCACGCAAAGGGCGCGATAAGGGGCGCGACAAGGGCCGGGAAGGGACCAGCCGTTGATCCGCCTGCTCAACCTCGCGGCCATCGCCGCCCTGGTCGCGTCCGCGATCTACGCCTACTCGATCAAGTACCAGACCATGTTCCGCGCCGAAACGGTGGCGCGGCTGAAGACGGAGATCAAGGGCGAGCAGGACCGCATCGGCATCCTGCGCGCCGACTGGGCCAACCTGACCCGTCCCGAGCGGATCCAGGCCCTGACCGAGAAGCTGACCGACCTGCAGCCCCTCAAGCTCGACCAGATCGTCAAGGCGGAGGCCCTGCCCGACAAGGCGCAGCGCGGCGACGTGATCGGCCGCAAGCTCGAAGACCTCGGCCTGGGCGAACCGACCAACACGCCCGGCGATGCCGCGGTCGCCGGCACCACGCCGTCCGCCGGCGCGACACCGACCGGGAAAGCCGCGAGATGACGGTGGAAAGCCACGAAGCGGGCGGCCTTGCGGATCCATCCGGCGACCAGGAGTTCGACCGGCAGGGCGCGGCGGTCGACGCAAGTCCCATGAGCCCCGGCCGACGGCTGAGCCCGCTCGCCTTCATCAAGCGCCTGTTCGAAGCGAGGCTCGACAAGACTGCCGGACGCACCCGGCTCGTCGCCGCCCTGTTCGCCCTTCTGTTCGCCACCATCCTCGTCCGCCTCGTCGCCTTCGGGCTGAAGCCGGACGCCGCCGAAACCGTGCGCGTCGCCGGCTCCGACCAGGTTGCCGCCGCCCGCCCCGACATCCTCGACCGCAACGGCGAGGTGCTGGCCACCGACATCAAGGTGATGAGCATCTTCGCCGAGCCGCGCCGCCTCGTCGACAAGGACGAGGCGGTGGAGCTGCTCACCGCCGCCCTGCCCGACGTCAACGCCGCCGAGCTGCGCCGCAAGCTCGGCTCGCGCAAGGGCTTCGTCTGGGTCAAGCGGGCGGTCAGCTCCAAGGAGCAGCAGGAGGTGTTCCACCTCGGCCTGCCCGGCGTCGGCTTCCTGCCCGAAAACAAGCGCGTCTATCCCAACGGGCCGATCGCCGCCCACGTGCTGGGCTTCGCCAACCTCGACGGCGTCGGCATCTCCGGCCTGGAAAAGTACATCGACACACAGGGCTATTCCGACCTGACCGGCATGGGCTTCAAGGTCGCGGCGACCGACCTCAAGCCGCTGGTGACCTCGCTCGACCTGCGCGCGACCTATGCCGTGCGCGATGAGCTGGCCAAGGGCATCGAGCACTTCAAGGCGAAGTCGGGCGCCGCCGCCATCCTCGACGTCAACACCGGCGAGGTGGTGGCGATGGCCTCCCTGCCGGACTTCGACCCCAACCAGCCGGCCGACGCGCTCAACCCCAACAACATCAACCGGCTGTCGGTCGGCGTCTACGAGATGGGCTCGACCTTCAAGGCGATCTCGATCGCGATGGCGTTGGAAGCCAACAAGGTGACGCTGCGCTCGCAGCTCGATGCCCGCGACGTGCTGCGCTTCGGCCGCTTCACCATCCACGACTTCCACCCCGAGCGCCGCATGCTGAGCGTGCCGGAGGTGTTCGTGCACTCCTCCAACATCGGCACGGCGCGGATGGCGATGATGGTCGGCGTGCCCGGCCACCAGGCCTTTTTGCGCAAGATGGGGCAGCTCACCCGGCTGCGCACCGAGCTGCCGGAATCGGCCGAGCCGCTGGTGCCCAAGCACTGGAGCGAACTCAACACCATCACCATCGCCTTCGGCCAGGGCCTCAACGTGGCGCCGCTGCAGGCGCTGATGGCGGTGGGCGGGCTGGTCAACGGCGGCCAGCTCATCACCCCCACCTTCCTCAAGCGCGACGAGGCCGATGCCCGCGCCCACGCCGACCGGGTCGTGCGCCCGGAAGTGTCGGAGTCGCTGCGCTACCTCATGCGCCTCAACGCCGAGGTCGGCTCGGCGCGCAACGCCAACATCCCCGGCTACTTCATCGGCGGCAAGACCGGCACGGCCGACAAGCTCGTCCACGGGCACTACGACCACGACAAGGTGTTCACCACCTTCATGGCGATCCTGCCGGCCGACCACCCGAAATACCTGTTCCTGGTGCTGATGGACGAGCCCCAGGCGGTGCCCGGCACCTACGGCTACCACACCGCCGCGTGGAACTCGGGCGACGTCACCGGCAAGGTGATCGAGCGGGTGGCGCCGCTCCTCGGCCTGCCGCCGCAGATCCAGCTGCCGCCGATCCCCTTCCCGCTGCTGGCCCGGATGGGCTATGGGCAGGCCAACGTGCCCCAGAAGTCGAAGGAAGGCCTGCACTGACCCGTCTGTCGACACTGCTGCCCGCCTGCCCGCCGGAGCTGGGCTGGATCGAGGTCACCGGCCTCGCCAGCGACAGCCGCCGCGTCGGGCCGGGCTTCTGCTTCTTCGCCGTGCCGGGCACGCTGACCGACGGCCTGAGCTTCGCCGATGCGGCGGTCGCCGCCGGCGCGGTGGCGGTGGTGGCCGAGCGCCGGCCTTCGCGCACCGTGCCGGGCGTCGCCGTCATCGTGGTGGACGACGTGCGCCGCACCCTGGCCCGCGCCGCCGCCGCCTTCCATGCCGCCCAGCCGGCGACGATCGCCGCCGTCACCGGCACCAGCGGCAAGACCTCGGTCGCCGCTTTCGTCCGTCAGATCTGGGAGCGGCTCGGCAACCCCGCCGCCTCGCTCGGTACGATCGGCGTCGTCGCGCCGGGTGGCTCGACCTATGGCTCGCTGACCACGCCCGACCCGATCGCCCTGCACGAAACGCTGGCCGGGCTGGCCGGCGACGGCGTCACCCACCTGGCGCTCGAAGCCTCCTCGCACGGCATCGAGCAGCGCCGCCTGGACGG
>CALMGA010000215.1:0-1652 GCA_937863205.1 uncultured Beijerinckiaceae bacterium | reverse complement strand
CTCCTAACCCCGGCCTCCACAACGGGCTCGGGGAGGCCGCGATGGGGCAGCGATTGGCGGGCAAGACCGCCCTGGTGACAGCCGCCGGCCAGGGTATCGGGCGCGCCACGGCCGAGGCCTACCTCGCCGCCAAGCTGCGCCTGTTCACGACCCTGCTGCCGCAAGGCAGCCCGGCGGTGGTCAACATGGACTGCGACGTCGCCGACGAGGTGGTCGCGGCCTGCGGCACGCGCGGCCTCGACATCTACGGCGTCGGCCGGGCCGGCACGCGCCTGCGCCTCGTCGAGGCGCGAGCCGATGGCGTCGCCGCCGACCTCACCCTCGACGTCGATGGCCGCCGGATGCGCGCGCGGCTGCCGCTGGCGGGCGAGTTCCAGGTTTCCAACGCGCTCGTCGCCGCCGGGCTCTGCCTCGCCACCGGCAGCCCGGCTGGCGGCGTGATCGACGCCCTCGCGACGTTGCAAGGCGCGCCGGGCCGCCTGCAGCTCGTCGGCGAGAAGCGGTTCGCCGATCGCCCGGGCGAGACGGGGCGAACCGCGTCGGTGTTCGTGGACTATGCCCACAAGCCCGACGCCCTCGACAAGGTGCTGGAAACCCTGCGCCCGCTGGCCCGCGGGCAGCTCACGGTGGTGTTCGGCTGTGGCGGCGACCGCGACCGCGGCAAGCGCCCGATCATGGGCGCCATCGCCGCCCGAGGCGCAGACCGCGTGGTGGTGACCGACGACAATCCGCGCACGGAGGAGGCGGCGGCGATCCGGCGGGCGATCCTCGACGGTGCCCGCGACGCCGGGTCGGCGGGCGGCGCCAAGGCCACCGTGGAGGAGATCGCCGACCGCGCCACGGCGATCGCCGCGGCGGTGGCCGGGCTCGCTCCCGGCGACGTACTGGTGATCGCCGGCAAGGGCCACGAAACCGGGCAGATCGTGGGCGGCACGGTGCTGCCCTTCTCCGACCTTGATTGCGCCGCCCGCGCCTTGCACAACCCACCCCCGAACGGCTGATGCGCCTGCCATGAGGTTTCCATGAACATGCACGTCGACCCGCGCGCCGAGCCGCTGTGGAGCGGATTGGCCATGGTGGCGCCGCTGGGCGCCAGGGTCAGCGGCGGAAGCCTGCCGCCCGCGGTCACCGGCGTGTCCATCGACACCCGCACGCTTGCCGCTGGCGACCTGTTCTTCGCCATCGCCGGCGACAACTCCGACGGGCACGACTACGTCGCCGCGGCCTTCGCCGCCGGGGCGGCCGCGGCCGTGGTCGACGAGGCCCACGCCGACATGCTGAGGGGCGCCGGCCCGCTGTTCGTCGTCAAGGACGTGCTGGCGAGCCTGGTCGGCCTCGGCCGCGCCGCGCGCGCACGCGCAGCGGCCCGCTTGGTCGCCGTGACCGGCTCGGTCGGCAAGACGTCGACCAAGGAAGCGCTGCGCCTCGCCCTGACGCCGGCCGGCGCGGTGCACGCCTCGGTGGCCTCCTACAACAACCACTGGGGCGTGCCCCTCACCCTGGCCAGGATGCCGCGCTCGGCCCGCTACGCGATTTCCGAGATCGGCATGAACCACGCCGGCGAGATCACCCCCCTCGTCGCCCAGGTCCGCCCGCACGTCGCCATCGTCACCACCGTGGCGCCGGTGCACCTCGAATTCTTCGACAGCGTC
>CALMGA010000214.1 GCA_937863205.1 uncultured Beijerinckiaceae bacterium | reverse complement strand
CCCCCGTTGCCCCACCGCCGGCCGTGGCGAACCGGGCGCCGGCTGCCCCGGTGACCGCCGGCTCCGCCGTGTTCCCTTCGGCGATTTCGCCGCAGTACCAGAGCCTGTCCGCCGGCGTGGCGCGGCGCAAGACCTGCGATGACCAGTACAGGATCAACAAGGCCAACAACGCCAACGGCGGCCTCCGCTGGATCGTGAAGGGTGGCGGCTACTACAGCGAGTGCAACAAGCGTCTCAAGGGGGTCTGAGGAAGAACCCGGGGCAGCAGCGAAGAGCTTGCCTGCGGGCGGTGCGGCCATTCGCCGAGGAGGTTGTCGAGGCTGCAGCCGACGGTTGCCGAAATTTCCCGCATTTACCAGGAAATTTTCCCTGACTTGCGTATTGGCGAGGAGTGGCAGCGTGACCGCTGCACTCCAGGAGAGCCATATGTCCCGCAAGATTCTCGTCGTCGCTTCGTTGATCGCACTTGCCGGAGCAGCTCTCGCGTTGCCGATCGCGGCATCCGCTGCCTCGCCCGACATGAAGACGCTTGATCCCGACAGCGACGGCACGGTGAGCTTTGCAGAAGCCAAGGGGGCGGCCGCCACCAAGTTCGCGACGCTGGACGTCGACAAGGATGGCACGATCGATACCGCGGAAGCCAAGAGCGTCATGTCGAGCGCCGCTTTCGGCAAGGCCGATCCCGACAAGGACGGTACGATCGACAAGTCCGAGTACATGTTGGACGTGGAAGGTGCCTTCAAGAGCGCCGACAAAGATAACGACGGCACGCTGGACGCGAAGGAGCTGGGGACGCCGGCCGGCCAGACGCTGCTGGCGATGATCCAATAGCGTCGGTCGCTCCGCTGGTCTCCTAACCCGTCGTTAACCACGATCGTCTCATCCTCGGCGGCGCGGAGCTCTTCGCTCCACGTCGTCGAGGATCGTTTGCCGCTGCTTCACCATCGCATCCTCGTACTCGCCGCCGCGGCATCCGCCCTTCTCGGTATCGGTGACGCGTGGGGTCAGGCTGCCTTGCGCGGCAACGATGGCGGCGCCGATTTTCCGACGTCTCCAACCGTCGCGCCCTTGCTCCTGCCGGAGAACAACAGCCCGCCCTCGGTGGACGCGTCCCCGGCGGCGGCTGACGAGCGGTCGCCGCCGTCCATCGCGCCCGTCCAGGACCCGAACGGACCGAATTACGGCAAGCCGCGTCAGCGCAAACCCACGCTCTACGCGCCCAAGCTGAAGAGCAACCCGCCCCTGCTGCCGCTCGTGCCCTACCGTGGAGCGCCGGGGTTGCAGCGGCGCGTGCTCAATCCCGTGCCGGCGCCGGCGAATGCCGTCGATGCCCTGCCGCCGCCTCCGACCGTGGCCGTGGTGCCGAGCCCGCTCCGCTTCCGGCGTCCAGCCGTCGAGGCCGACCCCTTCGCCCCGGTGGGCGTGCGGGCCGGGCAGTTCCGGGTTTTGCCCTTCGTGGAAACCAGCACCGGATACGAGACCAATCCCAATCAGGTCTCGCTCGGCGTGAAGCCTTCGGCGGTGTTGCGTGCCGCCGGCGGCGTCGACATCATCTCCGATTTTCCCACCCACAGCCTGACCGCCTCATTGCGCGGTGGCTATTCGGATTTCCCTTCCAACAGCAATGCCAACCGCCCCGATCTCAGCGGCGTGGTCGACGGCCGCATCGATGTCACGCGCGACGACCAGATCCTTACCGAAGGGCGTCTCGCCGTGGCGACGCAAACGCCGGGGTCGCCCCTGCTCGCCGTACCCAACAGCGTCTTCATCGTCACCCGCCCGACCATCGTTTCGGAGGGCGCGACGCTGGGAGCCGCTCATCGCTTCAACCGGCTGATCGTCGACCTGCGCGGCACCTACGACCGGGTGCAGTATGGCGACGCCATCCAATCGGATGGTTCGCTGTTCCGCTATTCGCAGGACAATTACAACGATCTCGGCGTGGTCGCGCGCGCATCCTACGAGTTGACGCCGCAGTTCGTCCCTTTCGTCGAAGCGGGGTTCGATGCCCGCGTGCGCGACAATCCCATCGACCTCAGCGGGTATTTCCGCGATTCCACCGGCGAGGTGGTCCGTGCCGGTTCCACGGTGGAAATCGCCAGGCTGCTGACCGGGACGGTCAGCGCCGGTTACGCCAACCGGCACTACGCCGACCTTCGCCTGCCGAACCTGAACGGGCCAACGGTCAATGGAGCGCTGATCTACGCGCTGACCCCCCTGACCACGATCACCGCGCGGGTGTCGACGACCTTGTCGGAAACGACGCTGGCCGGCGCGTCCGGCGCCATTTCCCGGCTGATCAGCGTGGAGATCGGTCACGTCTTCGCCCGACAGTTCGCCGTCAGCGCCATCGCCGCCTACCAGAACAACCAGTACCAGGGCATCGCCGTGAACGAGAACTTCACGCAGTTCACCTTGAAAGGGGCCTACTCCTTCACGCGCGACGTGCAGCTCATCACCAGCGTTTCGCAGCAGAACCTGCAAAGCTCGCTGGTCGGCAACAGCTACCGCGATACGATCTTCCTGACCGGGGTGAGGCTGCAGAGGTGACGAGGCCGCCGGCGCCGGCAAGTGATCTCCGGCTCCTTGCCCCGGTCGTCCTGACGGTGCGGACCTGACCCTTCGTCGATCTGGCGCCGATTTATCTTCGTCTCGCCGCGCGCCCTGGGGCGTCACAGATCGAGGATGCGCTCGGGCGACGAACGGCCGGCGAGGAGGTCGCGGATACCGTACACGTTGCCGATCAAGCGCCCGCGCCGGTCGATGAGGCCATCGCGGCGGCAACTTCCGACGAGGTTGGCAAGGATGTTTTCCGACGCCTTGCGCAGCGCGCCCATGCGGGTGACGGTCCCCTTGCGGGCGAGATAAACCTGGTTGGCGACCTGCGAGTAGCCGAAGCGCACGCCAGAGGTGCGACCCTGCTTCCAGGCGAGATGAACGCCGACGAGAGCGTCGGCCTTGAGGATCCGGCCATGGGCGGTGGCCTGCCGGGAGAAGTCGACGTCTTCCGCCCAGGCGTAGAGCGGCAGGTTCTCATCGAACCAGCATCCGGTGCCGCGAAGGCGCGACCAGCGGATCGCCATGTTGCATCCGTAGCCGTTGAACACCGGGGCGATCGTTCGCGAGGCAGGGTAGGGCTCGCGCAGGATCGCGCGACCGTCCTCGACGCTGTAGCCCCGGCCGGTGGCGCCGTCGGCGAGAACGCGTCCCGTGGCGACGACGCAGTCGGGTTGACCATCGAAGAGGCGCAGCAGTTCTTCGAGGTAGTCGCTCGCGAGCAGAAAGTCGTCGTCGACGAACAGGGCGATGTCGATGTCCTCACAGGCGCGCAGAAGCGCGTTTCGCTGGTGCGAAGAGCCGCGTTCACCCCGGACGATTTCGACGGGGAAGGGGAGGGCGGCGGCCTCGTCGGCAGAAAGGTCGTCGTCCTTGGCCGGACACACGAGAACGCGATCGGGCTGGCGCTTCTGGTTGCCGAGCTCGCGCAACGTTTCCGACAGGATGGCTGCGCGGCCGGTGGTGGCGATGCAGATCGCGACGGAGGACATGCTGGAAACACTCGCTGGGACGCGGCGCCAGCCTAGCACTCCGCGCGGCCCTTCTGTTTCGAATGCGCCCACGAGCTTTACGCATCCTTACGCTCGCCGGATTTTCGCCGCCCGGCACAGCACGTCGATGACCACCACTGGTGCGGCGCGATCGCCGCCGCACCAGCTTTCTGCCGATGGCGTGTTGACAGGGCGGACTTCGCACGCCTATATCGTGTCCATCGGCGGCGGCGCTCTGGCGCACCGTACGATTCCTAAGACTTCTCGGGCGGACCCAGCCCTGGCCAATACGGCTAGGCGGACGAGCCCGTTTCAGGGGACGCCTTAGGCATTCCCTGATCCGCCATTTCCCTTTTGTGGGTTTTTGGCGTGTTGTTTGACAACTACATCTGGA
>CALMGA010000213.1:41420-58783 GCA_937863205.1 uncultured Beijerinckiaceae bacterium | reverse complement strand
GGCTGATGCCGGTGCCGAGCGCCTTGGCGCAGGCCTCCTTGGCGGCGAAGCGCTTGGCATAGGTCGCCGCGCGCCCTGCCCTGCCCTCGGCGCGGCGGCGCTCGGCCTCCGTGAAGCAACGATGGGTGAAGCGCTCGCCGTAGCGCTCCAGCGATTGCGCGACCCGATCGATATTGCAGAGATCGGTGCCGATGCCGAGGATCATCGCCTATCCCTCATCCAAGGGCTTGGTGCGGGATCGAGCGGTCGCGGCGGAGGAGGAGCTTTTCACCACGGCGGCGAAGACTTCAGCGGCAGGACCATCCAATCGCTCCGCCCTCCTGGACAGGCGGCGCGACACCGAAGACCTCGGCAGGCTTGCTCAAGGCTGCGGATCGACTGGCGCATCCAGCGCGGCCCACACCTCGTCGTAGAAGAACACCGATCTTTGCGGGTTCGCCCGATCGTAGCAGACTGCCAGCCCTTTGGCTTCGAGGTTCTGCGCCATCGTCTCGGCGGCGTCTTTCGTGAAGCTCAGAAAGTGGGCGCTGTTTCGATACGCTCCACCCTCATGCAGATAGCGGTAGTCGAATTCGATCAGGCATCCGCCGCCGGCGACCCTTCGGGGATCGTCATGACAGGTCACCTTGAGGTTTTCCGCTGCGGCTTGAACTCTCGTCCAGTTACCCGCTCGCCAGATCTTGAAGCGTTTCCTGCAAGTGCCGAACCCCCACAGCGCGGCGACGATCACGACGAGGCCGAGCAGGAAAGCCATCGAGCCGCCTCGGTCGAAAGGGGCAAGTCGCTTGCGCCCGGTTGCTCAACGCGTTCGCCGTTCAACAGACCGAGGCGGCCCTTCGTCAAGTCCTTCGGCCAGCCCAGCGCTCCCGTTTCTCGAAACCGGCATGGAAGCGAGTGGATCGAAGCATGATCCTCTTCGATGTCGGCGGCATCGGTCGCCAGCGCCGACGCGTCGGCGAGAACGGCGGTGTCGCGGGTCGCTGCCGCGTTTTCACCGGGCGTGCGCCCCTGCCCGCCCCGCCTCCATGGCGTCGCGCATCTGCCGGATCGCCTCGCTCAGGCCGGTGAAGATCGCCTCGCCGATCAGGAAGTGGCCGATGTTCAGCTCGCGCAACTGCGGCAGTGCCGCGATGGTGCACGCCGTTTCATAGTCCAGCCCGTGGCCGGCGTGGCACTCCAGGCCCTGTGCCTCGGCTTCCGCGGCGGCGAGGCGCAGCCGCTCGAACTCGTGCGACGCGCGCGCCTCGCCGTGCGCCAGCGCCTCGCACCAGGCGCCGGTGTGCAGCTCGACGACCGGGGCGCCGATCGAGCGTGCCGCGCGGACGGCCTGCGCGGTCGGCTCGATGAACAGCGACACCCGGATCGCCACCACCGCCAGTTCCGCCGTCACCTTGGACAAGTGGTCGTGGCCGCCGATCACGTCGAGGCCGCCCTCCGTGGTGCGCTCGCTGCGCTTTTCCGGCACCAGGCAGGCGGCGTGCGGGCGGGTGGCGATGGCGGTGGCCACCATCTCGTCGGTGGCGGCCATCTCGAAGTTCAGCGGCACGCGCAGCGCCGCCTTGAGGCGGCGCATGTCGTCGTCGCGGATGTGACGGCGGTCCTCGCGCAGGTGAGCGGTGATGCCGTCGGCGCCGGCCTCCTGCGCCAGCAGGGCGGCGCGCACGGGATCGGGCACGGCGCCGCCCCGCGCGTTGCGCACGGTGGCGACGTGGTCGACGTTGACGCCCAACCGGAGGCGCGAGGGCGGCGTGCTCATGAACCGTTGATCCGTTCGACCTTGCTGACGATCGGGCGGGCCCGCAGCTGCGACACGATCGAGCTCAGGTGCTTGACGTCGCTCACCTCGACGTCGGCGACGAGGAGGCGCGTTTCCGGCGAGTTCGGTCGCATCACGATGTTGTCGATGTTGGCGCCGTTCTCGCCGATCACGGTGGCGATGGTGCCTAGCGTGCCCGGCTCGTTGATGGCGAGGATCTCCAGCTTGGCGGGAAAGAACTGCCGCTCGTCGTCGTTGATGTTCCAACGCACGTCGAGCCAGCGCTCGGGCTGGTCGTCGAAGGCGGTCAGGTCCGGCGACTGGATGGGGTAGATGGTGATCGACTTCTCCGGATCGAGGATGCCGACGATGCGGTCCCCCGGCAGGGCGCCGCCGTTGGGCGCGTAGTGCACGGGAAGGTCGGGGTAGAGCCCGGTCTTGACCATCATCTTCCAGTCGATCTCCGAGCTGGCGCCGGGCAGGTGGAACACGAGGTTGCGGTTGCTTTTGCTCCCGAACCAGCCGCCCTCGCTGCCGGCCCGCAGCGCCGCCACCGGCCGGCGCTCGTCCGGCCGCCGCTCATCGGTGACGTCGGGATAGATTCCCTTGAGGATGTCGCCGGAGAACATCTCGCCGCGCCCGACCGCCGCCAGAACCTCCTCGACGCTGGCGCGGGCGAAGCGCGGCAGCGCCGCCTTCAGCTTGTCCTCGGCGAAGGGACGCCCGGCGCGCTCGAAGGCGCGGGCGACGATCTGGCGGCCGAGACCGGCGTATTGCGCGCGCAGCGCCTCGCGCGTCGCCCGCCGGATCGCCGCGCGGGCCTTGCCCGTCACCACCAGCGTTTCCCACACCGCCGGCGGCACCTGACCCTCCTGACGCACGATCTCGACCTGATCGCCGTTCTGCAACTCGCTCAGCAGCGGCTCGGCGCGGCCGTTGATCTTGGCGGCGGCGGCGGTGTTGCCGACGTCGGTGTGCACGGCATAGGCGAAGTCGATCGCGGTGGCGCCGCGCGGCAGGGCGATCAGGCGGCCGTTCGGGGTGAAGCAGAACACCTGGTCATGGAACAGTTCGAGCTTGGTGTGTTCCAGGAACTCTTCCGGCGACGAGCCTTCGGCGAGCTGCTCGATGGTACGGCGCAGCCAGTCGAAGGCTTGGCTTTCGGTTTGCAGCCCGGCGGAATTGCGGGTGAAACCCTCCTTGTAGAGGACGTGGGCGGCGATGCCGTTGCTGGCCACCTCGTTCATGGCTCCGGTGCGGATCTGCAGCTCAACCCTTTGCCGCCCTGGGCCGACCACGGTGGTGTGGATGGATCGGTAGTCGTTGGGCTTGGGCGTCGAGATGTAGTCCTTGAAGCGGCCCGGCACCGAGCGCCAGCGGGTGTGCAGCACGCCGAGCGCGCGGTAGCATTCGCCATCGGTACCCACGATGATGCGGAAACCGAAGATGTCGGAGATCTGCTCGAAGGTGATGGATTTGCGCTCCATCTTGCGCCAAACGGAATAGGGCTGCTTCTGCCGGCCGCGGACCTCCGCGCGCAGGCCCCCGGCCGCCAGCGCTGCCGCGATTTCGTCCTCGATGGCGGTGATGCGGCCGCCGTTGTCGCGGCCGACGTCGTTGAGCCGGGCGGCGACGGTCGCGTAGGCCTCGGGCATCAGGGTGCGGAAGCCGAGGTCCTCCAACTCGTCGCGCAGGCTCTGCATGCCCATGCGCCCGGCGAGCGGCGCGTAGATTTCCAGTGTTTCTTCCGAAATGCGGGCGCGCTTGTCCGCGGCCATGAAATGCAACGTGCGCATGTTGTGCAGCCGGTCGGCAAGCTTCACCAGCAAAACGCGCACGTCGGCGGCGATGGCGAGCAGCAGCTTGCGGAAGTTCTCGGCCTGCGCCGCGCGCTTGGATACGAGATCGATGCGCTTGAGCTTGGTGAGTCCGTCAACGAGCGAGCCGATCTCGCGGCCAAACAGCCGGTCGATCTCCTCGCGCGTCGACTCCGTGTCCTCGATGACGTCGTGAAGCACGGCGGCCACGATGGTGGCATCATCGAGGTGCAGGTCGGTCAGGATCGCCGCGACTTCGAGCGGGTGCGAGAAGTAAGGGTCGCCCGAGGCGCGGGTCTGGGCGCCGTGGGCCTTCATCGCGTAGACGTAGGCGCGGTTGAGGAGCACCTCGTCCGTTTGGGAGTTGTATCGCCGGACCCGGTCGACCAGCTCGTATTGCCGCATCATCGCGAAACACGGCGCCGGGGAACGCGCCTCCCGTCGGCCACGCCGCGCGGCGAGGTCCGGCCGCCGGACACGTTGGCATCCGGCAACCGATCGATCCCGCTACTCCCCTTCGTCGTCCGTTGCGGCGGGAGGAACGAGGCCTTCCAGTCCACGCAGGAGGTCCTCCTCCGTCATTCGGTCGAACTGCGTATCGCCCCCGGCATCGGTTTGCAACGCATCCGCCTGCGGCGTCAGCGCCGGCACCACCTGCGCTTCGGGCTCGTCGACCTCGACCTGCTTCTGCAAGGAATGGATGAAGCCCTCCTTGAGGTCTTCGGGCGCCTGGGTGAGGTCGGCGATCTCGCGCAGGGCCACCACCGGATTCTTGTCGTTATCGCGCTCCACGGTGATGGCCGAGCCGGACGCGATCATGCGCGCGCGATGGCTGGCGATGAGAACCAGCTCGAACCTGTTCTCGACCTTGTCGACGCAATCTTCCACTGTCACGCGAGCCATGCGCGATCCTTGTTTCGTGCCAATCGGAGCCGCGCTTTGTAGCGGGATCATCAACGCAGTTGCAAGAAAATACGAATAACCCGCTCTGATAGAAAGATTAATTTTGATCCACAAGCAGTGCCGCCGGGCTTGCCGCGCTTGACGGCCGCAGCGCGCACCGTCATCTCTCATGGAGAAGATTTCATGCGACGACGTACCGCAACGTGAGTCGGATGTTATGACCAGGCTCGCTGCCAATAAGCCGTGCGTAAACATTTAGAAGAATAAACATGAGACCTTGTGATGGCTGAATTGGATCGCACTGCACTCTTCATCGATGGCGCAAATCTCTACGCAACTGCCAAGGCCCTCGGTTTCGATATCGATTATAAGAAGCTTCTGAAAGAATTCCAAAGTCGCGGAAAACTTATACGGGCCTTCTACTACACGGCACTCGTCGAGGATCAGGAGTACTCCTCGATCCGACCATTGATCGACTGGCTCGACTATAACGGCTTCGCCGTGGTCACCAAACCGGCAAAAGAGTTCACCGACACACTGGGACGGCGCAAGGTCAAGGGCAACATGGACATCGAGCTGGCGGTCGATGCCATGGAGATGGCCGACCACCTCGACCACCTCGTACTCTTTTCCGGCGATGGCGACTTCCGGTCCCTTGTCGAGGCGGTGCAGCGCAAGGGCGTCCGCGTTTCCGTTGTGTCCACCAATTCGACGCAGCCGGGGATGATCGCCGACGAACTGCGCCGCCAAGCCGATGAGTTCATCGACCTTCTCCATCTCGCCCCCAAGGTCGGGCGCGACCCGGCCGAACGAACGCAGAGATACACCGACCGGCGGCCCGCCCCGGCGCCGCCGCTGCAGGCCGACCCTGCCGGCGGCAGTTGAGCCGCGCCTGTGACGCTGCCGCCGGTAGGCCCGTCGAAGGGGGAGCCGCCGAAGGGGAGCCTGCCGCCGGGCCGCGATTGCCCGCTGTGTCCCCGGCTCGTCGCCTTCCGCGAGGACGCGCGATCGCTCGAGCCCACCTGGTTCAACGCGCCCGTCCCAACGTTCGGCGCGGCGGAGGCAGGGCTGCTGATCGTCGGGCTCGCACCGGGCTTGCGCGGCGCCAACCGCACGGGGCGGCCGTTCACCGGCGACTTCGCCGGCGACCTTCTCTACGCGACGCTCCTCGGGTCGGGTCTGGCATCGGGAACCTACGAGCGTCGCCCCGACGACGGCCTGACCCTGCGCGGCTGCGCCATCACCAATGCGGTGCGCTGCGTGCCCCCGCAGAACAAGCCGCAACCGGCCGAGATCAGCGCCTGCCGCCCCTTCCTGCTCGGCCAGATCGAGGCGATGGCGGACCTGCGGGCCGTTGTGGCGCTCGGCCGCATCGCCCATGACAGCGTGGTTCGCGCGCTCGGCGGCCGGGTCGCCGCCGTGCCCTTCGTCCACGGCCGCCGCCATGACATCGCGCGCGCGGCCGGCAGACCCGTCGCCCTCTTCGACAGCTATCATTGCTCGCGCTACAACACGAGCACGAGGCTGCTCACGGCCGACATGTTCGGCGCTCTTTTCGCTGAAGTCGCGGCCTTCGTCGCCGGAGATTGAAGCCCCATCCCAGGGATCGGTGCGCCCCGGCCGGCAAGGTGCCGGGGGTCACGCGCCGCCGTTCTTCATCAGGCGGCTCTTTTCGCGATCCCAGTCGCGCTTGCGCTCGGTTTCGCGCTTGTCGTGCAGCTTCTTGCCTTTGGCCAGCGCGATCTCGATCTTGGCCCGGCCCTGCTGATTGAAGTAGATCTTGAGCGGCACGATGGTCATGCCCTCGCGCTCGACCCCTTGCGCGATGCGGGCGATCTCGCGGGCATGCAGGAGCAGCTTGCGCGGCCGCTTCGGCTCGTGGTTGAAGCGGTTGCCCTGCATGTATTCGGGGATGGTGGCGTTGATCAGGAACACCTCGCCCGAGCGCTCGACCGAGGCGTAGCTTTCGCCGATGGTCGCCTTGCCCGTGCGCAACGACTTGACCTCCGTGCCGGCCAGCATGATCCCGGCCTCGAAGGTTTCGCCCAGCGCGAAATCGTAGCGGGCCCTGCGGTTGTCGGCGGCGAGCTTGTATCGTTCCGGTTTCTCGGTCATCGCCAGATCTTCGCTTGAAGACGCACGTCAGTTCAGGATGCCCGCGTGCACCATCGCCGCCCGGATCAGCTCGCGGGCGGCCGGGCTCGCGCTCACCATCGGCAGGCGGACCTCGTCGCTGATGCGGCCGAGCTCGGCGAGCGCACCTTTCGGGCCGGCCGGGTTGGGCTCGACGAACAGGGCGGCGTGCAGCGGGGCGAGCTTGTCCTGGATCGCCAGGGCGGTGCAAAAATCATTGGCGAGGCAGGCCTCCTGCATCGCCGCGCACTGGCGGGGGGCGACGTTGGAGGTCACCGATATGCAGCCGTGGCCGCCGTGCGCCATGACGCCGAGCGCGGTCATGTCCTCGCCCGACAGCTGGATGAAGTCGGGCCCGAGCGCGTTGCGCTGCTGGGCGGTGCGGGCCAGCGAGGCGGTGGCGTCCTTCACGCCGACGATGTTCTTCAGTTCGTACAGACGCTTCATCGTGTCGACGGTCATGTCCACCGCCGAGCGCGGGGGAATGTTGTAGATGATGATGGGAATGCCGATGCCGTCGTTGATCGTCTTGAAATGCCGGAACAGACCCTCCTGCGAGGGCTTGTTGTAGTACGGCGTGACGATCAGCACCGCATCCGCGCCGACCGACTCGGCGTGGCGGGCGAGGTCGAGCGCTTCCACCGTGTTGTTGGATCCGGCGCCGGCGATCACGTGGCCGCGCCCGCGCACCTCGTCCACGCAGACCTGCACGACGCGGCGGTGTTCCTCGTGGCTCAGCGTCGGGCCCTCGCCGGTGGTGCCGACCGGCACGAAGCCATGGGTGCCGTTGTCGACCTGCCAGCCGATGAGCGAGCGAAAGGCCTCCTCGTCGAAGGCGCCGGCCTTGAAGGGCGTGACCAGCGCGGTGATGGAGCCGCCAAACCTCCCTGCGGCCGATCCCGCCGCCGACGCATCGTTCGAGACTGGCAACCCTTTGCGCATCATCGCCCTACCCCGCCGCCGTGGCGCCCTGACGACGCCGTAATCCTCGGGCTCCTGTGGCCTCGGGCCGGTTCGCGGCGTCGTCAGACATAGCGGCTCGCCGGCGGAACGCAACGACCCTCGCCGCCTGCAAGGCGATGGAAGCTTCGCCCGTCAACGCTCGCTTAACCCTCGGTGAAAGACACTGCCGGGGACGGGGCTCAGGTTCTGCGCGAGGTGTGGTCCGGTGCGAGGCTTGAAAGGTGCGGGCATGATCCACAGGACTCGCGGACTGCTGCTCCTGGGTACGACGGCGCTGTGCGCCGCCGCGCTCGTGCCGGCCAATATCGGCGAGAACCCGAGCAATGGCTTCAGCCGGGCTGTCCGCCGAACCGAAACAACGATCGGCAAGGCGGCCGCAGCCGTCGGATCGGCGGTCTACGGCTCGCTGCGGCCGGGCGTGAAGCCGCAGGACGGCGATCCAACAGACCCGACCCTGCAGGCTGCCAACCTTCGCGACGCGAGGTCGGAGGAGGCTGGGGGCCTCAACCCCATCGGCCCGGTGCTGGACCTGCCGCAGGCGGCGCAGGACGGCTCGGCCCTGCGGCAGGCCTACCTCGTCGCCGCCGCCGACGGCAAGCTGCGCGATCTCGGCTATGATCCGGCCGGCATCGAAGACGCCATCGCCGCCTACCGGGCCGACAACGTCGGCGGCGGCGACGCCATCGCCGCCGGGATCACGAACCCGGTGGTGCGAACGGCGCTGGAATGGCTGGCGCTACGCGACGCGCCGGCGAAGATCGGCCTCAACCGGCTCGAGGCGTTCCGCGCGGCTCACCCGGAGTGGCCGACGAAGAGCTGGTTTCGCCATCAAAGCGAGGCCCGCCTCCTCCACGTCAGCGATCCCAAGGTGGTTGAGCGTTTCTTCGCCACGGCGCAGCCGACCACCACCCTGGGCAAGCTGGCCCTGGCCAAGGCGCTCAAGGCCGACAACCGTCCGGCGGAGGCGGCGGAGCTGGCGCGGGCGGTGTTTCGCGACAGCGACCTGTCGGCGCCGCTCGAAGGCCGGCTGAAGGCCGATTTCGGGGCCGAGCTGACGCGCGGCGACTACAAGTACCGGGCGGACAGGCTGGTCTACAAGGAGCAGTTCGGGCCGGCGCTGCATTATGCCGCCCAGGCCGGCGCGGACGTGCTGGCGCTGGAGAAGGCACGCGCCGCCGTCATCCTGGATGCCCCCAGCGACAAGATGATCGCCGCCGTGCCCGAGGCGCTGCGCCGCGATCCCGGCCTGATCCTGGCGGAGGTGCAGAAGCTGCGTCGCGAGGACAAGCTGATGGAGGCGGCGACCCTGATGCAGAGCGCCCCAAAGGACCCGGTCCAGCTCATCGACGGCGACGACTGGTGGACCGAGCGCCGGGTGCTGGCGCGGCGCCTCCTCGACAACGGCAACATCAACGCCGCCTACGTGATCTGCGCAACCCATGCGGCGGCGACCGGCGAGGCCAAGATCGAGGCCGAATTCCATGCCGGCTGGATCGCCCTGCGCTTCATGAACGAACCGGCCCGTGCCGCCTACCACTTCGCGCAGGCCGCCAAGATCGTGGAAACACCCACCTCGGTCGCCCGCATCGCCTATTGGCAGGGCCGCACGGCCGAAGCCTCCAGCGAAGCCGACGCGACCGAGCGCGCCCGGACCTTCTACCAGAAGGCCGCCGGCTACGGCGCGACCTTCTACGGCCAGATCGCCCGCAACCTGCTCGGCATCACGGCGACGCCGGTCAGCGAGCCGCCGGTCGAGGCGATCGGGCCTGCGCGCGACGAGGCCGTGCGCGCCATCGAGCTCCTCTACGCGGCCGGCGAGCGGGACGCGGCCAACGCGCTCGCGGTCGATGCGGCCAGCGCGCTGACCGACGGCCGCCAGGTGCGGGCCCTGGCCAGCGTGGTGCGCGCCACCGGCGACGCCCACGTCGCGCTCACCGTCGGCAAGATGCTGGGACAGCGCGGCATCGCGGTCGACACGCTCGCCTTTCCCACCTTCGGTATCCCGCACTACGAGGCGCTCCAGAACTCGGCGGCGCGTCCGGTCGTCTACGCCATCGCCCGGCAGGAAAGCGCCTTCATGCCGGCGGTCGTCTCCAAGGCGGGGGCGAAAGGACTGATGCAGATCATCGATGCCACCGCGCGGCGCACGGCGACCAAGGCCGGCGTGCCCTTCGACGCCTCCCGGCTCACCACCGATCCCGCCTTCAACGCCCAGCTCGGCGCCGCCCATCTCGGCGAGCTGATGTCCGAGCAGGGCGGCTCGCTGATCCTCACCTTCGCCGCCTACAACGCCGGCGGTGGCCGGGTGAAGCAATGGATCGAGGCCTACGGCGACCCGCGCAGCCCCGCCGTCGATCCCGTCGACTGGATCGAGCGCATTCCCTTCACCGAAACGCGCAACTACGTGCAGCGGGTGATGGCCAACGTCACGATGTACGAGGCGATCTTCGCCGATCAGGCGAAGGCGGTCGCCGCCAACGGCACGCCGGACCGGCAAGCCAAGCTTTAGGCGGGAGAAAGGCAATGGCACCGGCCGTCGCGTCCGGTGCATCGAGGGGCGGGACGGTTTCTGGCGGGGCGCGATCCGCCCGGCGTCGCAGGCGAGCGCGACGTCGGGTCATCTGCCCGCTCGGCCTCACCAGTGCCCCTTGCGGCGATTCCAGGCGTACAGGACATCCGCGAATCGATCGTAGGAGAAGCGCGCCAATGCGCGCAGGCCCGGCCATCGCAGCAGGTGGCCGAGCCACGCCTGCCCCGGCGTCCGCAGGCAGATTTCCGCCGCGCAGTCGGCGCCGACGTACAGGCGATCATCGCCGTCCACACCGTGGAGCCGGCGTCGGATCGCCTCGATGCCGATGCCCCGCGATGCCAGGACATCCGGTTCCAGGTTGATGTCGCGGAACTGAAGGAGGCCGGAGCGTGCGGCGACCACGAGGCGGCGTTGCTGCCAGCCGATGCCGCCGTCGCATACCGGGCATTTGGTGTTGTACCACACGGTCAGCGCCCCGGGCATGCGTCCGACCTTCTCCTGACGTGAACGAGAGCCGGCACGGCACCGTGACAACGGTTGCGGAACCCCTGATGCTCTCGTTGGTACCCTCGCGTGAAGAGCCGCCATCTCGCCGCGCAGCCATCGTCGGCCTCGACTCGCACTCGGCCCGATCGCATCGTGATGGCGCCGACCCGTGCGGATGGCAACTGCGCGGTACGATGCTGCTGATGCGCGGACGGCCCGGACGCACGCAGGGTGCCGGCCTTATCGGGCGAGGTTCGCATCGCGCACGGTACCGCCGAGCGGCCTGCAACGGCGTCTTCCGCGCGCTCCCGCATGTGGCGGCAGATTCATACGAAGGGTCGGGACGCACCCGACCTCAAGTCCGCCCCGACGGGTTTGCCGGCTCCGCCTCAGTGCCGGGCCTGCATGAAGGCGTCGATGGCGCCCACGATCTGAGCGGCCCGGAACGGCTTGGGCACGAAGCAGCGGGCGGGGGCGGCGAAGGATGTTGCGGGGCGGCAGCGCCCGGAGGTGACGACCACGCCGATCTGCGGCCAGCGCGTCTCGATGCGTTCGGCCAAAGCGAAGCCGTCGAGGGCGCCGGGCATCTCGACGTCGGTGAACACGACCCGGATGCCGTCCACCGTTTCCAGCAGGCGCAGGGCCTCGTCGGCGTCGCAGGCTTCCACCACGTCGAAACCGGCGTCGATGAGCATGTCGGCATTGAACAGCCGCAGCAGGGGTTCGTCCTCCACCACGAGAACGCGCGGGTGAGTCTCGGTACCAACGTCCATGAACCAAAACCCTCGAACGCTCGATGGAAGCAAGCTCGACCTTTTCGCTTAAGGGAGAATTTACGGCCCGACCCCCTTCGTCCGAAGGTTAAGGGCGTCTTGACGAGGGATGTTTCGTGCCGGCCGATGCCATCTCGCTGTTCCACACCGCCGCCGACGGCCTTCGCCTCCACCTGCGCGTCCATCGTCCACCGGGGGGCGACGGGGGCCGGCCGCCGCTCGTCTGCCTCCCCGGCCTGACGCGGAGCGCCGCCGACTTCGCCGTCCTCGCGCGCGCCCTGGCCGGGCACAGCGTCACGCCGCGCACCGTCTACGCCTTCGACTCCCGCGGTCGCGGCCTGTCCGACCACGATCCGGACTGGCACCATTACAATCTTGCCAGCGAAGCACGGGACGTCCTCGGCTGGCTGCGCGGACACGTCTCGGGGCCAGTACATTGGCTGGGCACGTCGCGCGGCGGTCTCCTCATCATGTCGCTCGCATCGGCCGAGCGGCAACTGATGCGCTCGGTGATCCTCAACGACATCGGCCCGGTGCTCGAAGCGGACGGATTGCGGCGCATCCGGGACTATGTCGGCGTCGCCGGACCGGCGCCGCGCAGCATCGCCGAGGCGGTCGCGATGCTGCGGCTCGGGCCGGCGCTCGGCTTCAGCGGCCTGTCAGCGGACGAATGGCGGATCTTCGCCGAAACCACCTTCGGCGCCGATCCCCTCGACCTCCGCCTGCGCTACGACCCCGCCATCGCCCGCACGCTCGATGCGCTGGATCTCTCGAAGCCTTTGCCCGACGCGTGGGAGCAATTCGACGCGTTGCGCGGTCTGCCGCTGCTCGCCATCCGCGCCGAGAACTCCGACCTGCTGTCGCCCGCGACGCTCGAGGCCATGGCCGGGCGCTGGCCCGGCTGCGAGGCGCTGGTGGTGCCGGGCCAGGGCCACGCTCCGCTGCTGGCCGACGATCCGACCATCGCTCGCCTCGACCGGTTTCTCGCGCGCGCCGACGCCTGAGACCTTTCGCGGCCTTGCCGATGGCCCGAGCTGGGGCGATCTCAGGTTCACGTAGGATGGGAGCCGGCGAGATGATCGAGCGAGCGGACGTGGTCGTGTCCGGAGCCGGAGCAACCGGCCTGGCGGCGACGATCGCCCTGGCGCGGGCCGGCTACAGCGTCGTCTGCGCCGGCCATTCCGATTGCACGGCCAACGGACGGACCGTGGCGCTGTTCGAGGGATCGCTGCGCTACCTCAAGTCGCTCGGCGTGTGGGACCGTTTCGCCGACAAGGCGCAGCCGATCCGCGCCATCCGCATCATCGACGACACGGGGACGCGCTGGCCGGTGCCGCCCCTCACCCTTGATGCCGGCGACATCAAGCTCGACGCGCTGGGCACCAATGTCGAGAACGATCGCCTCGTCGCCGGCCTCGCCGCCGAAGCCGCCTCTTTGCCAAGCGTGCGGCTGACCGGCGCCCACCTCGATCGCATCGAGATCGGGCAGGAGGACGTCCGCGTGTGGGACGGCGATGACGGATGCATCAGCGCGGCGTTGCTGATCGCCGCCGACGGACGCCGTTCGCCCTCGCGCAGCGCCGCCGGCATCGCGGCGCGCTCCTGGACCTATCCGCAGGCCGCGATCACCGCCCTGATCTCACATTCCCGGCCACACGATGGCTTCTCCACGGAATTCCATACCCGCGGCGGCCCCTGCACGCTGGTTCCGCTGCGCGGCACGGCCGCCCATCCCCATCGCTCCTCGCTGGTCTGGCTGATGTCGACGGCCGAGGCCGACCGCCGCCGCGGGCTCGACGACGCCGCGCTCGCCGCCGAGCTGAAGGCGCAGACCCGCTCGCGCGTCGGCGACATCACCTTCGAGGCGGCACGCGGCACCTTCCCGATGGGCGGGCTGCGGGTCAGCCGGCTCGTGGCTCCGCGTATCGCCCTCGTCGGGGAAGCGGCCCACGCCTTTCCACCGCTCGCCGCGCAGGGGCTCAACCTCAGCCTGCGCGACATCGCGCAGCTTGTCGCCACGCTGGGACCGGCCACGCTGGAGCCAGCCACGGCGGGGTCGAAGGCCGGCGACCTCGGCGCCTTGAGCCGGCTGCAGCCCTATGAACGGGCGCGGCGTCGCGATATCGCGCTGCGCACCAACGGCGTCGACGTGCTGAGCCGATCACTGATGATGGACTTCGCGCCCGTGGACGTGGCGAGAGGCGTCGGGGCGATGGCGTTGCGCTTCATCGGGCCGCTGCGGCGGGCGGTGCTGCGCGAAGGCATCCTGCCGCCCGGTCCGGTGGTGGCCGGGCTGCCGAGCCGGCCCTAAGCAGGTTTCACGAAAGTGCCCCGTGGTTTTGCGGCAAAACATGCGGCATAGCAAAAGGCTCAGCGGGCGAAGCGTTGGCCTGTCAACGTGAACCTGCCTAGAGCATCGGACCGAAAAGTGCGCAGCGGTTTTCGGACTGATCCGATGCGGCACAATAGGTTAAAGCATCGGACCCGGTTTAGGGTCCGATGCGCCAGGCGGAGCGTCGTCAGCCGCGGTCAACGCCGAGCAGGCGGGCGCTTTCCCTGGCGATCTTGCGGCCACCGTCGATCGGGATGAAGTCGAACCCGAGCCGGGCCCGACCGGTCGACGCGACTCCGTGCCGGTCGACACGCCGCCACGCCACTTCGGCGCTGACGTGGCAGCGGCTGCGGTCGTCGTTGCAGCTCCCGGCGAAGGTGCCGGGCACTTCCCGGTAGTCGCGGACCGGGTAGGAGCGGATGAACGCCTGCTTGTCGGCAAGCACCTTCGCCCGCGAGAAGCTCTTGCCGTAGTACACGACCTGGGGCGCGTAGAAACGCTCCACAGTGGCGGCCGTGACCCGTGCATCGCTCGACCACATGGCGAGATAGGACTGCAGCGAGCGCTCGGCCTCCGCCCTCGTGCCGCCGTCATCCGCTCGCGCGACCGTCGCGAGTGGAAGCGCCAGCACGAGTGTCAGCACTGCGGCATCGGAGCGAGGCATGGTGAACCCTTTCGAGGTAGCCGGGCGAGGTCGCCGGGGCTGCGTCGGAACCGGCGCAACGGAGGACGGGCGCAATGGATCATTGTCCGTCGGGCGCTTCTGGTCGTACGACTCTGCTCCGTCCGGCGGAGGCGGGAAACGGCCCTGACATCGTCTCAGTCGAATCAGGCTGGCCTGCCCGGACGATCCATGCCGGCTCGTGGCTCAGGAGGGCTGGTCGCCGGCGCACACGACCTTCATGTATTGCTTTCCGATCTCGGGCTTGATCGATGTCATGGCGATCGTCGTCTGGCTTTCATGCACGCACTGCGACAGGGATCGCGCCGGCGGCCCCCTGACGATGTCGATGGCCGTCGCGGGCGTGCAGGCCGCATGCTCGACGGTGCTGGCGCAGATCAGGATCAGGACTTTGAACAAGGTCTCGCCCTTTCAACCGCGGGCGCGGATCAGACGCGCGTGCGGCAAGCATCGACGGCAACCACCGTCCGGAGGTCTAATGCGGGTGCATGGTGTTGCGTTCGCAAGCAGATGTTAAGCTTGTCTCGGCAAAGCTTCGTCGTCGCGAGGGTTATGGTTTGCGCTCCGTTTGCACATTCGTCGTCGTCGCACCGCTGGCGGCACTCTTGGCAACGGGCGCCGGCGCCGAGCCTGTTGGCGACGCGCAGAGCCACGCCGCCGTTTCCGCGCCGTCTCTCAACCCGGTGCCGCGTGCCAATCCCCTGCCGCCTTCCGACCCGGCGGCGGACAAGCTCGCCTTTCAGCTGATCGCGCAACGCGAAGCCAAGGACGCCGGCCTGCCCTTCAGTCTGGTCGATGCCGTGATCAAGATCGAGAGCGACTATCGGCCCGATCGCATCGGCGATGTCGGCGAGATCGGGCTGATGCAGGTTCGCCCGACCACCGCCGCCGGCATGGGCTTCCGCGGCAGCGCGGCCGAGCTGGCGGATCCCGCGACCAACATCCACTACGGCGCCGCCTATCTCGGAGCGGCGTGGCGGCTCGCCAAGGGCAACGTTTGCCGCACGCTGATGAAGTACCGCGCCGGCCACGGCAGCGAAACGATGTCGCCGCTGTCCGTCACCTACTGCCAGCGGGCACGCCTTCACCTCGCCAGCATCGGCTCGCCGCTCGCCGCCACCATTGTGCCGGCGGACCTCGTCGCCGTTGTCAGCCTGAAGCCCTACGGTGCGATGCCGCTCCGGCGCCCCGACTTCGCGAGTTCACCGGCCGAGAACCTGATGGCCGGAGGACGGCCCAAGACGGGCGAAGCGTTCTGGGCGGCGTTCGGCGCACGCGTGCGCCGGATCAACGCCGGTCTCGAAGCCAAATGGCGGCGCACGGCGTCGCGTTAGTTCTCGCGGATCCACCAGCGGGTGTCAGGTCTGGAATCCGCGCTGTACCAGCCGGTGAAGCTCTTTCTCGAAGGGCTCGGCTTCACGGTGAAGGGCGAGGTCGAGGGCTGCGATCTCGTCGCCCTGCGCGGCGACGACCCACCGCTGATCGTCATCTGCGAACTCAAGCTGCGCTTCAACCTCGAACTGGTTCTGCAGGGCGTCGACCGAGCCGGCATCGGCGACGAGGTTTGGCTCGCGGCACGGACGTCGAAGCGCGGCGGCGGCCGGGAAGGCGATGCCCGCTTCCGCCAGCTCTGCCGACGGCTCGGCTTCGGCATGCTGGGTGTCGACGAGGGCGGCGGCGTGAGCGTGCACGTCAGCCCGGACGCGCCGATGCCCCGCCGCGACAAGCGCCGCCGCTCCCGTCTCGTCGCCGAGCACAGGCGACGGCGGGGCGATCCCGCGACGGGTGGTGGCTCGCGCCAGCCGGTGATGACCGCCTACCGCCAGCAGGCCTTGCTGTGCGCCGCGCTGCTTGCCGGCGGGCCAGGCCGGCCGCGCGACCTGAAGGCATCGGCGCCCGATGCGGCCAAGATCCTGCGACGCAACGTTTACGGCTGGTTCAGGCGCGCCGAGCGGGGCTGGTACGGCCTGACGCAAGGGGGTCACGAGGCGCTGGCGAGATGGCCGGCCGACGGCGCCGGAGACCCTGGGCCTGCGCTCGGCCTTGACCGGCACGCGAGCCGACAGCCCGCGTCCGATGTGAACGACGCCGAGGGCGGCTGAAGGGTGAACGCTTAAGTCACCCATGCGGATGTTGCAGGGCAGGTGCAGGGCGGCCTGCGTGGAGCGCAGCTCATCCCTTTGCCTCACGGCTGAAGCGGTCGCACCCGATGACGGCGGTGGCGCGCGTGCGGCACCGGGCCGGCCGGGTCGACGTTCGACACTGCGGCGCCGGCGAACGTCCCGCCTGCGGGTTGCGGGCCTTGCTGCGCAACGATGCGCTGCGCCTGCTCGACCGACATGTCGCAGGCACCCGTCATTCCCTGGAGGGCGCCGACCGCCCGGTAGTACTCGGGCAGGTCGGAGCAGCCGGCGCCGCCTCCGAAAGCCCACGCTGTCGCAGGCGACGCCATTAGCGCGAGCGACAGCAACGCGAGCGACTGCTTTCTGAAAATCATGATGAATGCCTTTTCTGCTGGATCTTCGAGCCCGTTGCTTTGTCCCGGCCTGCTCGCGATCAACTGGCGATGTCCCAAAGCGGTCTCGGGATCGCTCGCCTTCGCGTCGTCCACAAGAATAGGTCGCCGCTCGAGGCCTCAAGCCATGTTGACTAGGACGTGGGGATAACCGCGGTGGCGATCAAGCCGCGCGACAATCTATCGTTCAAGGCCGATGACAATGCAGAAGGGTCGATCAGCGAGTACTTGCGAGCTGCACGCTGAAGGCTCGCCGGCGGCAAGGGCCTCGTTGGCAGGAGACTCGTTGGCAGGAGACTCGTTGGCAGGAGAGGAGGGACTCGAACCCCCAACCCCCGGTTTTGGAGACCGGTGCTCTAACCAAATTGAGCTACACTCCTACATCCGCCCTCTTTAGCCGCTTCCTCCCACCGGGAGCAAGGGGATCGGCGCGGCCGGCGTGGCCGGTGTCTTGGCCGGTGTCTTGGCCGGTG
>CALMGA010000213.1:0-41320 GCA_937863205.1 uncultured Beijerinckiaceae bacterium | reverse complement strand
TGGCCGGTGTCTTGGCCGGTGTCTTGGCCGGTGCCTTGACGTTCCGCCCTCCCCCGCCCCATCTGCGCG
The DNA here is from genome assembly GCA_937863205.1 of uncultured Beijerinckiaceae bacterium. The sequence goes on along the minus strand of CALMGA010000213.1, from coordinate 41,251 downwards.
GCAATGGGAAAACGGGCTGGGCTGGCGTGACCTACGCGGTCAAGGAACTCTTCTATACGCTGCAGGGTGAAGGGGCTCAGGCCGGCCGCGCTTCGGTGTTCTGCCGTTTCAGCGGCTGCAATCTGTGGAGCGGTCGCGAGGCGGATCGCGCAGAAGCGGCGTGCCGGTTCTGCGACACCGACTTCGTCGGCACCGACGGCAACGGCGGCGGGCGCTTCGCCACGGCTGCCGCCCTGGCCGCCGCCATCGCCGCGACTTGGAGGGGTCGGGATTGGGGCTGCCGCGATGGAGGCGGCCAGGAGGATGGCGGCAACGAGGGCCGCCGATACGTGGTGTTCACCGGCGGCGAACCGCTTCTGCAGCTCGACGACCAGCTGATCGAGGCGGTGCACGCGTTGGGCTTCACCTGCGCGATCGAAACCAACGGGACCCGTCCCGTGCCGCGCGGCGTCGACTGGATCTGCGTCAGCCCCAAGGCCGGCGTTCCCCTGCACGTCGGGAGCGGCGACGAACTCAAGCTCGTGTTCCCGCAGCCGGGACTGGACCCGGGATCGCTCGCCGGCTTGGCTTTCCGGCACTTCTGGCTGCAGCCGATGGACGGTCCGGCAAAAACGGAGAACACGCGGGCGGCGGTCGCCTACTGCCTGGCCAACCCGCGCTGGCGCTTCAGCCTGCAAACGCACAAGGCGATCGGCATAGCTTGATGTTCGAGATTTCGAAGCAGTTCTGGTTCGAGGCGGCGCACACGCTGGAGCGGACGGTGGAAACCGATCCCAGCCGCCGCATCCACGGCCATTCCTACCGCGCCGAAGTGACCCTGCGCGGCACGCCCGATCCCGCGACCGGCATGGTGATCGACCTGACCTTGCTGGAACGCGTGCTGGACGAGGCGCGTCACGGGCTCGACCATCGGCTGCTCGACGACATCCCCGCTCTTGGTCCCGCGACGATGGAGAACCTCGCCGCGTGGATCTGGCGAACCGTGGAGCCGCGCTGCGCCGGCCTCGCCAGGGTGACGGTGTACCGCGACTCCAGCCGCGACACGGTCTCGTATCATGGGCCGCAGCAGCGCTGAGGGGTCAGGACGGGGTTGCGCGCTTCAGTTCTTCGCGCCGGCGACGCTCCTCGATCACGCTCACGGCGATGATCGCCCCCTCGTAGAGCGCGTAGGCCGGCACGGCGAGGGCCAGCATGGAGAAGGCATCGGGCGGGGTGAGCACCGCGGCGGCGGCGAACACCAGCACCACGGCATAGCGCCGCTTCGAGCGCAGAAAAACGGTGTCGACGAGGCCGATCTGGCCGAGCAGGGTCAGCACCACCGGCAGCTGAAACATCAGGCCGAAGGCGAAGATCAGCGTCATGATCAGCGACAGGTACTCGCTCACGCGCGGCAGAAGCTCGATCTGCGCCCGCCCCGGCTCCTTGGACTGCTCCATGCCGAGGAAGAAGTGCAGCAGGTTCGGCATCACCACGAAGTAGACGAGCAGACCGCCGAACGCGAAGAACAGCGGGGTGGCGAAGAGATAGGGCCGGAACGCGTTGCGCTCGTGCCGGTACAGCCCCGGCGCGACGAAGGCGTAGAGCTGGGTGAAGATCACCGGGCAGGCGAGAAAGGCGGCGGTGAAGAAGGCGACGCGGATCTGGGTGAAGAAGTATTCCTGCGGCGCCGTGTAGATCAGGCGCGCGTCGGGCCCGGCCACATGCTGATAGGGCACGAGAAGCACGTTGTAGATGTTCCGGGCGAAGAAGAACGACAGCAGGAACATCGCGATGAAAGCGATCAGCGCCTTGATCAGGCGCGAGCGCAGCTCGACGATGTGGTCCATGAGAGGCGCCTTGGTCGCCTCGATGTCGGCATCGGTCACGGCGCGAACGCCCACGGCGCGCGGGCGCTCGAACGACGGTTCGATCGGGTGCGCCTCATCGGCCCGCTCGCGCCACCCATCTCAGACGGAGTGGCCGATCGCGGCCTTACGGTCGGTCGCGTCGGGATCCACCTGCGGATCGTCGTGGTGCGGCGGCTCAGCCTCCGTCATGGCGTCGGAAGTCGCGGGCACGGCGGCTTGGACGTGTCCCGTCGCCGGCGGAGGCGGCGCGGCGGCCAGCGTACCGGTCATGTGCCGGTTGAAATCGTGGACGGTGTCGAGGCCGCTCGACGCGCGGGCTGCCTCGGACAGCTTCTGCGCTTCCTGCCGGAGATCGGCCATGTCCGCATCCCGCATCGCGTCCATGAACTGACCCTGGAACTCGGAGGCGAGGCGGCGCATCTTGCCGACGAACTGCCCGACCTGACGCAGCACGCGCGGCAGATCCTTTGTCGGGATGAAGATGAGCGCGATGACGCCGACGATGATCAGCTTGCTCGCATCGAAATCGAACATGCTGCGTCAGCCTTGCATTCGTTGGCCCGGCATTCGTTCGCCCGGCGTCCGTTGAACTTGCATCCGGGGCCGCTGACCGCGCGGGACTGAAGGGCGACGCGTCAACCGACCTTGTTGGCTTCGGTGTCGCGGCTGACAGGCTGCGGCGGGGCTGCGTAGGTCGTTGGCTGGGTCGGCGGGTAGTGGTCGAGGCTGCGGGCCGGCTCGACCGGGCGAGCGGCCGGCTTGGCCTCGTCGTCGTCCATCAGCCCCTTCTTGAAGCTCTTGAGGCCCTTGGCGACGTCGCCCATGACATCGGAGATCTTGTTCTTGCCGCCGAACAGCAGGAGCGCCAGCGCTCCCAGGATGATCCAGTGGATGAGGGACATGCTGCCCATAGGAGTTGCTCCGCGCTTACCCGCTCGACCCGTCGGGTGAGACTTATTCTCGGCCTTACCTGAAAACAAGGCGGGGGGTCGCACCATTCACGGCGCGTTGGGGAGATCGTCGTCGGCCTCATCGGCCTCGTACCCCGGTTCCGCTTCTTCAGGCTCAGGACCTTCGATCTCGTCGCCGGGCCGGGCTCCGGCCAGGGGCGGATAGTGCCGTTCGTCGAACAGCCCGGCGCCGCGCAGCTCGTCGAGGCCGGGCAGGTCGGCGAGCGTTTCGAAGCCGAAATGGAGGAGGAATCCTTCGGTCGTCGCGTAGATGACCGGGCGCCCGGGCGCCCGCCGACGCCCGCGCGGGCGCACCCAGTCCAGCTCGATCAGCAGGTCCAGCGTTCCCCTGGCCACAGCGACACCGCGGATCTCCTCGATCTCGGCCCGCGTCGCCGGCTGGTGATAAGCGATGATGGCCAGCGTTTCGGTGGCGGCGCGCGACAGCCTGCGGGTTTCACGGGCCGCGTCCGAGAGCAGCCAGCCAAGGTCGTCGGCCGTGCGCAACGCCCATTTGCCGGCCACGCGCACCAGCTGCACGCCGCGACCGGCGAAGTCCTGCTGCACCTTGGCGAGAACGGCCGCGCACTCGATGCCGGGCGGCAGCCGGCGGGCGATCTCCGCCTCGGCCAGCGGCCCGGCCGTCGCGAACAGCAGCGCTTCCGCGATGCGCACGGCCTCGGCGAAGCGCCGGGGAGCGCCGTCGCGTCCTGGCACGTCCGGGCCTGGGAAGAGGCGGACGACCTCGGCCGGGGATCGGACCATCAGGTCGCTGCCGACTGCCGCGAGCGGATCCACAGCGGCGCGAAGTTCAACTCCTGCCGCACGGCGAGGCGGCCTTCCCGCACCATCTCCAGCACCGCCGACAGCGCGCTCGCGCGCACCGTGCGCCGGCGCGACGGCGTCGTGCAGAAGGCGGCGAGGTGCGCGTCGAGGGTGTGCCAGTCCGCCGCCACCAGCAGCGGCAGCAGGGCCTCGCGCGCGTGCGCGAGCGACCAGACCTCGCGCTTGTGCAGGGTGACGCGGGACAGCTCGCGGCGCCGGCGCTGCCGGACGTAGGCGGCGAGCAGGTCGTGTACGGTGGCGGTCCAGAGCGGCGGACCGGCATCGGCGAGGGTTGCGTCGGGAGCGCCGCGCAGGGCGAAGTCTCGGCCGAGCTGCGGTCTCGCCTGCAGGGCGCGCGCGGCGGCACGGATCGCGTCGAGACGTCGCAGCCGCTCGGCCAGAGCGGCGGCCAGCTCGCCGACGTCGGGCTGCTGCGCGTCCTGCTCGCGCGGGAGCAGCAGCCGCGACTTGAGATAGGCCAGCCAGGCGGCCATCACGAGATAATCGGCGGCCAGTTCCAGCCGCACCGCGCGGGCCTGCTCGATGAAGGCGAGGTACTGCTCGACGAGGGCGAGCAGGGAGATACGGTGCAGATCGATCTTCGAACGACGGGCGAGTTCAAGCAACAGGTCGAGCGGACCCTCGAACCCGTCGAGGTCGACGAAGAGGCGCTCGTCCTCGCCCGTCGCCGGCTCCAAATCGAAGAAAGCATCGTCCATACGTTCCGGCCCGGCCGGCCAACCCGGCCGAAGCAGTTTCGGCCGATCAGGCCGAGGCCGCAAGCACGCGATCGAGAATGTCCGCGGCCGCCGCCCGGTCGAAGTCCGCCTGCGGACGGCGCAGGGCCGCGCGGGCGCGCTCGACCCGGATCGCAGCGGCCTCCGCCAGCACGGGCGCCACCGCGGCGACCTCTTCGGCCTCCGCCCGCTCACCGTTGCAGTGCAGGGCGACGTCGACCCCCGCGGCGAAGAGCCGGGTCGCCTTGTCACGGAAGCTGCCCTGCAGGGCCTTCATCGACAGGTCGTCGCTGAACAGCAGGCCGTCGAAGCCGATGGCGCCGCGTACCACGTCGCGGATCACCACCGGCGAGATCGTCGCCGGGCGCTCGGGATCGATCGCGGCATAGACCACATGCGCGGTCATCGCCGCCGGCAGGTCGCGGTTGCGGCGGAACGGCTCGAAATCGGAGGCCTCCAGCTCGTCGCGCGAGGCCTCGACGACCGGCAGGGCCATGTGACTGTCCGCCGCCGCCCGGCCGTGGCCGGGCACATGCTTCATCACCGGCAGCACGCCGCCGTCGAGGAGGCCGTCGGCGGCGGCGCGGCCGAGGGTCGTGACGAGCGAAGGGTCGCGGGCGTAGGCCCGGTCGCCGATGATGTCGTGGGCGCCGGCGACCGGCACGTCGAGCACAGGCATGCAATCGACATTGATGCCGACGGCACGCAGCTCGGCGGCGAGAAGCCGGGCGCCGAGGCGGACGGCCGCGATCCGTGCGGCCGTGTCGGCTACGGCTGCGAAGCGGGCGGCGGCTGGGTGACGGCGCCAATGAGGTGCGGCGAGGCGCTGCACCCGTCCGCCCTCCTGATCGACCAGCACCATCGCCTCGTCGCGGCCGAGCGCCGAGCGGATCTCCGCCGTCAGCGCGCGGACCTGGTCAGGCCCCTCGATGTTGCGCTTGAACAGGATCACGCCGAGCGGGTCGGCCTCCCTCAGGAAGGCCCGCTCGTCGGCGCCAAGCGCGAGCCCGCGGCAGCCGCAGACGAAGGCGCGGGGCACAGGTCTAGTTCTTGGCGACGAAGCAGCTGCCGCCATCCGCCTTGAGCTTCTCGCAGAGGCTCACGGCGTCGGCCCGGCTCAGGCTGCTGACCCGCACGCGGAACACGGGCTTGCCGTTGCTGTCGGCCCGGTGAAAGCCGATGCGATGGCCGCCGAGAGCGTCGGAAAACTTCTTCGACAGGCGCGAGGAGGCAGCCCTGGCGTCGGCCTCGCTGCCGGGCGCGGCGAGCTGCACGGCGAAGCCGCCGCCGCTTTCGTCCATGGCCGGGGCCGGGGTTTCGCTGGTCCCGTCGCCGGGTTCGGCCGAGGCGACCCGCTGCGGCTTGGGCTTGCGCACCGGCTTGGTCGCCGGGGCGTCGTCCGCGCCGGCGGCCAGCGAGTCGATGCTCTTGTCGGTCGGCTTGGCCGCGGACGCGACGCGCGAAGTCGTCTTGGCCGTCACCGGCTTCGGGGTCGACGCCTTGGCCACGGGCCCGGTGCGGTCGCTGGTTTTGCCGGCGGGCTGGCGCGGCGCGGCAGCGGCCGGCGGTTCGTCGTTGGGCAGGATGGTTCCGTCCGGGCGCACCGAGACGACCTTGACGCGCTTGGGCGCGGGAATCTCCGCCAAGCCGAAGCCCTGCCCGGGATCGCCGGTCGGATCGACGCGTCCGGAGGCTTGCGCCTGCATCTGTCCCGGCGAGGGTGGCACCGGCACCGTGGACGCATCCGTGGGCGGATTCATCTGGGCGGCGCGGGCGACGTTGTCCTGCACGGCCTGCGCGATGTCGACCGGTTGTTCTTCCCGGCTCACCAGCTTGGCCGGCGTGGCTTGCCCGCTCTTGCCGAACGCGGCCCCGTCGCCGCCGCCGTCCGGCGACGCGTCGGGCGGCGGCTGGATCTTGGTGGGCGAGGCATCGGCCATGATCGTCTTGACTTCGCGCGGGCTCGACGACACCCGGCCCTTCAGGGCGAAGGCGGCGCCGATGCCGATCACGCCCACGGCGATGGAGGCGGCCATCAGCATCATCGGACGCCGCGCCCGCGCGGTGTCGGGGCGGCGGCCGTTATGCCCGTCCCAGCCCTCGGCGGCGAGGCCTTCGCCGACGGAGGGGCCGGTCCATTCCCCTTCGCCGTCGAGCGGCGGTTGTCCGGCCTGCACGTAGTTCGCCTGGTCCGCCTGCGGGTGGCCGGCCTGCGCATAATCAGCCTGGGAATAACCGGCGTGCGCGTGGTAGGCCGACGGATCGGGGACGGCCGGGTTCTGCGGGGTGAACTGGCGATCGTGCTGCGAGTGCGAGCTGCCGCGCAATCCAGCCTCGATGGCGGCGAAGTCGCCGAACAGCCGCGGTGCCCCGCCGGCGAAACCAGGCTCGCGACGCTCGGACGCGTAGGGATCCGCGGACCGGGGGGCGCCCGAATACGGCCCCTGGTTCGCCGGCGGATGGCCGGCCATGCCTTCCCCGGCGAACACGTGGCCGTAGGGATCGTAGGGCTCGCCGACGAGCCGCGCCAGTTCGGCCAGCGGATCGCCATGCCGGTCACCCTTCCGTCCGACGGGCGCGGGTGCGGACGCGTGGCGCAGCCGGCGCTCGAAGTCGTCGAGGTCGATGGACGGACGTTGCTTCACCACGGGCTCGTTCATACTCAAAACCCTCGCGCGGCAGCCCGGGGGCGGCCCGTTACGCTTGCCTCCCAAGCGAAGGCCCTGCGGCTTCGCTGGTCGGGCGGGAGTCCTTCAGCGCATCTCGGACGGTGCGGACACCCCCAAGATGCCAAGACCTGTCGCTATGACGCCGCCGATGGCCGAAACCAGGGCAAGACGGACACAGGTTGTTTCTCTCTGTTTCTCATTAAGAAAGCGTAATTGTGGCCGAGCGGTACCCGCCGTCCAGTGTCCGTGAAAGCTCGATGCGAGATCGTGCAGGTAGAAGGCGAGGCGGTGCGGCTCGTGCGCCCGCGCCGCCGCCTCGACCACGCGCGGGAACTGCGCCAGCTCGCGAAGCAGGGCGCGTTCGCCCTCATCGTCGAGCCGGGACATGTCCGCCGTCGCCAAAGCGGCCGGGCTCATGTCGAGGTCGGGGAAGACGCTCGCGGCCTGCCGCATCACGGAGGCGGCGCGGGCATGGGCGTATTGCACGTAGAAGACGGGATTGTCGCGCGACTGTTCCCGCACCTTGGCGAGGTCGAACTCCAACGGCGCGTCGTTCTTGCGGTACAGCATCATGAAGCGCACGGCATCGACGCCGACCTCGTCCACCACCTCGCGCAAGGTGACGAAGTCACCCGAGCGCTTGGACATCTTCACCGGCTCGCCGTCGCGCACGAGGTGAACGAGCTGGCACAGCTTGACGTCGAGCGTCGCCTCGCCGCCGGACAAGGCCGTCACAGCGGCCTGCATGCGCCGGACATAGCCGCCGTGGTCGGCGCCCATCACGTCGATGAGGTCGCGCGCCCCGCGCCCGATCTTGACCCGGTGATAGGCGATATCGGCGGCGAAGTAGGTGTAGGATCCGTCCGACTTGAGAAGCGGCCGGTCGACGTCGTCGCCGAACCCCGAAGACCGGAACAGGGTCTGCTCGCGGTCCTCCCAATCCTCGCCGGCCTGTCCCTTGGGCGGCGGCAAGCGGCCGAGATAAACGAGCCCCTTGGCTTCGAGATCGGCGATGGCGGCGGCCACGGCGTCGCCGTCGGCGCCGTGGACGAGCGAGCGCTCGGAGAAGAACACGTCGTGGCGGATGCCCAGGGCGGCGAGGTCGTCGCGGATCAGTTCCATCATCGCGGCGATGGCGGCGGCGCGCACGATGGGCAGCCATTCGCCTTCGGCCTTGCCGACCAGGCGGTCGCCATGGGTCGCGGCCAGAACGGCGCCGATTGGCCTGAGGTAGTCGCCGGGGTAGAGCCCGTCCGGGATCGCGCCGATCTCGTCGCCGAGCGCTTCGCGGTAGCGCAGGAAGGCCGAGCGTGCGAGCACGTCGACCTGCGCCCCGGCGTCGTTGATGTAGTATTCCCGCGTCACGGGGTGGCCGGCGAAGTTGAGCAGGCTTGCCAGGGCATCGCCGAACACGGCGCCGCGCCCGTGCCCGACATGCATCGGGCCGGTCGGGTTGGCCGATACGTATTCGACGTTGACCGGGGCCGCCGACTGGCTCGCGGCCGGTCGGGCGAAGCCGACGGGATCGATCAGGGCGGCGCGCAGGATCACCGCGAGAACCTCGGGCTTCACCCTGACGTTGATGAAGCCGGGTCCGGCCACCTCGGCCTGATCGACGCCGTCGAAACCGGCCAGCGCCGCGGCGACGGCCATCGCGAGCTGGCGCGGGCCGCCGAAGGACGCCTTCGCCTCCTTGGCGAACACCATGGCGGCATTGGTGGCGAGGTCGCCATGGGTCCGGTCGCGGGGCGGCTCGACCACGAAGCGGGCGGGATCGAGGCCGGCCGGCAAACGGTTATCGGCGGCGAAGCCGGCGAGGATGGCGGCGACCCGCTCGTGAAAAAGGGCGAAGAGGTTCATGGAGGCGGCGCTTTGCGGCAGGGGCCGGCGGCGGCAAGACCTGCCCGGCGCCGGTCGGCGTGTGTGTCATGGCTTGGGGTGCGTGCGCCCCAAGCAGGTTCGCGTTGGCAGGCCAACGCTCCATCCGCTTAGCTCCTTGATAGGCAGCAGGTTTTGATCGCAAAACCGCAGGGCATTTTTGTGAAACCTGATTAGCGCAGATCCCAGGCAGCGTCAAAGAACGGGCTCAGCGCGCCCCGTAGCGCAGCTCCGGCGTCGCCGCGAAATGGCGGCGGTGCTCGGCGAGGGCGTATCGGTCGGTCATGCCGGCGATGTAGTCGCACACCACGCGCTCGCGCCGGCCGGAATGGTCGAGCGGATTGGCCCGCTCCGCCCATTCCGCCGGCATCAGCCCGGGCGCGTCGCGAAAGGTGAGGAACAGGTCGCGCACGACCTCCGCCGCCTGCTCGCGGATCGCGACCAGCTCGGGGGCGCGGTACATGTGCGCCCACAGGAAAGCCTTGAGGGCGTCCTTGGCGTTGGCCACAGGGCGGGAAAAGGCGATCACGGCCCGGCCAGCGTCGCGAACCGCGTCGAGGCTGTCGAGTCCGGCGAGCCGCCGCGCGCCCTCGGCCGTGACGTCCTCGACGAAGCGGGTGATGATGCGGCGTGTCAGCTCGTGAATGGTGCGGCTGTCGTCGAGGCCGGGATGGGCGGCGGCGATGTCGTCGAGGAGGCCGGCGAGGAAGGGGACGGCGCAGCACTCGGCGAGCGTGAACAGGCCGGCGCGCAGCCCGTCGTCGAGGTCGTGGGCGTTGTAGGCGATGTCGTCGGCGAGCGCGGCCGCCTGCGCTTCCGCGGTGGCGTATCGGTCGAGGCCGAGCGGGCAGATCGGTTTCAGCTGCGCCTCGACCTCGCGGAAGATGCCGGGCAGCCCGCGCAGGGCGTGGGCGGCGACGGGGAAGCCGGCGCGGTCGAGCAGCGGGCCATTGTGCTTGGCGAGGCCTTCCAGCATCTCAAAGGTCAGGTTGAGGCCGTCAAAGGCGGCGTAGCGGCGCTCCAGCTTGGTCACCACCCGCAGGGTCTGCGCGTTGTGATCGAAGCCGCCGGCGCCGGCCATCAGGGCGTCGAGCACCTCCTCGCCGGTGTGCCCGAACGGGGTGTGGCCGAGGTCGTGGGCGAGCGCCACCGCTTCGGCCAGGTCCTCGTCGAGGCGGAGCGAGCGCGACAGGGCGCGGGCGAGCTGTCCGACCTCGATGGAATGGGTGAGGCGGGTTCGGTAATGGTCACCCTCGTGCGGCACGAAGACCTGCGTCTTGTGGGCGAGCCGGCGGAAGGCGGTGGAATGGATGATGCGGTCGCGATCGCGCTGGAAGTCGGATCGTGTGGGCGAGGACGGCTCGGGCAGGAGGCGGCCGGGGCTGCGCCCTGGGCTGGCGGCGTAGCTGGCCCTATCCACGGCGGCGGCCTTCCTCGGACAAGCGCATTCCGCGGACAGCCAGCTGCCCGCCCGGCGGCGGGATCCGACGCGGGCGCGGACGGGTCGGCGACAAGGAAACGGCTCCGGTTGCCCGCTCATTGCGCGGGGGCGTCGCCGGACGTATCTAGTGCATGTGGCGCGCGCAAGGACCCCGGCCCTCGCCGGTCCGAACTAGCCCGCCACCCTGTCGCCTGACCGGTGATCGCAAGATCGGCGGTCGCAAGATCGGCGGTCGCGAAGGCAGCCGCGAGCGGGGAGATGATGGTCGAGAATACACAGGTGCAGTGCGCGGCGACCAAGGCGCCGGCCGTCGATGCCGTTCTCATCAGTGCCGCGGCGGCGAGGCGGATCGCCGACATCCTGAAGACCGAGGCGCCGCGCGCCGCGCTTCGCATCGGCGTCGACGGCGGTGGCTGCTCGGGCTTCCAATACACCTACAACATCGTCGGCGCGGCCGACACCGACGACCTCGTGCTGCGGCGCGACGGCGCCACCGTGCTGATCGACCCGACGTCGCTCGAATACCTGCGCGGCTCAACGGTGGATTTCGTCAACGACCTGATGGGTCAGGCCTTCAAGATCCACAATCCGCAGGCGACGGCGTCCTGCGGTTGCGGCACCAGCTTCGCGATCTGACCGGCCTGTCGGCATCAACCACGTCACGTAAGTTTTCCCCGTCGCGGCCGGTTTTCGCCGCGGCGGCCTGTTTGGCCGCTTGCGCGGGCGCGGTCTCTCCCCGACAAGGGCGGCGTGGAGACCGCGTGGAAACATTGATGATGATCCCTCGTCCGCTCAAGCTGGTCACCGCCGCCGCCGTGACCGGGTTCGTCGCCCTCGCTGCCGCCGGGCTGGGGGCGCAGGTGCGGACCCGGCTGGCGATCGCCAGCCTCATCGACGGCCGCAACGGCCTCAGCGTCGCCCACACCTCCGTCGATGTTCTCAGCGGAAAGGTGACCCTGCGCGGGATCGCGGTCGACAGCGGCCGTCTCAGCGTGCGCATCTCCGCCCTGCGGCTCGCTCTGGATGGCGGCCGCTCGTGGCTGCCTTCGATCGCGAAGCTGTCCCCGGTGTCGCCGGCTTGGGCGTTTCCCTCCGGCGATGCCGTGCCTGATGCGTCGCCCGAGGCGGGCAGCGCGCCGCCGTCCCTCGCGGCGCCCGGCACGGCATCAGCCGAGAACGTCGTCATCACCTACGACAACGTGACCTATACCATCCCCAAGATCGAGCTCGCCGGCACCTCGCTGAGCAACGCCGATCTTGCCGCCTTGCTGGATCCGACGACGGCCGAATCGGTGGAAGCGAGGTTGCGCCGACTCGACGCCGCGTCCATCACCGTGCCCGAGATCAAGGCCGACACGCAGAGCGGCGACTTCGAGCAGCACTGGCGGCAGACCCAGTTGCTGCTCGCCAACGTGGTGCACGGCAGGGCGGCCCTCGGCAGCGCCGCCGCCGGCACGCTGAAGACGAAAAGCGGCAAAGGATCCACCGCCGCCGAGGTTGGCAGCGTTGAGATGGCCGGCATCGACATGGGGCAGATCGTGCACGTCGCCGCCACCGCGCGGACCGACGATAACGAAGCGCAGAAGGCGTTGGCCGACTCCTTCGCGGTCAGCGCCGTCAAGCTGACCTCGGGCGAAGCCCAGCCGGTGCTTACCGTGGCCAGCCTGAAGGAAACGGGCCTGAAGGCGCGCCCCCTCGCGCTGGTGACGCAGGCGCGCAGCGTGCTGCTGGCCGTGGGAAAGCCGGGAGAGCCGGCGGTGGACGCCTTCCTGGATGACATCGTCAACTCCCTGTCCTTCACCCTGCTGCAGGTCGAGGACGTCGCCACGACACCGCCCGTCGAGGGCCCGAACAAGAACGACCTTCTTCAACTGGCCCGCATCGCCATCGGCGGTTTCCATGATCGACAGGTCGGCGACCTCGCCGTGCAGAAGTTCCGCTTCGAAGCACCGCAAGGCAGGGTCGTTCTCGCCGGCGCCGAGGCGAAGGGACTGACGCTGCCGGCCTCGCTGGGCGCGAAAACGCTGCCGCTTCTCGACAGCTTCGACCTTTCGGGACTGGTCTACGATTTCAACGTCGCCGACGCAGGCCAGCCGGAACGGCGCCTCAATTTCGAGGTGGCTCGCGCCGGCTTCGCCGTGCCCGGCGCCAAGATCGACGCCCTTCCGCCCAGCGCGACGCTCACCGTCGACCATGTCGAGGTGGCGATCCGGCCCGATATGTCGCCGATGCTCCTGACGCTCGGCTATCCCAAGCTCGACATATCGAGCCGCCTTGCCAGCAGCTACGACGCGGCGAGCCAAACGTTGAAGATCAACGACTGGCGCATGGAGGGCACCGGCATGGGATCGACACTGCTGAAGCTCGATCTCGGCAAGGTGACGGACGCGATCGTTTCGCGCGATGCCGACGCGCAGAAGGCGGCGGCGGCGTCCGTGGTGTTCAAGGGGTTCGACCTGACGCTCCACGACGATGGCCTGGTCGATCGCCTGCTCGCCTTCAAGGCGACGCAGGACGGGGTCAGCGTCGCGCAGGCGCGCGACACGGTGATCGATATGGTGCGCAACAAGCTGCCGCCGATGGCCGGCGATCCGCCCAAGCTGAAGCCGCTCGAAGAAGCGGTGGCCCGCTTCATCGCCGATCCCAAGACGCCGCTGCATATCGCTGTTTCCGCGGCGAACGGGCTCGGGGCCGCCGATGCCGGCCTTCTCAACGATCCCGCCGCCCTTCTCGACCAGTTGACGGTCGCCGCCGGCAACTGAGCGATCTTTCGTGCTGCCGGCCATACCTGTCGCCGGCCTTGGCCGGCAGCTATGGCCGGGATGGCACAGGGGCCGGCAATCTGCGCGGCAGCGGCACTGCGCATTGGGCGCGCGGCGCGGGATCGACTAGGCTCGCGGCGTCGAGCAACCTTGCGACCGGACCCGGCCGACGGTAGGGCCGCCCCGATCGGGATTTGGAAGATGATGCGCCTCGCAGCCGGCCTCGGTTTCGGATTGGCAGCCGCCACCCTGGTGGGTGCGGCGCAGGCGGCCGTCGGCCTGCCGGCCAAGGCGTTGCCGGGTGCCCTGCCCTCGTCCGCCGCCGGCGTGACCAGGGTCGAGTACTTCTGTTCTCCCGGCTTCGAGCCGAGCTACGGCGGCACCTGCGTCGCCGTGCCCTCGCGCGCCGAGATCGAGCTGTTCGTCGACCAGCCCATCTACGAAACGCAGACCGTGCGCCGCGTCGTGCGCCGGCATCGCCGCCATGGTCTGCGCGAACGCTTCTGACGCGGGTTTTCCGAGCGCCGCGCAGGCCGCCCGGCCGCGGCTGAGCCGCGCGTTCCGTTGCCTCAGAGCGCTTCGCCTTCGATCCTCCGCTTTGCCTTCGCTCGGCGGCGAGCTTAAGAGGGTTCGATCCCCCGCACGAGAGCCTCCCATGCTCGCCCGCGACGGCGCCGGACCGCCCAAGCGTATCGCCTTCCTGTCGTCGGGCACGGCCGAAGCCGATGCCGCCCGCGATCGCTACGCCGCGATCTACGGCGATGCCGCCGAGGAGGAGGCCGACGTGGTGGTCGCGCTCGGCGGCGACGGCCTGATGCTGCAAACCCTGCATCGCTTCATGTTCTCGGGGCTTCCCATCTTCGGCATGAACCGGGGATCGGTCGGTTTCCTGATGAACGAGGCGTCGGAATCAACCGGTCACGAGGGCGACCTCCTCGGGCGCCTGGCGAAGGCGCAGCCGTCGGTGATCCACCCCCTGACCATGCTGGCCACCACGCGGGACGGCCGCGTCCACAAGGGCCGGGCGATCAACGAGGTGTTCCTGTCCCGGCAGACCTATCAGGCGGCCAAGCTCAGGATCCACATCGACGGCGTCGAGCGCCTGCAAGAACTCATCGCCGACGGGGTGATGGTCGCCACGCCGGCCGGCTCCACCGCCTACAACCTGTCCGTGGGCGGGCCGATCCTTCCGCTCAACACCTCGCTGATGGCCCTCACCCCGATCTCCGCCTTCCGCCCGAGGCGCTGGCGCGGCGCCCTGCTGCGCGACAGCGCCCACGTCGCCATCGACATCCTCGAGGACGCCAAGCGGCCGGTTTCGGCGGTCGCCGACCATTTCGAGGTGCGCGACGTCGTGCGGGTGGAGATCGCCATGGATCTCGCCACCGGACTGGTGCTGCTGCACGATCCCGGCCATTCGCTGGACGAGCGCATCCTGCTGGAACAGTTCGTTTATTGACGCCGCCGGCGGCCTCCTCGACCTTGTCCCCGCATCGGCGGTAGGATGCCGCTTTGTCGGCACCGGGCCGACGCACGGAGCCTGCCACCTTGAGCGAGCCGACCGAGATCACCGAGCGCACCACCCTGCACGAAGGCTTCGGCCGCTTCGAACGGGTCGTGTTCCGCCGCCGGCGGCGCGATGGCGACATGGGCGTGCTCACCCGCGAAATCCTCGACACGGGCGATGGCGCCTCCATCCTCCCCTTTGACCGGACGCGCGGCACCATCATCCTGATCCGGCAGTTCCGCGGCGTGGACTTCCTGAAGCGCGGAAGCGAAGCGCTGATTGAAACCTGCGCGGGCAAGCTCGAAGGCGCCGATCCCCTGACCCGGATCATCAAGGAAACCGAGGAGGAGACCGGCATCCGCCTGAGCGGGACGCCGCGCCGGCTGTTTGAAGCCTATTCCTCGCCGGGAAGCTTTTCCGAGCGCATGACCTACTTCGTGGCGCCCTACCGCGCCGGGGATCGAATCACCGCCGGTGGCGGCCTCGTCAGCGAGGGCGAGGACATCGAGGTGATCGAGACGACCCTGGATGCGGCCATCGCCATGGTCGAACGCGGCGAGATCGTGGATGCCAAGACGCTGCTGCATCTGTTCTGGGCGAAGGCGACCCGCCTGATGGATCCCGATTGAGCCTCACGCGGCGCAGAGCTGCGCCTCGATGGCGGCGAGGTCGATGGTGTATCGCGGCGCCTGGTACCGGCCGACCGGGCGCCACGCGCTTCGCTGCGCGGGCAGGTGCCCCGGCAGGGCGTCGTTGTCGGCGAGAAGGAGCGCTTCGGTGGCCGCGTCCCGCGTCGCCGCATCCAGGCGCGCCTCGTCGCGAGCCGCTTCCGCCTCGAAGCGCCGAAGCATCACGAGCAGTCTGTCGAGCTCGCCGCCGTTGATGGTTTCACAAGAGGCGAGCACCCGTTCCACGGCCGCCAGCGACAGCGCCGAGCCGCTGCCCTGAGTGTCGTGAGCGGCCCGCAGCGCGGCGCGAAAGGCTGGAAGCAGGTCGTCCGGCAGCCCGGCATGACGGTAGAGCGCGGCGAAGCCGCTGCTGCCGCAGTGCCGCACCAAACCGTCGACGCGCGCAGGGGGCATGCCCGTCAATTCGCACAGCACGGCCTGGAACAGATCGAGCCGGCCGCTGAGAATGGCGCGGAACGCCAAGCCCATGGTGAGCTGCCCGGTGCCGCGCAGGTGGGCGACCAGCTCGATGCGTCGCGCGGCCGATCCGTCGGCGGCGATGGTGACGACCGCCCTGTCCCGCGCTTCCACCGCGACCCTCCCCATGCGATCTTCGGCCATCCAGTTCCGCCCGGTCACGAAGGCGGCAAGCGCGCGCGTCGCGGCGGCCACGAGGCCGACCCGCACGTCCGGCGGCAGATCGGGCCGGGTCAGCAGCGCTTCGCGAAGTTCGCCATGATCGCCGCAACGCTCCACCATGCGCCGGATCGCGGCATCGGGGAGGACAGCCGCGCGATTGCCGGCGAGAACGGCGAGGGCGGACGGCGCGGCGACATCGGCGAGCGCGGATGCGACATCCTCCGACAGGTCGCGGCGGGCGGCGATCGCCGCCTGGGCGGCGGCGCCGGTCGAGCCCGCGCAATCGATCAGTTCGGCATCGCTCAGCACGCTTGAGCGCGACAGCACGATGGCGGCGATCTCGGCCTGATCGTCGGCGAGCGCGAGGATGAGATGATGGGGCGCATGCGGCGCGCCCGCCAGAGCCTCCGCCAGTGCGGTGCGCACGATGGGCGAGGGATCGTCGAGGAATTCGGTCAGCACCCGGATCGCGTCGCGGCGGACCACGCCGAGGTCGGAATACAGCGTCGCCTTGACCAGAACCCTGATGCCGTCGGCCCGCCCGCTTGCCGGCGCCGTGCGGGCCCATGCCTGAAACTGTTCGAGAATCATTGACGCGCGCCACCAACGGATTTCCACCGCGGCAAGAGTCGCAGTTCATGGTTAATGAACTCTGCGCCGGCACACATCCGTGCTGCCGCCAAGCGGTGCAGGCAGCATACCATCCGGTGCGTCGCTCAGGCGAGCGAGGGCCAACGGGGCGTCAGCGACGAGACAGTCGCCGCAGCAGGCCAGTCGATGAAGGCGTAAAGCGCAAGCTTTCCGAGCCGGCCCTTGCGCGCGTGCTGACCCTCCTGACCAAGCGTCGCGCGATGGGCGGATCGATGGATCATGGGGCAGACGCGAGGTCGCGCCGTGCCGATCAACAGAACGGCATGCGAGGCGTTTTCCTCCAGCGGATGATCAGAGAACAATCGGCACGCCGCCCGCGAAGCGCCTTATTCATCCTGGATTCAACGCGTTGCGGCTAGATCCCGTTCGCCGCTGCGCCTTTACGGCGACACGCTCGACCATGAACCGGAGAACGACGCCAATGGATCCGGCCAGAGCGCCCGCGACAGCGAGGTTCGCAGCCGACCGGCGAACCCGCACGTCGGCGATGCTTCATGGGCCGGTCGTTGCTGAGGATTTGAGAACCAAGGAGCCGAACGGAGGCAGCGGTCCGAAGTGGTGCGAGGAACCCTCGCGGTCCAGTCGGTCACCGCGGCGATGACGATGTCGAACACCGTCGCACTGGCCGGTTCCGGGCGGTCTGATGCGGTGGCCCGCGCGCGTCCGGCGCCGTGGGCACTGCGCACCCGTGTTCTTCTCGTTGTCGCACTCGCTGCCGTCACCATTCTCGCCTTCGCCCGCTGGCAGATCGCCCGCGAAGTGGTGCCTTGGGACGCGAAGAACCACTTCTACCCGATGTTCCGCTTCCTCGGCGATGCCCTCAACCGTGGCGTCGTGCCGCTCTGGAACCCGTATTACTTTGCCGGCTCGCCGTCGGTCGCCGACCCGCAGTCGCTGGTGACCACGCCCACGATGGCGCTGCTCGCCCTTCTCTGGCCGCGCGCCTCGATGGCTGCCTTCGATGCGATGATCTTCGCTCACCTGCTGTGCGGCGGCGGCGCCCTGCTCGGCCTGACCCGGCGCTGGGGCTGGCATCCTGCGGCGGCCCTGCTCGCCGCGCTGGTGTTCATGTTCGGCGGTTCGGCGGCGGCGCGGCTGCAGCACACCGGAATGATCATCTCCTACTCCTTCTTCCCGGCCGCGGTCTGGTCGCTGGAAGCGGCGCTCGACAGGCGCTCGCTCCGTCTTGCCGTGGGGGCCGGCCTTTGCGCCGCGCTGATGGCGCTCGGGCGCGATCAGGTCGCCTACCTTCTTTGCCTGACGCTGCTGGCCTTGGCCGGTCGCCGCATCCTGCAAGCTGCATCGCCGATCGCCTTCGCCTGGCACCGGCTGCTCGTGCTGCTCGTCGCCGGTTTCGTCACGCTGGCGGTCACGGCGGTCCCGATCCTGCTCACCATGCAATTCCTGCACGGGTCCAATCGGCCGGGCATCGCCTTCGGCATGGCGCTTGAAGGCTCGCTTGATCCCGTCAACCTGCTGACCCTGGTCGCCCCCAACGCGTTCGGCTCGCTGGACAGGATCTACGACTATTGGGGTCCGGGCGCCGCCACAGCCGCGGGAAACGACTGGACCGACCGATCCATCGACTATCTCTTCACCGGCACGCTGCCGATGGTGCTCCTGGCTTGGCACGGGCTGGCCGGCGGCCGGGCACTGGCCCGCGACGCCCGCTTCTTCGCGCTGCTGACCGGCTGCGCCTTCCTTTATGCCTTCGGCCGATCGACGCCCCTGTTCGCATTCGCTTTCGACTGGCTGCCGGGAGTGTCGCTGTACCGACGGCCGGCCGACGCCACCTTCGTCGCGAACGTCGGACTGGCTCTGCTCGGCGGCTCGCTCCTGCACGAATACATCGCGCATGGTTTGCCGCGCCGCCCGGCGACGTTCATCCTCGCGCTGGCGCTTGCCGCCGCAACCCTTCTCGGCGCGGCTTGGCTCGTCGGTTCCGGCCTCGCCTTCGCCAGGCAGGCCGGTCAGCTCGAGCGCTCGGCCCTCGAATTGGCCGCCTCAAGCGGCGTCGTTCTTGCCGAAGCCTCGCTGCTCATCGTCGCCCGGCAGCGCGGCCGGCGTGCTCCGGTCGCCCTCGGCCTCGTCCTCGCCACGGCCGCCCAGCTCGTCTGGTTCAACGCCGCCTCGCCGCTCAACGCCGAGCCGGCCTCGACCTACAGCGCCTTCGACGGGCTTCAGCCCGATCAAGCCCGCGGTCTCGCGATCCTTGATCGCGAACTCGGCGAACGGCAAGCTAGAGGTGAGCATCCCCGCGTCGAGATCCTGGGGCTCGACGGATCGTGGCAGAACGCGTCCATGGTGCTCAAGCTGCAGGACACGGTCGGCTACAACCCGCTGCGCATCGCCGCCTACGAGCGCGCGGTCGGCGTCGGGGAAAGCGCCGTCGATACGACCCTGCGCACCTTCCCCGACACGTTTCGCGGCTATAACTCGCGCCTGGCGGCCCTGCTCGGGCTCGACTACCTCATCCTCGACCGGCCCGTCGCCGATCTGCCCCGCCATATTCCCCGGCCGCGCGCCACACTGCTGTTTGCCGGCGACCGCTTCTTCATCTACCGCCTCGACGGCACGCCCGTACCCCGCGTCACCGTTGCCGGCAGGCTCAAGCCGATCGAGGGCGAGAACGTTCTGGTCAGCGGCGGCCTGCCGCGCTTCGACCCTCTCGCCGAAGCGCTGATCGAGGAGGCCGACGCGGCGAAGCTGCTCGACCGCTCGCTGCTCGATCCATCGCGCATCACCACCGGCGGCACCGCCGTCATCACCACCTACGGCGAGAATCGGGTGGTGGTCGACGTCGAGGCGCCGAGCGCGGGCGTGGTGGTCCTCCACGACCTCGTCTATCCCGGCTGGGAAGCCTGCGTCGACGGCGTGCCCGCGCCGCTGCTGCGCGCCGACCTGCTGTTCCGAGGCGTGGAGGTCGGCGCCGGCCATCACAGCGTCGAATTCGCCTTCTATCCTCTCGCTCTTGCTAATCTGGCGGCGGCGGCAGGCGACCTGCTCCGCGGCGAGCGACACGGGGAGAGCCGGTGAAAGGCTGGAGGCGGACGATCCCGGCGACCGGCGCGCTGCTGTGCGTCCTCGCCGGCGCAGCGAACGCGCAGGTCGCGCTGACGCGGCCCGGCACGGAGCCGCCACTCCTCGACGCGATCGAGGGTCCGGTCGTCCGGCGTCCCCCGCTCCCGGCGGCGGGCGAACCGCATCCGCACGACCTCTACCTTTCGGCCCTGCTGACGCCGCGCGACGCCCAGCCGATCCGGCAGGGGCCGATCCACTGGCGCGTCTTCGACGAGCGCGCCGATGCGCAGGGGCACCACAGGATGATCGTGGAGTCCGCCGACGCGGCGCCGACCCTTGCCCTGCCCGAGGGCACGTACATCGTGCACGCAGCCCTCGATCTCGCCTCCGCCGTACGCCGGGTCACGCTGGGCGATCACGCGTCGAGCGAGCGGCTGGTGCTCAATGCCGGCGCGCTGCGCATCGTGGGCATGCTCGGCGACAAGCCGATTAATCCGGCCAAGCTGTCCATCTCGATCTTCGTGCCCGAAACCGGCAACTCGGAAGCCAAGCTCGTCCTCAACGGCGCCAAGGCCGGGGACCTCATCGCCGTGCCGGAGGGCAACTATCACGTGGTGTCGACCCTGCTCGATACGGCCGGCTATACCGGCGGGCAGCGCTCGGGCGTGGGCAACAAGACCAATTCGGTGGTGGCGGCCGACCTCAAGGTGCAGGGCGGCAAGCTCACCGACGCGGTGCTGCGCCACCGCTCGGCCGTGATGACGCTGAAGCTCGTCAACGAGAGCGGCGGCGAGGCTTTGGCCAACACCGCCTTCACCATCCTGACGCCGGGCGGCGACATCATCCGCGAGCTGATCGGCGCCTTTCCCTCCCTGGTCCTAGCCGAGGGAGAGTACGTCGCCGTCGCCCGCCACGACGCGCGCACCTACCAGACCACCTTCAAGGTCAGCGCCACGCTCGACCGGGACATCGAGGTGGTCGCGAAGTAGCCTGGCGTCAGGCCGAGGATCTTGCCCGATCGGGCGCCGCCATTGCCAAGCCGGAGCGGGAATGGGAAACGGTGCGTGTTGGCGACAGGCAGACCTCTTGGCGAAATCGGTAGACGCACGGCACTTAAAATGCCGAGCCCTGCGGGGCGTCCGGGTTCGAGTCCCGGAGAGGTCACCATCCTTGCCAAGTCGTTGGTGTCAGGCATTTTGCCTGACAAAATCATCAAAGCAGGCTCACAAACCTGACTCGCACACTCCCTTCGAAACACCGGTTCCCACCGCCAAGTCCGGCGCAATCTCGCGATCTGGTCGCAGGCAGGCAGATCACATGCCCAACACGAATAGCAAGAGCTCTCGGCCAATCTGATAAGAGCTTCCAAGCGCGCCTGTACTTCTGGAAGAACGATCGATAATCGCTCGCAGGCACAGCAATCCCGTTCCGAAGATTCGGAGCGAAAAACGTGCAGCGGTCTTCGGACGATTCCGATGCAACACAATACCATCGCATATCGAACCGGATTGGGACCAACAGGCCGATCTCTGTCCCTGGCCAAGCAAGCCTACGCGAGTCGCCGGACTGAATGGCGGCGAGGGGGACGGCAAGGGTCCCGTAGTCCCTGGTTCGGCCGCGGCCGGCAACGTCCCGGATCGACGAGCATTCGCCGCCTTGTGCTTCGTCACCCTTGCCGCCATCCGGCGACCCGCACGCAAGTCGGCTTTCGAGGAAGGCTCGTCGGCGGTCGTGACCTTCCGATTACGGCGATCAAAGAGGGCGGTTTAAGCGGGCGACCCAAGCGGGCGACCCACGGGCGAAGTGTCGCCTTTCCTGCGATCGCTTGAACGTCAGCGACTTCGCCGCTGCCGGTGTTCAGCGGTGCAACGCGCTTGCGGCGGTGCGAGAAGCGATTAGATTGCCAGCCCGACCTCGCGCGGTGGCCCCGGCCGGCAGCCGCAGGCTCGCAGCTTCCTCGGACGACGCCATGACACCTGTCACCCGACGATCGTGACCCACCCATCATGACATTTGTCGACGCGCTCGAAGCGCCGAGTCGCAAGACCGGCCAGATCAAGATCCACAACGCCGACGCCTTTGCCGGCATGAGGGCGGCCGGCCGGCTGACCGCCGAGGCGCTGGACATGCTGACCGCCCACGTCAAGCCGGGCGTCAGCACCCAGGAGCTCGACGACCTCGTCTTCGACTTCGCGATGGCGCACGGCGCCTACCCAGCTCCGCTCGACTATCGCGGCTATCGCAAGTCGATCTGCACCTCGTTCAACCACGTCGTCTGCCATGGCCTGCCCGATCGCAAGCCGTTGCGCGACGGCGAGATCCTCAACATCGACGTCACGCTGATCGTGGACGGCTGGCACGGCGACTCCTCGCGCATGTATCTCGTGGGCGAGGTGCCGCGCCGCGCCCAGCGCCTGATCGAGGTCACGCACGAGGCGCTGGAGCGCGGCATTGCCGTGATCCGCGACGGCGCCACCACCGGCGATATCGGCGCCGCCATCCAGAGCTATGCCGAAGCCGAGCGCTGCTCGGTGGTGCGCGACTTCTGCGGCCACGGCCTCGGCCGCCTGTTCCACGACGAGCCCAACATCCTGCACTACGGCCGCAAGGGTGAAGGCGTCACGTTGAAGGCCGGCATGTTCTTCACGGTTGAGCCGATGATCAATCTCGGCCGCCCGCACGTGAAGATCCTGTCGGACGGCTGGACGGCGGTGACCCGCGACCGCTCGCTGTCGGCGCAGTTCGAGCACACGCTGGGCGTGACGAAGGACGGCTGCGAGGTGTTCACCTACTCGCCGCTGGGCCTTCATCAACCACCCTATGCCGCTTCCCTTCACGGGTGCTGAGGTGGCCCGTGCGGGCACGGTTGGTCCGGCGAACGGGCTCGACGAGGCGGCCGGCCCCCTGTGCGAGCCGCATCACACCGGCCACCGCGAGCGCCTGCGCGACCGTTTCCGCAGCGGCGGCGACGCCGCGCTGGCCGACTACGAACTCCTCGAACTGGTTCTGTTCCGCGCCATGCCCCGGCGCGACGTCAAGCCGATCGCCAAGGCGCTGATCGCCCGCTTCGGCTCCTTCGCCGAGGTGCTCGCCGCCCGCCCCGAGCGGCTGGGCGAGATCCCCGGCCTGGGCGAGGCGGCTGCGACCGAGATCAAGATCGTGGAAGCCGCCGCCCGCCGCCTCGCCCTGTCGGCGATCCGCAAGCGGGTCGCCCTCAGCTCCTCGTCGGCGCTACTCGCCTATTGCCGAACGGCGATGGCCTTCATCGACCACGAGGAGTTCCGCATCCTCTTCCTCGACAAGAAGAACCAGCTCCTCGCCGACGAAGTGCAGGGCGTGGGCACGGTGGATCACGCCCCCGTCTACCCCCGCGAGATCATGCGCCGCTCGCTGGAGCTTGGCGCCACCGCGCTGATCCTGGTGCACAATCATCCGTCCGGCGATCCCAGCCCATCCACGGCCGACATCGCCGTGACGATGCAGATCGCGACCTTGGGCAAGGCGCTCAACATCGCCCTTCACGATCACCTCATCATAGGACGCGATGGTCACGCCAGCTTTCGCGCGCTCAAGCTGTTGTAGGCCCGCGCTCCATCGCCGTTGCACGAATCCTTAATCGGCTCGGGGCAACCTTTCCGCACGGACCCGTTCAGGACATTCGATGACGCCGCGTGCGCTTGCCAAGCTTTACGCCGACCGCAGCGGGCCGAGACTTGCCCAGGCGGCGTTGATCGCGTGCGCCCTTCTGCCGGCCCTTTCGCTCCTTTGCCTGCGCTACGAACCCGGGTTGACGGCCTCCTCCGGCCCGGCCGTCCAGATCCTGCTGATCGTCTTCCCCCTGTCGAGCTTCCTTCTCGCGGTTTTCCTCTGGAAGGCGCGCTTCCACATCTCCCAGCTGGAAGCCCAGCAGGCCGAGGTGATCCACAAGGCCGGCGTCGATCCCCTGTCGAACCTCCCCAACCGCTTGTTCTTCCAGCAACTGCTGGAGAACGCGGTGGCGCAATGCAGCCACGATGCGCCCATCGCCCTGATCGCCATCGATATCGACGGCTTCAAATGCGTCAACGACGGCCACGGCCACGGCGCCGGCGACCGCCTGATCACCGGCATCGCGCAGCGCATCAAGCGGGTCGTGCGCGACGGCGACTGCCTCGCCCGCCTCGGCGGCGACGAGTTCGCCCTGATGCTGATCAACATCGACAACGCCGCCCAGTGCGCGGCCATGGCCCATCGCATCCACGACGCGATGATCGCGCCCTTCGACCTCGGCTCCGCCCAGGTCTTCGTCACCGTGTCGCTCGGCGTCGCCCTTTGCCCGCAGGACGGCGACACGCCGGACACGCTGAGCCAGGCGGCCGACCTCGCGCTGTACCGGGCCAAGCACGAGGGCCGCAACCGCTTCGCCTTCTTCGACAAGGCGATGGAACAAAAGCTCCACCTCGGCAAGACCATCGAGGACGACCTGCGCAATGCCATCAAGCGCGACGAGCTGACCATCGCCTACCAGCCGCTGCTGTCGGCCTGCGGCACCCGCATGCAGGGTCTCGAAGCCCTGGTGCGATGGCAGCATCCCGAGCTCGGCATGGTGCCGCCGGAGGACTTCATCCCCCTTGCCGAATCGCGCGGGCTCGTGGTTCCGCTCGGCCAATGGGTTCTGCGCCGCGCCTGTCATGACGCACGCCGCTGGCCGGGCCTGCGGATCGCCGTCAACGTGTCGCCGGTGCAGTTCCGGCAGCGCGGGTTCGTGGACACGGTGAAGGCGATCCTGGACGCTACCGGGCTCGACCCCAACCGCCTCGACCTCGAATTGACCGAGGGCGTGCTGATCCAGGATGCCGAGCAGGCAGAGGCGATCATCATGGAGCTGCGGGCGCTGGGCATCCGCATGGGCCTCGACGACTTCGGGTCGGGCTATTCCTCTATGATCTACCTCCGCCGTTTCGCCTTCGACAAGATCAAGATCGACCGGGCCTTCCTCGGCTCGCTGGAAACCAGCGGCGAGGGCGCCATCATCCTCGAATCCATCGTTTCGCTCGGCCATGCCCTCGGCCTCACCGTGACGGCCGAAGGCGTGGAGTTCGCCGAGCAGGTCGAATTCCTGCAGAAGCTTGGCTGCGACGAGTTGCAAGGCTACTACTTCGCGCCGCCCTTGACCGCCCGCGAGATCGACGAGCGCGTGTCGATGCAGGCGTGGCTGGCGCAGTCGGCGATCGCGCTGCCACATACCGCCGACCGCGACCTCAACGCCGCCTGAGCCCTTCCCGCCGCGCGGCCGCCAGTGCTTCCGGCGTGTCAATGTCGGCCAGGATGCCGGGATCATCGACCGGACAGGAACGTATGCGGCGACCGGGCTCGGCGAGGAGGCGGCGCGCGCCCTCGTCGCCGGCAAGATGCATGACGCCGGCGAACAGGCTCCGCGCGAGCAGCACGGGATTGCCGCGACGGCCGCGGTGCTCCGGCACCACGGCATCGCAACTCCCAAGCGCGAGTGTCCGTATCAGCGCCTGCAAGGTGGCGGCGGACACGAGCGGCATGTCGGCAAGCAGCACCAGCGCGCCCGACGCCCCGTCCGGCACGGCGGCGATGCCGGCCCGCAGCGACGAGGAAAGGCCGGTGGCATGATCGGGGTTGGCGATGAAGCGATCGGGCATGTCGTCGTGCAGCGCCGCCTCGGCGAGGTGGCCGGCATGCCCCGTCACCACCAGGATCGGCGCGGCCCCGCTCGCCCGCGCGGTCGCCACGACATGAGCGACGAGCGGCCTGCCGTCGAGCAGGGCGAAGACCTTGCTGCCATCCGGCCCGGCGCCGAAGCGGCTCGCACGTCCGGCGGCCAGCACCACGGCGGCAACGGCGGAGGCCGGTCGGGCCGAGATGTCAGCCACCCTCGCTCCCGCGGACGTCGCGCAGCTGCGGGCGGGTCGGGATCTCGTTGAGCAGGCCGCCGACGCCCATCCGGCGGAGGTCGGCGCCGCTGACGTCGAGGCCGGCGAGCAGGCGGCGCAAAACCCAGTCGAAGCCGTTCTCCTTGGGCGAGCGGGCACAGCCCGGCGCTCCGATCACCGGCACGCGCGCGTCCCCACCGGGTTCCCGGCGCACGAAATGGCCGAGCAGCAGCAGGTTGCCGGGATCGACCGGCATGCCGAGGTGCTCAACGACCCCGCCGGCAAGCTCGATCGCCACGGGGACAACATCGCGCCGGTCGGTGATGGCGGAAGCGCCGAACACGATCAGGAGGTCGCAGGCCGCGACGGGACGGAGAGCTTCGGTCAGCGTTTGCGTCAGGGCCTGGGCCTTATGCCCGACCCGCGCTTCATGCACGATCGTCGCCCCGGCGGGGGCAAGCCTCGCCGCCAGCGCGGCAAGGGTCTTGGTCAGCACCGAGGCTTTCAATCCCGGAAGCAGCGTCGAGACCACGCCGACCCTGGCCGGCCGATAGGGTGCCACGCTCACCGAGCCCAGCGGCGCGCCGAGGCTGCGGTCGAGGTGCTCGCCCCGGACGGCGAAGGGGATGATCTTCACCGTCGCCACGACCTCGCCCTCCTCGACCGGCTGGAAGGGCGGCAGCGTCGCCAGGGTGATCGACTCGTCGACCGCGTTGATCGCGTCGATCGTTGCCGCATCCACGCGCAGCAGGCCGGCCGCGCAGGCGAGCAGGTTGCAACGTCCGGTGAAGGCGTCGTCAAGCCGGATATTCACGCCGGCGACCTGCTCGGCGAGCAGCGCGGCGGCGACGTTCTCGGTGACGTCGCCCGGTTCCAGCCACGCCCCGATCACGGATGTGATGCCGGCCCGCTCCAGCGCGGAGACATGCGCCGCGCCGACCCGCTCGCCCTTGCGGAGGCTGACGCCCTCGGCCCGGATGGCATGGGCCAGGATCAGTCCTTCGCCGGCGGCGACGGCGACCCGCCCGAACTTCACGCCAGCCGCTCCGCTGGCCGGTCTGCCGAGCGCGACGGCTTGCGGCGCTGCGCGGCGACGATCTCGCCGAGGATCGAGACGGCGATCTCGGCCGGGCTCACCGCGCCGATGTCGAGCCCGATGGGGGCATGGAGGCGGGCGAGGTCGTCGTCGCCGAAGCCGAGGGCGCGCATCCGCTCCAGCCGCCGCGCGTGCGTCTTCCGCGAGCCAAGCGCGCCGATGTAGAAGCAGGGCGCCCGCAGCGCCGCGACGAGGGCCTGATCGTCGATGCGGGGATCGTGGGTCAGCAGCGCCACGGCGGTGAAGGCATCCGGCGCGAAGCGAGGCAGCGCGTCGTCGGGCCATTCGGCCAGCAGCTCGACACCGGGAAAACGCTCTGGGCTGGCGAAGGCGGTGCGCGGGTCGAGAACCGTCACGTCCAGCCCGACCAGGCCAGCCATCGGCACCAGCGCCTGCGAAATGTGCACGGCGCCCACGAGAAGGAGGCGGACCGGCGGAACCTGCACGGTGATGAGCAGGTCGCGCCCTTCATGCGAAACGGTGCCGCTGCGACCGCTGCGCAGTTGGTCGGCGATCAGAGTTCCGAGCGGGTCCCCGGACACCGCCGCCGCGGGAACGACGCGCTGCTCCACGATGCCGCCGGCGACGGCGGAGAGATCGGTCACCAGCGCCACCGGCCGGCGGGCGGCACGCTCGGCGTTGAGAAGAACGAGGTCGGCTAGCCGCATCGGTCCGACCCTCGCATCAGTCCAATCTTTCGATGAGGATGCGGATGCGGCCGCCGCAGGACAAGCCGGCGCGCCACGCCGTTTCGTCGGCGACGCCGAATTCGAGCAGCCGGGGCACGCCCCCGTCGATGACGTCGAGAGCTTCGCTGACGACGTCGCCCTCGACGCAGCCGCCCGAGACCGAGCCCAGGAACAGCCCATCGGCATCGATCACGAGATGGCTGCCGACCGGTCGCGGAGCGGACCCCCAGGTATCCACCACGGTCGCCACCGCCACGGCTCGACCCGCCTCGCGCCAGGCCTGCGCCTGTTGCAGGATGTCGTCTTCGTTCGCCGGCATCGGATCGGTCATCGCAGCTCCCGAGCAGCCATATAGGCGACGCGGGCAGGCGGATGAAGACGCGATCCCAGCGTTGGTGCGAGCCGGCCGCTACTTCTGCTTGGCGATGATCTTGTCCTTGATGCCGTCGTAGACGGCCCTGGGGATGATCTTCTTCTGATACAGTTCGTCCTTGCCCTTGTAGGGGCGGCCCTTGATGATGTCGTCGGCCCGCTTGGGGCCGATGCCCTTGAGGGCGTCGAGTTGCTCCTTGTCGGCCGTGTTGATGTCGACGAGGTCGGCGGACTTGGGGGCGGCCTCCGCCGCGGTCGGCTTGGGGGCGGCGGCCTTGGGCGCCGTGCCGGTCTTGGCTTGGGAGCCGACGGTCGGGGACTGGGCGTTCGCCGCACCCGCGACCCCGATGACGAGGCACAGCGCCACCGATCCCGCCGACAACACTTCACGCAAGCTTCGAGCGCGCATCGCCAACCTCCGTTCGCGGCAAACGCCTGCCGCGCCCGAGTGCTGCGCAATACGGCGCGGCCGGTCAATGCCCGATCGTCACGACGGCGCGCGATATCAACGGGAAAGGCTGATGACCTCCGGCACCTCGAACGGTCTTGCAATCTATGGCGATCGCGCAATTGTGCTTCAGGATGATCGCGTCGACCTTGTCCGGGGCGATCAATCTCTGCCGGCGCATGTCGCCGAGCGCAGGATGCGCCGCATCGTGACCGGCAACATCGCCGGGGCGCGTGCTCGAAGCCGATGATCCGCGATCGCACTGGGCTGATGACGAGGGGCTGATGACGAGAAGGCCGGCGAGAACGCCACGGCAGGTCGGGCCTGTTCCCAGCAGCTTTCGAAGCGCTCGCTGAGATCGGCGAAGAACAGCCCTAAACCGAAGCAGGCGCCCGGCCCTCGCCGTCGGCCCACAGGGCGGCGATGCCTTCGCGGTAGGTGGGATAGGCGAGGTCGACTCCCAGCTCCTCCTTGATCTTGCGGTTGGAGCAGCGCTTGTTCTCGCCGTAGAAGCTGCGCGCCATCGGCGACAGCTCGGCGGTGGCGAAGTCCTGCGCGGGCGGGGGCTCGACGCCCATCATCTCGGCGGCGAAGGTGACGACGTCCTGCGGCGGCGCCGGCTCGTCGTCGGTGACGTTCCAGACGTGATGCCCGCCGGCCGCCGGCTGGCCGACCAGCGCGGCGAGGGTGCGGGCGATGTCCTCGACGTGGATGCGATTGAACACCTGACCGGGCTTGACGTATCGGTGCGCCCTGCCCCGAGCGAGGTTGACGAGGGGGTTGCGGCCCGGCCCGTAGATGCCGGACAAGCGCAGCAGGTGCACGGTCTTGGTTCGGTCCTTGGCAAGGGTCGCCCACGCCTTTTCCGCCTGCACCCGCACCCTGGACCGCTCGGACAAGGGCGCCGGCAACTCGCTCTCGTCAACCCACTCGCCGCCGCGGTCGCCGTAGACGCCGATGGTCGACAGGTACAGGATGAGCTGGGGCCGCCTCGTGCCTGCGATGCGGCGGCCGAAGCGGGCCAGCACTGGATCGACCGACGTGCCGGGCGCCACGGACACCAGGATGACGTCGGCGGTCCCCAACCTTTGCTCGATCGCGCCGTCGCACCCGTCGGGACCGAAGCGCAGCACCTCCGTGCCGCCGAGAAGCGGCCGCGCCACTCCCACGTCGCGCACCGTACCGGCGACGGATGCGAACAGGTCGCGGTAGTCGTTAACGAAGTGCTGGGCGCTGTAGCCGAGGCCGAAGGCGAAGAGGTTCATGGGCGCGAGGCTAGCGCAAAATCGCGGCGGGAGCGCGGTCGACGCAGGACGAGGCGTCCAGTTCATCCAAGGCCCAGGCGGCCGTCTCCTTCACGATCGCGGAAGGGTGTGCGCCGCAGCGCCGCACGGCCGGGATCAGCGAGGGATCGTCCGAATTGCCGGCGGCGATGAGGAGGTTGCGCAGGAACAGCGTCCAGCCAAGCCGCTTGACCGGGCTGGCCGAGAACAGCGAGCGGAAGCCCGCCTCGTCGAGGACGAGCCAATCGGCGAGGCGCGGCGCGGTGAAATCCGGGCGCGGCTGCAGCTTGGCCTCGCTGGCGGCTTGCGCCCATTTGTTCCACGGGCAGACGGCGAGGCAGTCGTCGCAGCCGTACACCCGGTTGCCGATGGCGCGGCGGAATTCGAGTGGGATCGAGCCTTTGTGCTCGATCGTCAGGTAGGAGATGCAGCGGCGCGGGTCGAGCCGGTAGGGCTGGGGAAAGGCGTCGGTGGGGCACACGTCGAGGCAGGCGCGGCAGGAGCCGCAGTGGTCGGCCTCGCTTGGGTCGGGCGGCAGCTCGATCGTGGTGAACATGGAACCGAGGAACAGCCAGGATCCGTGGCCCCGCGAGACGAGGTTGGTGTGCTTGCCCTGCCAGCCCAGCCCCGCCGCTTCGGCCAGCGGCTTCTCCATCACCGGCGCCGTGTCGACGAAGACCTTGGCTTCGCCGCCCCCGGCCGCGGCGAGCAGGACGCTGCGCAACTCCTTGAGTCGCCCCCTGATGAGCTCGTGGTAGTCGCGGTTGCGGGCGTAGACGGAGATGTTGGCCGCGCCTCGGTCGGCAAGGAAGATCCGGGGATCGCCGGCCGGCCCGTAATTGAGGCCGAGCATCACGATTGAGCGAACCTGCGGCCAGAGAACGCGCGGGTCGGCGCGGCGCGGCGCCGTTTCCGCCAGCCAGTCCATGTCGCCGCAGCAGCCGGCCGCGATGAAGGCGGCGAGGCGGGACGGCGCCTGCGGGATGCTGTCGGGCGCGGCGACCCGGCACAGGTCGAAGCCGAGCGAGGCCGCCCGCCTGGCGAGACGTGCCTTCACGGCCGCGGGCGGGAGCGGCGTCTTCAGAAGTCGAGGTCGGGGTAGCTGTCGGCCGGCGCCATGCCCGGCACCCGGTCGGCCAGCAGGGTGCGGAAGCCCGGGCGCGACTTCACCCGCGCGTACCAGTTCCTTGCCGTCTCGTCCTCGTCCCAGGGCACGTCGCCGAGATAGTCCACGCTGGACAGGTGCGCCGCCGCCGCGAGATCGGCGTAGGTCAGCTCGTCGCCGGCGAGCCAGTTCCGCCTCGCCACGAGATAGCCGATGTAGCGCAGGTGGTAGCGGATGTTGGTGCGCGCCGCCCGCACCAGCTCCATGGCCGGCGCGCCGCCGCCTTGCTCGGCGCTCATGAAGCGCTTGTACACCTTCTCCGTCACCAGCCAGTTCGACACTTCGGCGAAGAACTTGGTGTTGAACCATTCGGTCAACCGGCGCACTTCGATGCGCTCGTGCGGCGGTTCCGGCATCAGGCGGCGGCCCGGCACGGTATGTCCGCGCGTTTCATCGAGCCATTCCGCGATCAAGCCGGGGCCGGGCACAACGGCGCCGCCCTCCTCGCTCAGCACGGGCAGCGTTCCCGCCGGGTTGAGCGCGAGGAAGTCGTGGCGCCGCTCGAAGGCCCGCTCTTCCACGAGGTCGGCTTCGATGCCGTATTCGGCAAGCGCGAGGCGGGCGAAACGCGACAGCGGATCGAGCGGGTGGTGGTACAGCTTGGGCATTTGACCGAAAGGCAGGCGGCTGCCGCTGGACGGAACGACGGTTAGGCATGGCCTATACACCTCGCGCGACCCTGACTAGAGCGCCGGGCGATGCCGCCTCGGGAAAGCCTAAGCGCGCCCTCCGTCGCGTCCCCGCCGGCTGAGCGGCGGGCTGTCTCCTCCAACGCCGCGCAGCTCGGCCAGCGCAACCTGATCGGGGTGCGGCCGGGTGGCGAGCTGGGCATCGATCAACGCCAGCGCTTCGGCGCGCCCGCTGTTGCGCGCCTGCTCGAACGGCGTCCACGTCTGCGCGAAGTCGAGCGGGGCGAAGACGTCGCGGTATCGCCGCAGCTCGCTCAACGTCAGCGGCGTGGCGCGCACGAAGGCCTTGTGGGCGGAAATGGTCGTCGCCTGCCGGCGATCGCGCGGCGACAGCTCGAATTTCAGGGCATCGCCGCACAGCAGCAGCCGCCGCGCCCTGTCGTAGAGGACGCTATGCCCTTCGAAGTGCCCGGCCGTGCGGTAGAGTTCGATGCCGGGCAGCGGCTCCAGCCGATCATCGAACGGCCAGGTGACCTGCAGCGCGGCCGACCAGGCGAAATCCGCGGCGGCCAAAGCCAGCTCGGGATCGAAGCGGTCCTGGACCTGCCAGATCGCGCCGTAAGCGTGGGGGTGCGATGCCGAAAGCACCTGAACGCCGCCGAGAGCGGCGAGATCGGTCAGCGCCGCCTCGCTGAAGACCGAACAGCCCTCGAACATCACGTTGCCGGCCGGCGTGCGCAGAAGGATGCTTGATGGGCCGATGCCCTCGACGGGGTCGTTCCAGAACCGCCAGGCGCCGGGCTCGAGCTCCTCCCAATGGCAGGGAAAGGCGCGTTGTGCCGTGTCAAGATCGAGGAAACGCCAGCCATTCTGCGGCACGACGTGGCGTGCATCCAGGCACAGCGGGCAAGACGGCGGCGGCCCGAAATGGCGTTGCCAGTAGCCGCAGTTGACGCAAACAAACGCCGGCAGGCGTAGCGCCTCGACGAACGGAGACAAACCTGGAGACATAGGATGAAGCGATCCGCTGGGCTTGCGACGTCTTCTATCCCGACGGGAAAGAGAACGCGACCGGCGGCGCCGTCACCAATCGACATCACGATGAAGTGAGCGACGCGACGGCGAAGTGCCGCAACCATGTTTAATCTTCACACGGTTTTCATATGGCGTCGTTCTCTTCCGGCAACACTGGCGATATTTATCGGCTGATCTCTTGCATCGCCGCGAACGTTTCCCGCCCTGCTTCCTTGCCGTTACGGCATGGTCGAGCTGGGCTCGGAGGAATGGACGGCTTGGTGGCTTTGAACGATTTTTTCCGGAACAGGCTGGTGCGCTGCGCGCTTCCCGGAGACGATGTTGACTTCCTCACGGAGTGGGCGTCGCGCTCGGTGACGAGCGTCGTGCCGCGCGAAAAGATCGTCGATGAGCATACGGCGGGCGGGTGCCTTCACGTTCTGCTGTCGGGCTGGGCCTGCAAGTACCGGCTGCTGCCGGACGGGCGGCGGCAGATCGGGCCGATCTTCCTCGCCGGCGATGTGTGCGATCTCGACGCGATCGGCTCTGCCGAGGCGGCCTTCGGCGTGCTGGCCTTGGCGGACTGCCGGATCGCGATCCTGCGGCGCGAGCTGGTCGTGCGGGCGATGAGGGAGCGCCCGGCCATCGCCGACTATCTGATGGCGGCAGTGCTGGCGGAGAACGCGGCCATGATCCGGCAGATCGTCAACCTCGGCCGACGGTCGGCGCGCGAGCGGACCGCCGATCTGTTGTACGATCTGCTCGTTCGCCTGCAGCAGAACGGCGAAGCCCTCGACGGATCGATCCGCTGCGCCCTGACGCAGACCGACATGGCCGACCACCTCGGCCTCAGCGCGGTGCACACCAATCGCGCGCTCAAGGAGTTGAAGACGCGCGGGCTGATCGCCGGGCGGGGCAGCCTGTACATCGTCCGCGACCGCAAGGGCCTGCAGTCCATGGCCGGATTTTGACACGCCAGGGTGGCCGGGCAGCACCAGAGCGGACGGCGCGGGGGACGAGGGATGGCCCTGAGGTCTTCACGGAGCCGCGGAGCCATCGCCAGGAAGACGGACGTAGCATCCCCGGCATTTGCTTCAGGTCAGTGACTTGACGGCAAGCTGCCGCCAAGCGTTCGCTTTGGTTCGAGTGATTCAAATATCGGCAGGCTGGCGGGCTGGACAAGGCGACGCGCCCGGCTGCAACGTTCTGCGTTGAAGCGGTGAAGGCGCGCGCCCTCGATAAATTCAGCTCGCCGACCTTTGTCATGTACAACGGCGAGATCGCCTACGCCAACGTGGCCTGCTGCAAGGCCTTTGGAGCCCCGGCGGCAGGCGACATCATCGGCCACCACATCACCCAGCGGTTGAGCGACCTGCAGCCCGACGGCCTGCCGATGACGATCGAGCCGGCGCGGACCGGCGAAGCTGGCCGCAGCTTCGCGGTGGTCGCCGCGGAGGTCAACGGCGCTGGCGGTGCAGTCGGAGACGGCGAACGCCGACATCCATCAGCAAACGGCGGGAATCCGCAACCTCATCGGAGGAACGCCCATGGGCATCGAGGAGGTGCTGCAGGCCTTCGACCTGTTGCGTGGCGACATGAGGAACGTCGGCGCCGATGTCGGCCAGCAGAGGGTTGCGAGCCATCGGATCAACCGCAACGTCCAGCAGTCGGCCGAGGCGGCACGGATGCGGAAGCAGATCGTTGGCCGGGTGTTCGGCCTGCGAACCGCCGATCATCCCCTGCTCGCCAGCCTGCTGGCCGAGGCCTTGAAGCGCCAGGGCGAGGCCGACAACCTGTAGTGCGAAGTGCGTGACTACGTCGTCGTCGCGCCGCGGGCGGATCCGAGGCCCGCCCGACCCGCGTTCGACCCGTGGGCCCGTCCGGGACGGGTGCGGGTGTCGGCTACTCGCCGCGCGGGATCACGTCGACCTTGACGTCGACATCCTGTTCCTTGGACCCGAGAATAATGCCGGCGACGGGCGAAATGTCGGCATAGTCGCGACCCTTGGCCAGGATGATGTGATCGTCGCCGATCATGATGTTGTTGGTCGGGTCGAGGCCGACCCAGCCGACGGTCGCGCCGCACCAGACGGAGACCCAGGCGTGGGTGGCATCGGCGCCCTCCAGCCGCTTCTTGCCGGGGGGTGGGATGGTGCGGATGTAGCCCGACACGTAGCGGGCCGGCAGCCCCAGCCCGCGCAGCCCGGAGATCATGATGTGGGCGAAGTCCTGGCACACGCCGTGGCGCTTGGCGAAGGCCTCCGAAAGGGGGGTGGAGACGACCGTCGCCTTGGGGTCGTAGCGGAACTCGCGACGGATGCGGCCCATCAGATCCGCCGCGCCCTGCAGTACCGGCCGCGCCGGGGGGAAACTCTCGCTGGCATAGAGCGTCGCCGGCTGGTGGTGGGGAACGAAGCGGCTGGCGTGGATGTAGTGGGCCGGCGAGTCGGGATCGAGCGCGCGCGTGGCGAAGGCGGCGTCGCGCACGGTTTCCCAGGGCTCGGTCGTTTCCGCCGGCGGCGGCGGATCGCGGTGGATCTCGACGGATGTCTTCGTCGAGACGGTCAGCGAGCGGTGCGCCGTTTCGATGGTGATCCAGGTGACGCGGTTGCCGAAGAAGCACATGCGCTCGGCCGTGCGTTCGGGCGCCGGCACGATGTCGAGCGCGCTGGCGTAGACCACCTGCCCCGGCTCGTCGCGCGGAAGCAGGCGCAGGGCGCAGTTCGAGTAGGTGACGCTGGACCCGTACTCGTAGAGCGTGACGTGCTTGATGTCGTAGATCATTTCAGTGGCATCATTGGTGGCGCAAGGTCACGCCAAACCCACGGCCTTGTCGGCCCGCACGGCCGCTGCCCCGTGCAGGAAGTAGCGGGTGCCGATGGCATCGCCGAGATCGAGCAGGCGCCGCTCGACTGACAGGACGGCCGAGGTATCGAAGGCGGCGGCGACGCCGGTGGCGAGTTCGCTGTGGATCGCCAAAGCGAGGCGCTGCGGCGCTTCCAGCATGCCGTCCTGGTTGAGGCCGGGCAGCTTGCCGAGATGCTCCACGATGCGCTCGACCTGGGCGGCGACCGAGCGCGGGTTGTAGGGATCGAGCAGTACCATGTCGCGCACCTGCGGCAGCGACAGGCCGACGAGGTAGCGCGAACGGTAGGTGATCTGCGAGTCGACGAGGTCGAGCAGAACGCCCAGGCCCTCCGCGCGGCCATCCGGGCAGATCAGGCGGCGGGCGAAGCGGCAGGTGTTGATGGCGCGCTCGATGCGACGCCCGAGGTCGAGCAGGTGCCAGCCGGCGCCGCGGTTCATGTTCTCCTGGGCGAGGCCGGAAATGGCGGCCATGCGGCGCAGCGCCGCCTCGACCCGGTCGGTGATGTCGACCTCCTCGAAGGTGAGGCCGGGATCGCGGTCGAGGATGGTGTGCGCGTCCTCGATCAGGCGCCACGTATCGGGCGACAAGCGCTCGCGCACTGTCGAGGCGGCGCGGCGGGCGTCGTCGACCAGGCGGAATGCCGAGCCGAAGTCCGACTTGCTGAACAAGGCGTTGGCGGCGAGCGCCGTTCCCGTGGTGACCTTTTCCAGCTCGATCGCGCCGGTTCCGTCGAACAGGCCCTCAAGCTGCTCCACCGACCAGGACGCATCGGCGAGCGGCGAGTTCAATTCGATCAGGCGGCCGGCATAGGCGCGCACCAGCCGCAGCACCGCTTCCGCCCGTTCGAGATAGCGGCCGAACCAGAACAGGTTGTCGGCCGCCCGGCTCGGCAGGTTGCCGAGGACGCGGCGGATGCGCTGGCTGCCTTCGGTCGGCAGAAGCGTCGTTTGCGCGACCGGCTCGTCGCCGATGACCCAAACATCGGCCGACTCGGCGCCGGCGCCCATGATCACGGCGCGCACGTCGGGGCGGTGCGACACCCGGCAGAAGCCGCCGGGCATCACCGTCCAGCCGTCGGGCGTGCGGGCGGCGAAGACGCGAAGTGTGAAGGGGCGCGGCTGCAGCTGACCGTCGAGCCAGACGGGCGTTGTCGACAGCTTGACCACTTCCTGCCCGACATAGTCGATGCCGCGTCGCGCGATCGCGTCGCGCAGCTTCGCCTTGTTGGGCGCGCTCAAGGTGGCGCCGATCACCGACTGGTATCGCTCGGCGCCGGGCAGCGCGTCGCCGAAGGCGCCGGCCAGCGCCATCTCGTCCATCCGATCGAGCACGGCCTTGCGCTCCCTCGACTGCCCGCACCACCAGGTCGCGATGTTGGGCAGCTTCAGCTCCTCGCCGAGCACGCGGCGGCACAGGCCGGGCATGAAGCTCATCATCACCGGGGTTTCGACGACGCCGGACCCCAGCGCGTTGGCCAGCGTCACGCCGCCGGTGCGAACCGCCTCGACGAGGCCGGGGACGCCGAGGCAGGAGCGGGCGTTGAGTTCGAGAGGGTCGGCGAAGTCGGAGTCGATGCGACGCAGGATGACGTCGGCGCGTTTCAGGCCGGCGATGGTGCGCACGTGGGCGACACCGTCGCGCACAGTGAGGTCGCCGCCCTCGACCAGCAGCAGGCCGAGATAGCGGGCGAGGTAGGCCTGTTCGAAGTAGGTCTCGTTGAAGGATCCCGGCGTGAGCAGGCAGATGCGGGGATCGCTGCGGCTCGCGTGGGCGGCGAGCCCGGCGCGAAAGGCGTCGAAGAAGGGTGCCAGCCGCTCGACGTTGAGGTTGCGGTAGAGGTAGGGAAAGGTGCGCGACAGGACAAGGCGGTTGGCCAGGGCGTAGCCTGTGCCCGAGGGCGCCTGCGTGCGGTCGCCCAGCACCCACCACTTGCCGTCCGGGCCGCGGCCGAGGTCGGCGGCGTACAGATGGAGGTGCCGCTCGCCGCGCCGGAGGGCGCCGGTCATCGGCTGGAGGTAGTCCGGGCAGCCGGCGATGGCCGAGGCCGGCACGGCGCCCTCCGCGATCAGTCGACCCTCGCCGTAGATGTCGGCGAGCACGGCTTCCATCAGCTCGGCGCGCTGGGCGACGCCGGCGGCCATGTGGCGCCACTCCTCGGATGCGATCAGCAGCGGCAGATGCCCGATCGGCCAGCTCTGCTCCATGGCGCCGCCGTAGGGCCGGTAGGAGGCGCCGGAGTCGCGGATGTGGCGATCGGCGCTGGCGAACCGCCGCTGCATTTCCTGCGGCCCGATCTCGACCAGCCGCGCGATCACGCGCAGCCAAGCCGGCCGGGGCGAGCCATCGGCCGCGAGGAACTCGTCAGGCACTCCCGGCAGGCGGCGGTATCGTGCCACGATCTCGTCGAGGTCGGAAAAGCCGGGCAGCTGCGTCAGCGACGCTTGTGCGCCGTCGATCGCTCCGCCGCCGTCGTTGCGCGTCATTCCCGTCGCTCCGCCATCGCTAGCCGTGGTGCACGCGGCGCAGGTCGAGCGTCAGGGGGAAGTCGGGATTGGGCGTTTCCGGCCGCACGGCGAAGACGCCGGGCGTGTGTCCGCTCGCCTCGAAGCGCGCGAGGCGGCGCGCTTCCGCCTCGAAGGCGTTGACCGGGAAGGTGTCGTAGCTGCGACCGCCGGGATGGGCGGCGTGATAGGTGCAGCCGCCCAGCGAGCGCCCGGACCATTGATCGTAGATGTCGAAGGTGAGCGGCGTATGCGGCGGGATCGTCGGATGCAGGCCGTCGGCCGGCTGCCACGCCTTGAAACGCACGCCGGCGACCGCCTGCCCGCCGCGGCCGGTTCCCGTCATCGGCAGAGGGCGTCCGTTGCAGGCGATCAAGTGCCGGCCTGGCACGAAGCCCTCGACCTGCACCTGCAGGCGCTGCATGGAGGCGTCGACGTAGCGGATGGTGCCGCCGAGCGCCCCGGTCTCGCCGAGAACGTGCCAGGGCTCCAGGGCTTGGCGCAGCTCCAGCCGCACGCCGCCCGCCTCCACCGTGCCGCAGAACGGGAAGCGGAACTCGCGCTGCGCCTCGAACCACGCCGGGTCGATGTCGGTGCCGGCCGCGCGGAGGTCGGCGAGCACGCCGAGGAAATCCGCCCAAACAAAGTGCGGCAGCATGAACCGGTCGTGCAGCACCGTGCCCCAGCGCACGAAGGAGCCGTCCTGCGGCTGCCGCCAGAACCAGGCGACGAAGGCGCGCAGCAGCAACTGCTGGGCGAGGCTCATGCGGGCATCGGGCGGCATCTCGAAGGAGCGGAACTCGATGAGGCCCAGCCGCCCGGTCGGCCCGTCGGGCGAGTACAGCTTGTCGATGCAGATCTCGGCGCGGTGGGTGTTGCCGGTGACGTCGACCAGGATGTTGCGGAACAGCCTGTCGATCAGCCAGAGCGGGCAGGCCTCGCCGGGCTTCGGCACCTGCGCGAGGGCGATCTCCAGCTCGTAGAGACCGTCGTGGCGCGCTTCGTCCACGCGCGGCGCCTGGCTCGTCGGCCCGATGAACAGCCCCGCGAAGAGGTACGACAGCGAGGGATGGCGTTGCCAGTACAGGACGAAGCTCTTGAGCAGGTTCGGCCGGCGCAGGAACGGCGAATCGGCCGGCGTGGCGCCACCGAGCACGACGTGGTTGCCGCCGCCGGTGCCGGTGTGGCGGCCGTCGGTCATGAACTTGTCGGCGCCCAGGCGGCACGCCCTCGCGTCCTCGTACAGGCCGCGGGTGATGGCCACCGCCTCGCGCCAGCTGTTGGCCGGCTGCACGTTGATTTCCAGCACGCCGGGATCGGGCGTCACCTTGATGACGTCGAGGCGCGGGTCGAGGGGCGGGGGATAGCCTTCGACGTGCACGGGCAGGCCGAGTTCGGCGGCGGTGGCCTCCACCGCCGCCAGCAGCTCCAGATAGTCTTCCAGCGCCTTCACCGGCGGCATGAAAACGCAGATGACGCCATCGCGCGGCTCCACCGACACGGCGGTGCGCACGGCGCCGTCGATCTCCACCTTCGGCGAGGTCGGCTCACCGGGGTGCCGCGGCGGCACGCTCATGCGCTCGAACGGCAGGGTGGCGGCCGCCGGCGCGGCGGCGCGCAGGTCCGCCGGATCGGGCAGATCACCCAGCGGACGGGTCGGGTCGGCGTCGTTGATGAAGGGGTAGGACGCCGGCGGAACATGCGGCAGGCTCGACAGCGGCAGGCGATAGCCGACCGGGGAATCGCCGGGCACCAGGAACAGGTGCCCCCGGCGCAACCGCCAAAGCTCGCTGGTCCAGCGCCCGTCCGGCTGAGCCCGGGTGTTCCAGCGCTGCACCGGCAGCACGTAGCCCGACGGCACCGACAGGCCGCGCGTAAAGGTGCGGATCATCCGGTTGCGCTCTTCGGGATCGTCGATCTTCGGGTCGATCGGCGATACGTTGTCGGGCAGGTTGCCTTCGCGCAGCAGCCAGCTCGCGGCATCCTCGTAGGCCGGCAGCAGGGTGCCGGGTTCCACACCCAGGTTGCGGGCGATGCCGGCGGCAAAGGCCTCGGCCTTGGCCCGCAGGCCTTCGGCGGCGGCCGGCGGCTCGGGCGCCTTCGCCTTCTCTTCAGCCGTCAGGGTGCGCGGCACCGCCGCGATCAGGTCGGGGTTGCTCCAGATCGGCTTGCCGTCGCGCCGCCAGTACAGGGCGAAGGCCCATCGCGGCAGCGTTTCGCCGGGATACCACTTGCCTTGCCCATAGTGCAGCATGCCGCCCGGCGCGAAGCGGGCGCGCAGGCGGCGGGTCAGGCGATCGGCGAATCCCTGCTTGGTTTCACCAACGGCGGCGCTGTTCCATTCCGGCGCCTCGAAGTCGTCGATGGACACGAAGGTCGGCTCGCCGCCCATCGTCAGGCGGACGTCCTGCGCGACGAGATCGGCATCGACCTTCTCGCCGAGGCGGTCGAGTTCGACCCACGCTTCGTCGGCGAACGGCAGCGAGATGCGCGGCGTTTCCGCGATGCGCCGCACCTGCATGTCGTAGGCGAAGGTCACTTCGGCGTAGTCGACGAGGCCCGAGATCGGCGCGGCCGAGCGGTAGTGCGGCGTGGCGCAGACGGGGATGTGGCCCTCGGCGCAGAGCAGGCCGGAGGTGGCGTCGAGGCCGATCCAGCCGGCGCCGGGCACGAAGGCCTCGGCCCAGGCGTGCAGGTCGGTGAAATCGACCCGGGTGCCCTGCGGCCCGTCGACGGGATCGATGTCGGCTTTCAGCTGGATGAGGTAGCCCGACACGAAGCGGGCGGCGATGCCGAGATGGCGCAGCAGCTGGACGAGGGCCCAGGCCGAGTCGCGGCACGAGCCCGAGCGCTTGGCCAACGTTTCTTCCGGCTCCTGGACGCCCGGCTCCAGCCGGATCAGGTAGCGGACGTGGCGCGACAGGCGGCTGTTGAGGTCGACGAGGAAATCGGCTGTGGAAATCTTGCTGTCCGGCAGGTCGCGAAGGAAGGCGGCGAGTTCGGGACCGGCCGGCTCGGCTTCGAGATAGGGGGCAAGGTCGGTGGCGAGGTCCGGCTCGTAGCGGAACGGGAAGTTGGTCGCATAGTCTTCGACGAAGAAGTCGAAGGGATTGTAGACGTCGAGGTCGACGGCAAGGTCGACTTCGATCTTCAACTCCCGCGCCCTGTTGGGGAAGACGAAACGGGCGACCCAATTGCCGTGCGGATCCTGCTGCCAGTTGATGAAATGATCGGCCGGCGAAACCCGCAGCGCGTAGCTCCGCACCGGCGTGCGGCAATGCGGCGCTGGCCGCAAGCGAATCACCTGCGGCCCGATGTTGACCGGGCGGTCGTACCGGTAGTGCGTCAGGTGGGTGATCGCGGCGGAAATGGCCAAAAAGCAAGCTCGCTCGTCGTCGGGTGGCTAGGGTCGAGCCGTTCTAAGTCGGTGGCACGACGCAGGCAACGTTCGTGCCCTGCCCGGTGACGCGGCCACGCCGCCCCCGCCTCGGTGCGACGGCTGCCGTCGATGCACCGCCTGCCTTACGCGCCTTTCGGGCGAAAGGCGACCATCACCGCCGGATCGGTTTCCAAACGGGCGGCGCCGATCAGGTCGAGGCAATAGGGCACGGCGGCGAAGATGGCGTCGAGACAGGTGGCGATCGAGGTGGGCCTGCCCGGCAGGTTGATGATGAGGCAGCGCCCGCGCTGCGCCGCCATCTGCCGCGA
>CALMGA010000212.1 GCA_937863205.1 uncultured Beijerinckiaceae bacterium | reverse complement strand
GCAGGCGGTCTGGGTGGCACGGCAGTGCGCCTCCAGCGGCGGGTTGGCGTCGTAGGCGAAGGCGGTGTTG
Organism: uncultured Beijerinckiaceae bacterium; assembly: GCA_937863205.1. The sequence continues at coordinate 4,940 of CALMGA010000212.1, read as the reverse complement.
CCGTAGCCCTGCGACACGTCCGGCACGTTGTTCTCGTATTCGAAGTAGGACTCGAAGGACAGGTGCAGCCGGTCGTTGAACTTGTGGTAGTAGGTGAAGCCGTACCACTGCAGGTTGTTGTAGCCCCAGGTGCCGTTGTTGATGGCGTTGACGCAGGGATAGATGTTGTCGTTGCCGCTGTCGGTCTGCAGCTGGATGCAGGTGCTGAAGCTCGGCTGCGTGCCGGGGTCGCGCGGGCCGGAGTAGCCCTGGCCGCCGGTGACCGGGTTGACCAGGTTGATGTGCTTGGCGTTCCACGGCACCGTCTCGGTGCCGGAGCTGATCTCGAACTGCAGCAGCACGTTCTTGTTGATCTTGACCGAGGTGACGACGCCCGTGTTGGTGTAGTTGTCGAAGGTGTAGGTCAGCGAGTGGGTGTAGGTGTAGTTGTTGGGCGCGAGCTGCGCCTCGATGTCGGGAATCGAGATGTATCGGCCGAAGCGGATCACCGCGCCTTGCGCGATGTAGGGCAGGTAGATTTCGCCGTAGGCCATCGGCAGGTCGAAGCCGTCGAAGTGGTTGTGGATGACGTACTGGTTGCTGAAGACGCCGAGCGCGGTGGTGTAGCGGTAGTTCTCGCCGTAGATCGGCGCGATGCGGAAGCCCCAGTCGACGTGGTCCTGCTGCACCGTGTCGGGCAGGCGCTCGATGTAGACGACGGCCTGGTCGAGCTGGGCGATGTCGGGCGTGTAGTCGTAGGCCGCGGGGTTGTTGCCGGCGTAGCCGGTCTTGGCCGTGCTGACGTTGGCGCTCACGTCGACCCAGCCGTAGACCTGGATGTGGTTGTCGGCGAGGAACTTGCCCGTCCTCGTGCTGGTCGGCAGCAGCGCCGACTGCAGCGGCGTGTCGACGGAGTTGGGCGTCGTGGCGCCGATCGTGCTGGCGCCGCCGAACGGCCAGTCCGTGAACGGGTAGGGGGGCGACGACTCGGGAGCCTCGGGCATCTGGCTCGTCGGACGCCGGCCGGGCGGCGCGCTGGGATCGGCGACCGGCGTCGCCTTGCCGAACTCGTCGGCGTAGCTGTGGTACAGGCGCGGCAGAAAGCCGCCGAAGTCGAAGAGCGGCAGCGGCTGGGTCGTCATCAGCGGCGCGACATCCGCGGCCAAGACCGGACTCGTCGATAGAAGAAGGGCTGCAAGTGCAGTCCTACCAAGCAGAGAACGCATCCCCGGTGACCTCTCGACTGATGCTTGAGAAGATTGCTCGACAGCCTACATTGCTGTTATCAAAGGATATCCCCCAGAAGGAAGATGCCGCCATATGAATTCCGTGGCGGGCCTTGTCTCGGGGGCGCTTGCGATGTCACCGTGACAAATAAACGACAGAATTGTCATGATCTAGCGATGACCAAGGACGATCGAATGTCCCGTCCCCTCAAGCGCGGGAGCCGGAGCGATTTTGGAGCGATCAGGCTGCTTCGCTGGAATCTTGCGGATCGACTCGGAGCCTACCCTCGCCGAACGTTTTACCTGCCATCCTCATCTGACGTTACGAGACGTCCGCGCGCGGATCGACTCCGCAGCCGCGTGCCGGGCCGCCTTCCCGACGGTGCTGCCGCCAAGCGCGACGGAGGCGCCGCGCGGTCAATAGCGCGCGACCACGGGGGTCGAGGCGGGGAACGGCTCGAACTTGACGCTGACACCCGCCTGGACGCGGTTGTTCGTTTCGCGGTGGGTGGTGTTCACGATCCCGCCGGTCGAGTTGGCGAGGTTGTTGGTGAAGGTGCCGAAGTCCGTGTAGCGGTATTCCACGCGGGCGGAGATGGTGTTGGTGAAGGCGTATTCGACACCGCCGCCGACGGTATAGCCCGTCTTGACTTGGCTGAACTGGTCGGTTCCCGCGCCGCCCGGGGCGATGTCGCTGCTGTCGAGCCCTCCGAAGGCCACGCCGCCGGTCGCGTAGACGAGCGCGCGGTCGAACGCCACGCCGAGCCGGCCGCGGATCGAGCCCTGGACACCCTCCCTGACGCTGTCCGAGACGCCGGCGCCCGGCAGGAAGTTGTTGGCGCGCGGGCTCGATGCGTCGATGTCGCCCTCGATGCCGACCACGCCGGCCGTGCCGATGCCGAACGCGCCGTTGCGGCCCGCGAGGCCGCCCAGCACCGGCAGCGACTGCGTCGAGAAGAGGTAGCCGGCGTGGCCGCCCCCGATGAGGCCGTTCTTTCTGCTGTTCACCGCATCGAGAACGCCGCCCGCCGCCGTGTCCACCGACACCACGTTGGATGTGCCGAACTCGTAGCCGAGCTGGAAGCCGGCATAAAGCCCCGTCCAGGTGAAGGCAGGGAGCGGCACGACCGGCGGCGAGGCGCGGCGCGCCGGAAGATCGGCGGCATGCGCGACCGTGGACAGGAGAACGGCAGTTGCTGCCGAAGCAAGGGGAGCGATGCGCATTGCAGGTAACCTTCAGAGACAGTGCACGTATACGGTGCCGGACTGCAACTCTACGCCGCAGCACGGCAACGCGGAGCTATTCGACTCCGCAGGCGCGGAGAACAGCGCGCAAGCGAAGATCGCGAACGCGTCGCAAGCCGACCCGATCGACCCGACAGCAAGCATAGGGCATCCAAGCGAGCCCTTTCGAACAGGATGACCATCCGCTCATCCTTCCCTGGCGCGAATGAGCTGTGCGTCTGCTCATCACGATGCTGGGAGGATGCTCAGGGGCAGCCGGAAGGCGCCATATGAATCCTGTAGGCATCGGCGCCCGCGGCGGCCCTTCAAGGATCGGTGTGTCGCGTTAGCCACATTCGAAGCCACGCGATCGTTGCGAGCAAGTCTCCGCCGTCTCCGACGCGGCCTCGAAGGCAAGGTTCGCGAAGGTCCCGCCGCGGATTTCGCGCATGGCGCCGCGCGGCGGCCGCGGGATAGTCCGCCGGGAGCAGCGGGCGAAGGAGCGCTGGGCGGAAAAGCGCTGGGTGGAGAGCGGCGCGATAAGGCGCTGGGAGATGAGGCGCTGGGAGATGAGGCGCTGGGAGATGAGGCGCTGGGAGATGGCGGCATCCCCCGCGAAGCGCACCTGCGCCTTCCCGCGCATGGCGCCTTGCATCCGCGTCCCTGTCGTTGATTGGTAGGGGTGGCAGGACTTGAACCTGCACTGACTCCGTTATGAGCGGAGGGCTTTAACCAATTAAGCTACACCCCCGATGCGGCCTCGATGATCCCTTCCGCAATCGTCGATCGACCTCGGAGGGGAAATGTGCACTCCTTCGAGTTATCCCAACAGGCCAAGCATGGCAAATGGAAACTTCTCTGCCATTGATGCTCGCCATGTTCCGAGTGAGTGGAGTTGGTCACCTGTTCATCGGTTTGGCATGACAAACGTGACGTGTTCGAACCCGGCTGGAGATTTGGCCGATACGGCAAGTGGCAGCGACAAAAGACTTCGACTTGCAAAAAATATTTGCGTGAGAGCGCATGGAAACGCTTTTTCTCCAAGCCTGAGGTTCGCGCGTTCCGCAAGCTTGTCATGCCGACTCCAAAGTCGCGCGACGTTTCCAAATTCTACCTCGAATTCAAGCCTTCTCTGACACTCTAAAACAACTCTCTCGAACTTCCGCTCACTTGACTGCAACATCACAAAAATGACATAAATTGCGAGCTTACCTCATCCCCATGGCTTACCCCGCAGCGTTGTACCGGAAGGCGCGGCGGCGGCTTTCCGTCACCGATGCGGCCACAAGGCGGACCTCCGCAGCCCGCAAGCCCGTCTAAGGCATCGGTATAGCGGCAATCCGCTCGAGCGAGGTCACCCGGCTTTTCATACACCGCGCCGTCTGGTCGGCGCTCACCCGGCTCTCGCCGTTGCCCCTTGGCAGACGGCGTCGCGGCTCCCGGCCTTTCGGGCTCGCGACCTTACCCTCGCGCAGCGGCCCATCCTTCGCTCGCGAGATGCGCGAAAGGCTTTGTGCCATCACGGCCACCGGGTCCATGAAGCCATCCATGATCCGCCTGATTCCCAGCCTGCCGGCGTTTTACGTCATCGCGCGCACGCTGTGGCCGCTGCCGTGGCCGCTCCTCCCGAAGATCGGCCTCGCCATCATCCTGCTCGTCGCGTCGCAGTACCACCTGTGGAGCCGCCTGTCGTCGGGCTCCGTCTTCGCGCCCGAGTTTCCGCGTCCGGTGGTGATCCTGTTCAACGCGGCGTTCGGCGCAATCGTCTTCCTGGCGGTCATGCAGATCGCGCTCGACCTCGCCGCCCTGACATCCATGGCGTCGCCTGCGGGCGGCTGGGCGATCTCCGATCGATGGCGCTACGCCGCTGCGCTCGCGGCCATGCTGCTGGCGGCGATCGCCGTGCGTCAAGCCGTGCGCGTGCCGTCGCCGAAGAGCATCGAGGTCGCGATCAAGAACCTGCCGCGCGGCTTCGACGGCTACACGATCCTCCACCTGAGCGATCTCCACATCAGCCGTCTCTTCCCGGCCTCGTGGGCGAGGGCCGTCGTTGAACGATCCAACGCGACCGATGCCGACCTGATCGTCGTGACCGGCGACTTCATCGACGGATCGCTGGCGATGCGGCGCGCGGACGTGGAGCCGCTGCGGGCCTTGCGGGCACGCGACGGCGTCCTGGCGGTGCCCGGCAACCACGAGTACTTCTTCGGCTACGAGGCGTGGATGCAGCACCTCGCCGGCATGGGCCTCCACATCCTCGCCAACGCGCACGCGGTCATCGGGCGCGGGGACGATGCGCTGGTCGTGGCGGGCGTCGCCGACCGGTCCGCACCGGCGACCGGCCATCCCGGACCCGATCTCGACCGCGCTCTCGCGGGCGTGCCGCCGGGCGCGCCGATCGTGCTGCTCGACCACCAACCCGGGAACGCCCCGGCGGCGGCGGCGCGGGGTGCGGTCCTGCAACTCTCCGGGCACACGCACGGCGGCATGGTGCGAGGATTGGACCGCCTG
>CALMGA010000211.1:1809-6978 GCA_937863205.1 uncultured Beijerinckiaceae bacterium | reverse complement strand
CGGCGGGTCCGCGCTGCGGACCGTCGAGCAGCCGGATCAGCAGCGGGTGTGCGGCCCACGGCAGCTGCCGGCTCCCGGTGAGGCGGGCGACGCGCTCGCGGACGTGACGCATCACCGTGCCGATGTCCTGGCCCGGCACCCGCAGCTCCTCGACGAGGGCGAAGGTGAAGGGCGACAGCGACGCTCCGCCGCGCGGGCCGTCGTAGGCGACGTCGCCCGGCGCGGCGGCGTAGGCGAAGAAGGCGCCGAGCGTCTTCGGCGGCGCGGCGAGACCGGGCGCGGCCTGATCGACCCCGTTCTTGGCGAGCGGCACGGTTGCGTTCGAGCGGCAGGCGTCGAGCATGTAAAGCGCGGCGGCCGGCTTGGCGGCGGCGACGAGGGCTGTGACAGCATCGAGCCGCAGCAGCCCGATCGCGCCGGAGGACGACGGCACCGCCAGCGCGGCGGCCCCGCTCGCCGTCGGCCGGCTGCAGCTTCAGCGCGGCCACGGCGGCTGGGATGTCGGCGGCCTGCGCGTCGCGCAGGAGGTGGACGTCGTAGCCGAGCCGCCCCAGCGTCGTCGCCATCTCGGCGGCGTCGCGCCAGGGGGAAGAAAGGTCGGCGCCCCTTCCATAGTGCGACACGCCGGCCACCACGGCGATCCGCCGCCCCGGCGCGGCGGCGAGAACCGGCGCGGCGCCGACGAGGAGCAGCAGGCAGGCGATCAGGACGCGGAGGTCACGCATGGGTTGCCGCCGGGTTCGAACGTGCGAGTTATGGCGCAGCCGGCGCTCGCGTCGAGGCTCCTCGATCGCCGTGCCAGGACGATCGGGAGAAAATTCCACGGCGCTCCGCCGACGCCCTCGTCATGGCGTTCCGCCCCCCTTGGTCCTCCTTCGCGACCAGGTCCTGCAGCTGCTCTTCGAGGTCGCGCTGCAGCCGCTTCTGCGCGGCGAGGTGCTCGTAGGGGTTCAGGCGCCCGCGCGCCAGCGCCGCCCTAAGCCCGTCCATCGCCTGTTGGCGTCCCCACGGCTCGTTGCGGTCGGACCGGACCGAGTGAAACAGGGCCTCGGCGAAGTCGCTCGGCATGGCTGGCCCCCCGGTCCGGGGCGGCGCGGGCGACGATGAGGCATAGTACATCGCCAGGAAATCCTCGTCCCGCCCCGTCCCGGAACGATCAGCGCGGTGTCAGCTCCTTCCATCCTGCTGCCCGGAAATCCTGCTCCGTCAAAGCGTCGGACCGATGATCCGATCCAATCGAGAACCGCCCGCCTCAAACTTCCATGAGGTGAGCGCTGCTTGCTGAACGTCAGCGCGGTTTGGGACACCGCGTGTGCTTCAAGCTGCGGTGATCTCGGCAAGGGCGCGCAACCCCGCCCGGCAGATGGCCTCGTCCTCGCTCGGCTCGCCGCCGGACGAGCCGATGCCGCCGACGACCTCGCCCGCGTGCACCAGCGGGAAGCCCCCGGTGAGCGGCATGCGGCCCGGGAACGAGAGCAGAGCGGGATCGTCGCGCACGGCCGTTTGCAGCTGCGAGGTCGGCGTCCGCGTGATCGCGGCGGTCTTTGCCTTGAGCAACGCTGCCTCCGGCGTGTGCAGCCGTGCGCCGTCGAGGCGCTGCAACGCCAGCGGCACACCGGCCGCATCGACGATCGCGACCGTCACCTCGAACCTGTGCCGCTCGGCTTCCGCGCAGGCGGCGGACATGATCGCGCGCACATCGGCCGCTTGCAGGATGGGTACGATCTTCAGGCTCATCGCGCGTCCGATCTCAGCTTGCCGGCGAAAGAACCGTGGCTTCGGTCACGTAATGGTAGAAGCGGCCTTCAAAGAGCGTCATCACCTTTTCGGTCGCCGCATGTGACTCCGGTCGGATCTTCGAGGCCATGCACGCCTCGATCGCGTCCATGTCGGGAAAGTCCATTTCTAGGATCATGGCGATGGGTCGGGCATCCTTGTCCATCGTTCGCGTGCGCTGGACGCGAACGGCCGTGACGTTGGGAAACCTGCGCCACATGGGCTCCAGCTCGTCGCGCACGCGGCGAAAGAACTCCTCCTCGTGCCCGGCCTTGATCGCGCCCTCGTAGATCGCCGTTCGCGTGAGCATGTGTCCTCTCCCTCGTTGCGGCTTTTGAACGGGCGAGGTGCGAGGGAAGTTCGCGATCTCGGTACGCCATAGCAAACTGCCGCCTGCTGCACGGTGGGATGGTACGGCAGCTCCCTGCGCTCTAGAGCATCGGACCGAAAAGCGCGCAGCGGTTTTCGGACAAATCCGATGCGGCACAATAGGTTAGAGCATCTGACTGGACCCGGTTTAGGGTCCGATGCTCTATCCGCAAGACCGCTCAGGCTGCTGCCGCGCGCGTGCAGAGGTAGGCTTCCAGTCCGGCTACGTCGTCGCCGGTCATGTGCAGGCCGAGCTTGGAGCGACGCCACAGGATGTCCTCGGCCGTTCGCGCCCATTCCCACGCAACGAGATAGTCCACCTCGCGCCGCGTGAGCCCGCACCCGAAATCGCGGCCGAGGTCGGCCAGGCTGCGGGCTCCGCCGAGGATCGCGTCGGCGCGGGTTCCGTAGGCGCGGGCCAGACGCAAGGCCAGAGTTGGCGGCAAAAAGGCGCTGCGGGCGGCGAAACCGGCGACGTAGGCCTCGGGATCCGCCATGTCGCCGCCGGGCAGCGGTGCCGCGGCCGTCCAGGACGCGCTGCCGGCGAGATGGGGAAGGTAGCGGGCGAGCTTCTCCAGCGCGTGCTCGGCGAGGCGGCGGTAGGTGGTGATCTTGCCGCCGTACACCGACAGCACGGGAAGCCGGCCGTCGGCATCGGCGACGTCGAGCACGTAGTCGCGGGTCACGGCGGAGGCGCCCTTCGCCTTGCCGGCGCCGGCCTTGGAGGCATCATCGTAGAGCGGGCGCACGCCGCTGTAGCTCCACACCACGTCGTCCGGCGCGACCGGGCGTCGGAAGTAGCGATTGACGCTGTCGCAGAGGTAGGCGGTTTCCTCCGCCGAAATGCGCATCGGCCGGGATGCGGTGTCGACGGGCACGTCGGTGGTGCCGATCAGCGTGAATTCGCCCTCGTAGGGGATGGCGAAGACGATGCGCCCGTCGGGGTTCTGCAGGATGTAGGCATGAGCGCCGGCGTAGAGCCTGCGCACCACGATGTGGCTGCCCTTGACGAGGCGCGTCGAGGCGCCGGGCCTGAGGCCGAGCGTGGTGCGCAGCGTGTCGCCGACCCAGGGGCCGGCGGCGTTGACGATCGCGCGCGCCCGCACGCCGGAGATGCCGGAGCCCTCGCGCAGCTGCGCCGTCCAGCTCTCGCCCTCGCGCCGGGCGCTTTCCACGCTCGTCCGGGTGCGGATGGTGGCGCCGCGCGCCGCCGCGTCGAGGGCGTTCAGAACCACCAGCCGGCTGTCCTCGACCCAGCAGTCGGAATACGCGAAGCCATCGCTGATGCCGGCGCGCAGCGGCTCCCCCGGCGGCGTGCCGGGCAGGCGCACGGCCGTCGAGCGCGGCAGCGTCCGCAGCCGGGCGAGGTGGTCGTAAAGGAACAGCCCGGCCCACAGCATCCAGCGCGGTCGCGAGTCGCGGGTGTGCGGCAGCACGAAGCGCAGCGGCCAGATGATGTGCGGGGCGATGGCGAGCAGCCGCTCCCGCTCGGCGAGGGCCTCGCGCACGAGGCGGAACTCGCCGTATTCGAGATAGCGCAGGCCGCCGTGGATCAGCTTGGTCGAGGACGACGAGGTGGCCTCGGCGAGGTCGCCCTTTTCGCAGAGCAGCACGGACAGGCCGCGCCCGGCCGCATCGCGGGCGATGCCCGCGCCGTTGATGCCGCCGCCGATCACGAGGAGGTCGAAGCTGTCCAAAGCCTTTTCCCGAAGAGCGCCATCGATCAATTCCACCGCGCCCGCTTCGTTCACCCCGTCGGGGCAGCCGCGGTCTTCGGCTAAGCCGGCGACGCCTTCGGCCGCCGAAGGTGCGCCGCCATGGAGCCTTGGAGGTGCGCCGCCGTAAGGCTACAAGGGCCCGACACACTGCCGAGGAACAAGCGCATGGCGTCGGAACACGACGAGGGATCGGCCGCGGCGAACGGGCCGGCCACGCAGCCTCCAGCCGTGCCGCCTCCGCTCGCCGGTGGTCCTGCGGCCATGCCCGGTTCCGCCGGTCCGATGGCCGTGCCCGATCCCCATGCCGAGCCCTCGCCTTCGGTCACCCCCTACGCCCAGATCGATCCCGCGCCCCGTTCCATGCACGACGCTGACCTCCGGCCCGAGACGGAGGCTGCCAAGCCCAGACCGGACTCCAAGCCGGCCTCCAAGCCCGCCCCCAAGGATGCCCTGATCGAAGCTCTGATGGAGCTTGCCGGCGAGCGCGTATGGGAAGACATCACCATCTCCGACATCGCCGCCCGCGCCAACCTCAGCCTCGCCGACTTCCGCGACGCCTTCCCGTCCAAGGGCGCCGTGCTGGCCGGCTTTTCGCGCAAGATCGATCGTCTGGTCCTCGACGGCACCACCGACGACCTCCTCGGCGAGCCGCCCAAGGAGCGGCTGTTCGACGTGCTGATGCGCCGCCTCGACGCGCTCGCCCCCTACAAGCTCGGCCTGGAAAGCGTCACCGAATGGCTGAACCGGGCGCCGCTCGCCGCCGTGGCGGTGAACCGGCTGGAGTTGAACTCCATGCGCTTCATGCTGGAAGCCGCCGGCATCGATTCGGAGGGGCCGGTCGGCGCGGTCAAGCTGCAGGGGCTCGTGATCGTCTGGAGCCGGATCATCAAGGTGTGGCTGCGCGACGACGAGCCCGGCCTGTCGAAGACGATGACCGCCCTCGACAAGGAACTGACCCGCGGCGCCCGGATCGTTGGCCGCGCCGACGACCTCGACCGGCTGGTGTCGCCGCTCCTCGCTCTGACCCGTGCCATGTTCGAGCGGCGGCCGGACTATCCCCGCGAAACGAGCCGTCCGGTCGACGAGCCTGTGGGATCGTAGGCGCCCGACAACGGATCGGGCAAGCTTCGGACAGGGCCGCCCTGCGAGGCTGGCGTCTCGCGACACCGCGAACCACCCGGCGAAAAGGAGCCGTCATGCCAGCTCGGATGCCAAGCCGGAGAACGAGCCGCCGCCCGCTCGCCGGGATCCTTTGCGCCACCGTGCTGCTGTCGGCGCCCGCGCCGGCGCAGGATCGCGGCACCCT
>CALMGA010000211.1:0-1799 GCA_937863205.1 uncultured Beijerinckiaceae bacterium | reverse complement strand
CCTCGACCCGCACCCGCCCGCGCCGCTCGCCGACCCGAGCGACCCGCACCTGGCGGCCAAGGAGGTGTTCGGCCGCGAGCGCGAGCCGGCCGCCGGTTCCGCCCACGTCTACGGATCCTACGCGCGCGGCTGCATCAGCGGCGCCCGTGCCCTGCCGCTCGACGGGCCGGACTGGCAGGTGATGCGCCCTTCGCGCAACCGCTATTACGGGCACCCCCTGCTCATCAGGTTCGTGAAGCGGCTCGCGGCCCGGGTGCGCGAAACCACCAACCTGCCCGGCATCCTGATCGGCGACATGGCGCAGCCGCGCGGCGGGCCGATGCTCGGCGGCCACGCTTCGCACCAGATCGGCCTCGACGCCGACGTCTGGCTGCGCCCGATGCCCGACCACCGCATGTCGGCGCAGGAACGCGAGTTCTCGAATTCCACCATGATGGTGCGCGAGGACCGCAGGGATGTCGACCCCCGCGCCTTCACCCACGACACGATGGGGATGATCCGCGCGGCGGCGGTGGACCCGGAGGTGCAGCGCATCTTCGTCAATGCCGCGATCAAGCGGGCGATCTGCCGCGAAGCGCGCGGCGACCGCTCGTGGCTGGAAAAGGTGCGCCCGATGTACGGGCACGACTACCACTTCCACATCCGGCTGTTCTGCCCATCCTCCGAGCCGGACTGCCAACCGCAGGCCGAAGTGCCCGGCGGCGACGGCTGCGACGCGACGCTGGACCGCTGGCTGTCGCCATCCATCCTGCATCCGCGCCCGTCCAAGCCGCCGCCGTTCCCCCGGCCGCCGCTGACCATGGCCTTCATGTCCCCCGCCTGCCGGGCGGTGGCGGCAGCGCCGGGGCAGCAGGCCGAAGCGGAATAGGGCGATGGCACCGACATCGCGTTTGGCCCCACCGCGCCGGGTTGCCGGCCGGTTCAGCGCACCGCCTGCCGGCGCGCCACCGCGAGCAGTTCGGGTCGGTACTCGAAGTGCATGGTGTCGTAATGGAACCACTTCCCGCCCCACACGAAGCCGTGCTTCTCGAAGATCGCCACCACGGCGGCCGGGATGCGGTTGCGGTACTTGCTGACGCCGCCCCATCGCCAATAGTCGGCATTGGCGACGTTGAGATCGATGGCGATGCCGTACCCGTGGGCGCTCAGCTGGTTGGTGCCGGCGATCGACCGGCAGTTGTAGGATCCCGCCGTGGGCACCAGGAAGCGGGTCATCGCCGCCGGCAGTCCGTCGAGGTCCTTGGCCACGGCCGCGAGCGCGTCGGCGGCGCCGTTGACCTTCGAGAAGGGGATCGGCTTGCCCCCGCGTCCGGGCAGCCAGGGCACGCTGACGAGGTTGGGCTGCACGCCGTTCCGCTCGCAGCGCCCGTACATCTTGTCGAACAGGGGAAGGTTGCGGATGCGGCCGGGATCCTGGTCCATGGCCGGAGGGCTGGCGCTCTCGCCCAGCGGGTAGGAATAGTGGAACTGATCGAGAAGGTCGGGCGCGACGAGGAGTTCGGCCGGCGACTTGGCAGGCTTGTTGTCGCGGATCGGCATCCGCGTTCCGTCCCGCCAGAACAGCGTGGTGTCGTCGGCCGAGGCCAGGAACTGCGGATAGGCGGCAACCAGCGCCTGCACCGCCTCGTTCGGCGGTCCGGCGGTGGCCGGCTTCCCCGGCGTGCCCCCGGCGAGCGCGACCATCGCGAGAAGGACGGCAGATCTTCGCAAGCGACCTCCGGCAAGACAGGCCTGGGATCGCCATGCCTAGAGGCTGTTACGGACCAAGTCGAAGGCGGCGATTGCTTTGCTGAGCATCA
>CALMGA010000210.1 GCA_937863205.1 uncultured Beijerinckiaceae bacterium | reverse complement strand
GTCGGCGCGGGCGCGGGCATGCCGGGGCGGGCTTGATCAGGCTTGGTCGGGCCCCCGGCCGCGTCGGTCGCCTCGGGCAGCTTGGGTACCGGCTGCAGCGCCCCCGGCTTGTTGGCCGGCGCGGGCGGCGACTGGTCGCCGGGTTTGGCATCGGGCGTCATCTTGGCTTCGCTGGCCGGATGGTCGCTCTTCGCCTTCGCTTCTCCCTCGGCCGTATTGGGCAGCGAGATGGGGGAGTCGGACAAGGTGCGGAGGTAGGCGATGATCTCGGCGCGCTTCTTGGGGTTGCTTTCGCCGGGATAGCCCATCTTGGTGCCGGGGATGTAGGCCTGCGGGTTGGTCAGCCAGGCATTGAGGTCGTTGACGCTCCAGTCGCCACCCTTCGCCTTAAGCCCGGCGGAGTAGTCATAGCCGGCCAACGATCCCTTTTTGCGGTCGACGACGTTCCAAAGCGCCGGCCCGATCAGGGCACCACCGCCCTTCCTGACGTTGTGGCAGGCTTGGCAGACCTGCGCCGCCGCCTGGCCCTTCTTGGGATCCGCCGAGCCGACGAGCGTCAGGAAGTCGGCTTGGCCGGTCGCTTCGTCGCCGGTCTTCTTGGCTTCCTCGAGCTTGGCATCCTGCGTCGGCTTGCCGTCGTCGCCCGGCTTGGCTTCGCCCCCTTTGGCCTCGCCAGCCTTGACATCGCTTGGCGCCGCTGCCTTCGCGGCGTCGGACACCTGCGGCAGCGGGGCGGGATCCTTCGCCAGGGTGCGCAGCCAGGAGATGATGTCGGCCCGCTTGCCCGCGTCCTCCTCGCCGGCATAGCCCATCTTGGTGCCGGGAACGTAGGCCGACGGCTTGGTCAGGAACTGGTCGAGGTCGGCGTAGGTCCATTCGCCGCCCTTGCCCTTCATCCCGGCGGAATAATCGAAGCCGGACTGCTTGCCCTTGGGGCGATCAACGACGCCGTACAGGGCGGGGCCGACCTTGGCGCCGGCCCCTTCCTGGAAGTTGTGGCAGGCGCCGCACACCTTGGCGGCGGTCTCGCCGCGCTTGGGATCGGCGCTGGCGAGCCGCACGGCGATCGGCACCGCGGCCGGCGCCTTGTCGCCGCCGGCGACCGCTTCCGCCGGCTTGGCGTCGGGCAGGGCATAGCCCGGCTTGGCCGGCGGCCCCGGCTCGTAGACGGCTTCCCCGACGAGCTTGAGGCCCATGCCAAGAAGGCAGGTGCCGAGCACGGCGCCGGCAATCTTGTTCAGCGTGAACGAATCCATCAAAGTCCAGCCTACTTGGGTCCAACCTGCTCGCCCGACGCGTTCCACTTCCGCTCCCGTGAGTGCAGGCGCGCGGCGCACGGCATGCAGACTCACGGATGCTCACGGATGGCGGCACGGCCCGGACTTGGGGCGAGGCTTAGCCGTTTTGCCGTGACGCTGTCCACAGGATCGGACGGCCTGATTTTCGCACGAGGCTTTCAGGCCGGGCTGAGGCTTGCAGGCCGAGCTGGAGTCGCCCGGGGCCGAGCAGCCGTGCTAAGGCCCTGACCTGCCATTTCGACCCCGAAGTCTTCCCGAGCGGACAGCGCAGCCAAAGATGACAGCCAAGACCATCGCCTTTCAAGGCGAACCGGGCGCCTTTTCCCACATCGCCTGTCGCAACACCCATCCCGCCTGGACGGCGCTGCCCTGCCCGACCTTCGAGGATGCGCTGGCCGCCGTGGCGGAAGGGCGCGCGGGCCGCGCCATGATCCCCATCGAGAACTCCATCGCCGGGCGCGTCGCCGACATCCACACCCTGCTGCCGGCGTCGGGCCTGTTCATCGTGGCCGAGCTGTTCCTGCCCATCCGCTTCCAGCTGATGGGTCTCAAGGGCGGCACGCTCGACGAGATCCGCAGCGTGCACAGCCACGTCCATGCGCTCGGGCAGTGCCGCCGCATGATCCGCGAGCGCAAGCTCAGGACGGTGGTCGCCGCCGATACGGCCGGATCGGCACGCGAAACCGCCGAGAGCGGCGATCGAACGCGGGGGGCGCTGGCGCCGGCGCTGGCGGCGGAGATCTATGGCCTCGACATCCTTGCCGCCGACGTCGAGGACGAACAGCACAACACCACCCGCTTCGTGGTCTTGTCGCCGGTGCCGGAGTGGCCGAGCGTCGGCTCGGGGCCGACCGTCACCACCTTCGTGTTCCGCGTCCGCAACGTGCCGGCGGCGCTCTACAAGGCGCTCGGCGGCTTCGCCACCAACGGCGTCAACATGACCAAGCTCGAAAGCTACATGGTGGGGGGCGCCTTCACGGCGACGCAGTTCCTGGCCGACGTCGATGGCCATCCTTACGGCGTCGGACTGGCGCGGGCGATGGAGGAGCTTGCCTTCTTTTGCGAGGAAATCCGCGTGCTGGGCGTTTATCCTTCCCACCCCGACCGCGCGCGCCCCGAAGCGGGCGCCGACGCGCCGGCGCGGCCCGCGGCGCCCAACCAGGTGCTGGCGGCCGGCATGCCGGATTACGCGCAGCTTCTCGGCCTGTAGCCGGCGACCGACCTTCGGCCCCGCTCAGGACGACCACCTTGTGCTTACTTGGCCGACACGCCGGCGCGGAAGCGCGTCTACCGGGACCGTGATGGGCTGTGGCGCCGTCCACGGCAGCATCGGATCCGACAGCTTGCCTGATCCTGGTCGCCGGTTCCCGCATCGAAGCTCATGGAGCGTGCTTCGTCACCGTGTACAGAGGCTGAAGGACCATGGCGTCCATCACGGCTCCTGAAACGCTGAAGCGTCGATCGCCTTCACCACGGTCCGTGCGTGACCTAGAGCACTGGCGCGGACAAAAGGTTCACGGACGCGAAGCGGTGCGCAAGTCTGAGCCATGGCTCGGACGGTATGCGTGATCCCTTGCGGGAGCGACAGGGCGAGGCTTGCCGAGATCATTGGCAGCCGTTCGAGGCCGCTTAAACACATCCTACGGGCCCGCATCGTGCTGCTGTCGGCCGAGCGCCTGAGCGTGCAGGAGGTCGCCCGCCAGGCAGGCGTCAGCCGCCCGGCCGTGTGGCGCTGGCAGCAGCGCTACGGCGAGGAGGGCGTCGAGGGCCTGCTGCGCGACTTCATTGCCGCCTACAACTTCGGCCGGCGGCTGGAGACGCTGAAGGGCCTAACACCCTAAGAGTTCATCTGTCAGCGCTGGACAGCCGAGCCTGATCGGTTCACAGTAGATCCGCTCAACCAAATGCCGGGACTAAACAGGCAACTACGCCTCGCCCGACAGCGCCCTCATCGCGACCTTCGCCGTGCAGTTCGGGTTCTCCGCTGCCGACATCAACGCGTTGGTCGCCGCCGATGCGATCGCCGGCGCGGCGAGCTGATCGCCGAAGTCACATCCGCGTCGAGCCTTCATTGGCTCAACCTTCCATGCCGCCCCTGGCTCCGGCAGGGGCGGCTTCCGTAGGTCGGGTGGCCGACTTGTTGCGCCTGCTACCAAGCACATCGGCAGGAGCCGCCTCGTACTGATGCAACAAGTCGCTGACGGGAAGTTTCACAACACCGTCTACCAACTGGCTCGCGGTGTCGCTCTCGGCGGTGGCGCTGCTCGGCGCCGACGTGGTGCTCGACGGCCTGACGCCGGCGCAGCTCGCCGCCCTGCCGTCCGTCGCGCCTGATGCCGGCGAGGTGCCGCCCCGGGATGCGGCGGTGCGGGTCGGCCTGACACGGCCGGCGCAGTGAGCGGCCACAGGCGAGGAGCCGCCATCAGCCCCGCCGCATGGTGCTGACGCGACGACGTGCGTCGTCGAGGAGGTCAGCGAGGGTCTCATCCAGGGTCACGCGCGGCGTCCAACCGGTGGCGCCGAAGAGGCGCTCCACCGAGCCCATCGCGCAGGGGATGTCGAGCTGGCGCAGCCGAACGGGGTCGACCTCGACTGCGAAGGGCACGTGGGCGAGGCGGCGCATCGCCTCCAGCACGTCGCCCAGCCGTCGCGCGCTGCCCGTGCCGACGTTGCAGGTGAAGCGCGGCGGCAGCTTCGATGCCGCCGCCAGCAGCGCCAAGTAGGCCGCCACAACGTCGCGCACGTCGAGGAAGTCGCGCCGCGCATTTAGGTTGCCGACCCGCAGAACGGGATCCTGCAGCGCGGCCTCGATGCGCGCGATCTGTCCGGCGAAGGAGGGCAGCACGAACGTCTCGGTCTGCCCCGCGCCGGTGTGGTTGAACGGCCGCGCTACGACGAGGCGGGCCGAAGCCGGCAGCACCGCCGCTAGCACCTCCTCGGCCATCAGCTTCGAGCGGGCGTAGGCGTTGGTCGGCCGCGGCACGGCCTCCTCGTCGACCGGCACGGCGTTGAAAGCCGCGCCGTAGACCTCGGACGAGGAGGCAAACAGCACTGTCGCCTCCGGCGTGTGGCGCGCGACGGCCAGCGCTAGGTTGAGCGTGCCGGCGAGGTTGACCGCGAAGGTCTGCGCCGCCGCGCCCCCGACCGCGGCGCCTACCGAGGCCTGCGCCGCTAGGTGGACCAGCACCGGCGGCCGTTCCCGCGCGATCAGGTCATTCACCGCGGCGGCGTCGGTCAGGTCGATCCTTCGACCGCTCCCGGTGCCTCCGCCGACATCGACCACCGTCGGCGCCGGTTCGCAGTTCGCCAACGCGGCGCATACGTATCGACCGACGAAGCCCGTCGCGCCGGTGACCAGGATAGGCGAGGGCAGGACTCGCGCGCGATCCATGACGCCGTTAAGCTCTAGCTGCTGCTGCGCAGTCTGATGTAGTCAGCATCGACCATCTCGGTGATCATTGCGTGCAAATCGATCTCCGGTTTCCAGCCGAGCGTCGCCTTGATCTTGGCCGGGTCGCCGAGCAGCACGTCGACCTCCGCCGGCCGGTAGAGCGCAGGATCGATGACGAGGTGGGCATCCATATCGAGATCGAGGTGAGCAAAGGCGATCCGGCACATCTCGCGCACCGTGGTCGTGACGCCCGTGGCCACTACGTAGTCTTCGGCCCGCTCCTGCTGCAGCATCAGCCACATTGCGCGCACGTAGTCGGCCGCGTGACCCCAGTCGCGCTTGGCTTCGACGTTGCCGAGACGCAGCTCCTTCGCCAGCCCAAGCTTGATCCGCGCCACTCCGTCGGTGACCTTACGCGTCACGAACTCGAGCCCACGCAGCGGGCTCTCGTGATTGAACAGGATGCCAGACGCGGCGTGCAGGCCGAAGGACTCGCGGTAATTCACCGTGATCCAATGGCCGTACAGCTTGGCCACGGCGTAGGGCGAACGGGGATAGAAGGGTGTTGTCTCGCTCTGCCTGGGTTGCTGGATCAGCCCGAACATTTCCGACGACGAGGCTTGGTAGAAGCGCGCCTGCGGACATACGATCCTGATCGCTTCAAGGAGGTTGACGACGCCGACCGCAGTGACGCTGGCGGTGAGCACCGGCTGCTGCCAAGAGGTGGTTACGAACGATTGCGCGGCAAGATTGTAGATCTCGTCGGGCTGTTGCTCACTTATGATGCGGCAGAGGCTGGCGAGATCCAGCAGGTCGCCGTCGATCAAGGTAACACGGTCCAGCACGCCGAGCCAGCGCAGCCGGTGGTCGGCGACCCCGAAGTGCGAGGATCGCCTCACCATCCCTGACACTTCGTAGTTCTTCTCCAACAGCAAACGAGACAGGTAGGCTCCATCCTGCCCCGAGATGCCCGTGATGAGAGCTCGCTTTGACATTACCTCGCCTGGTCCAGAGGTCCCGCGCCTTGTTGTATCATAGCAGTGCTCAAGACCGACTCAAGGTACGGACAGGCGCTTGCGGAAGACTTCTCGCTTCCTGACGTCGACTCTGCGGGCGAGGTCGTCGGTTTACTCTAGGCGGCCAAGACCATCGGCGTTTCGGCCGGCTCGCTTCCACGTGCGGACTGCCGCCATAATGGCATGGTGTTTCGAGATCGTAATTACCCACGCCCATTCCGGGGTGTTCAGGCGCAGACGGTGCCCAGGATG
>CALMGA010000209.1 GCA_937863205.1 uncultured Beijerinckiaceae bacterium | reverse complement strand
ATCTGGAACAGCGCCTCGCCGAGCCGCGGCTCGAAGCCCGATCTGCGGCCGCCGAGACCACGATCTCGTTGAGGAGATCGCGGGGAACAGCCAGATCGTGCGTGGCTGTCAATCGGCCTTCAAAGCCTGAAGGCCGATTGACATGTCGGATGATCACGACCGTGCCTTCGGCTCGCTTCAACCGATGGCTTTCGCGGCCGGATCGTCGCTCGGTGATGGTCTATTCTGCTCAAGTCGCCGCAGCAGCCGCTGTCCTGTCGAATGCAGCATGGGGAACGCCTTTGTCCACGTCCACGCTGGTTTCGCGCACCTTTCGCACGGTCCGTCACGCGACCCATTATCTCGAATGCGGGCCGGCCGACGGGTCGTTGATGATCTTTCTCCACGGCTGGCCGGAGTTCAGTCTGATCTGGCGCGCTCAGATGGACGCGTGCGCCGCCGACGGGTGGCGTTGCGGCGCTCCTGATCTGCGCGGCTACGGCGGCTCCTCCGCGCCGGCGGCCAACGACGCTTACACCATCGAGCAAGTCGTGACGGACATGGCGGAGCTTCACGACCACCTTGGCGGCACGCCTGCGATCTAGCTCGGCCATGACTGGGGCAGTGTCGTAGCCGGTGCGTTGGTCGCGCATGAGCCCAGGCGCAGCCGCGGCGTCGTGCTGATCTCGGTGCCGTACTTCACCGACGCGAACGCCCTGTCGACGCTCATCCCCCTCGTCGACCGGACGATCTATCCGACCCACCAGTATCCTGACGGCCAATGGGACTACTACCGCTACTACAACACGAATTTCGCGGCCGCGGTCGCCGACTTGGATGCGGACAAGGCGGCGTCGCTCGCATCGATCTATCGCCGAGGCGCTCCCGCCAACGTCGGCAAGGTTGCGGAGAACGCGAAAGGCACGAGCAAGGGGGGCCGCTTCGGCGCCGCGCACCGCGCCCCGCCGAGCGACCCTGACCCGGCTCTATGGCCACCCGCCGACTTCGACGCACTGGTTCAGACGTTCGACGCCCATGGCTTTCGAGCGCCCTGCGCCTGGTATCTCAACGACGAAGCCAACGTTGCCTATGCGCGCAAGGCGCCCAATGGTGGCCGCCTGTCGCTGCCGGTGCTGTTCGTCAACGGCGACTATGATCAGATGAACAGCATCAACAGCAATCGCTACGGCGACCCGATGCGCGCGGCCTGCGCTGACCTCACCGTGACGAGCATGTCCGGCGCACACTGGCTGCCGCTGGAACGCAAGGAAGAACTTGTCCAGGCGATCCGCACCTGGCTCCACACCAAGAACCTGACGGCCGCAAGAACATGAAGCTTCGAGCGCGTTGCGGTCTCGTCGCCGAGCCGGCGACTTGAGCAGGCGCGCCGGCTGGACACAGAGCCGCGTCCTCGTCGTCTCGACGGTGGGCGACCAGTGGTTCTGCAACGGCGCCAATGTCGTTGCCTTCAAGGTCGGATTCGACGCGGTTTATCCGCTTCTTGTCGCCGCGATGCGCTTCACCCTCTCGGCAGCGGTGGTCCTATCCTCGGCGCTCTGGCGACCCGCTTCCGCCGGCTCGTCAAGGATTAAAGGCTGCGCAGGCACACTGGCCGGCCTGCACCCCATCGCTTTCGCCTGCCTGACGCTCCGAAAGGCCGCTCTACTTGCAGCTGGTTCATGACGCGCCCAAGGATGGTGACGCGCGGTCGGCATGAAATGATTCTTCAGATGGCTATGGTGCGCGCATCGAGCGAGAACAGGAGTTGACGCTCGCCGTCCCCCACCATAGTCCGCTTGCACAGGTGACCAAACAGCAGGCCGCGAGCACCGCGAAATGAGGCAAGAGCCACCTGGCGGCCCAGTAAGTCTTGGTCTCTACCGAAGGCGTCGGTGAGAGCGGTGCGACGTCGGTGCCACGCTACCCCTGCCAGCCGAAGGTGCACCCGCCGGTCGGCAACGCTGGCACGAGCCGATGGCGGCGATCAGGCTATCGCTCTGGCATGTCCAAGCCGATCCTCATGCCGAGTGCCGACGAAAGATTGAAGCATGACCCTGTACGAGATGTTCCTTACCAATCGTGGACGTCCGATCCACAAGTCGGGACATTACTTCTTCGCCTACGAGCGGCATTTCGGCCGCTACGTTGGACAACCCGTCACCTTTCTGGAGATCGGTGCCGGCAATGGTGGCTCGTCGCAGATGTGGAAGCGATGGCTCGGTCCGTTGGCCAAGATCGTGACGATCGACATCAACGAGGTGTGCCTCCAGTATGCCGACGAGCAAGTCTTCGTGCGGATCGGCGATCAGTCCGATCCGGCCTTCCTCAAGGCCATCATCGACGAGTTCGGCGTGCCGGATGCGGTTCTGGATGATGGAAGCCATCACATGGCCCATGTCACAGAGAGCTTCAATTTCCTCTACGATCGCATCGCGGCAAACGGAGTTTACATGATCGAAGACATGCACACCGCCTATTGGCCGGACTACGGCGGCGGCAGGGGCGACCCGCGCTCCATGGTGGAGAAATTCAAAGGTCTGCTCGACGATCTCAACGCTGATCATGTTCGCGACGGCACCGTTGCGCCGACGGCGTTCACGCGCACAACCTTCGCGATGACAGCCTATGACAGCGTCCTCGTTTTCGAGAAATCCTCAATGATCAACAAGGTCATGAAGTTGATCGGAGACGAGACGCTCCGGGTCAACTACTAAGCTGCGATGGATCTTCTCATCCGTTGCTCATCCCTGTGGGGATCGCAGAGCATCATAGATCATGATCCTGCATTGGCCGTGATACCCGACGCCTTCTACTGGCCATATTCCGCAGGACGCGTGTGGGGACTGTTTGGCAGTGATGGTGCCTCGATCACGGCCTCCGTCGACCTGCGCGAGGGCATGCATCCATCACCGGATCAGGTCGTCGCGCCAACGATGCCGGCGGCCGCCATATCACAGACCGCTCCCGACGGCGTCTACATCTACGGTGGCAGGATTTCCACGCATTACGGCCATTTCCTAATCAACACTCTGCCCCGGTTCTGGAACATCATCAAACTTCGCACGCCACGCACGCGCATCCTGTGTCACGGGGCCGGTCGACCGGAAGACTGGTTCGCCATACCGTTCATCGCGCAAGCCTTCCATCTGCTCGGCCTAACGCAGCATGATTTCGTCTCGTTTGACGAGAATGTGCGACTTCGCAGTGTCGTCATACCATCAACGAGCCTTGAAGAGCAGAAAGCGGGATATCGAGCCTATCGCAGATTGTGCTTCGACATGGGTGAGCGCGTGCGTAACGCAACGATACTTGAAGCAAGCGACCGGCCGCTGTACTTCTCGAAGGCGAAGTTAAGTTCGGCGGTCGGCCACATCGTGAACGAGTCGGACATGGACGCGGTGCTGCTGGCTGCCGGCGTGAAAATCGTATACCCTGAGCATTTGCCCTTGCAAGAACAGATTCGCCTGATGTCAAGCCACGAACGCATCCTTGGGTCATCCGGTTCGTTTTTGCATACGAGCATCTTCTGCTCCGCGCGACATATTACCTGCCTCAACGTGACAGAACAGATCAATACGAACTACACGATAATTGACAAACTTTCGGGTCACGACGCCTCGTACTTCTATCCGCCAGCCCTGAAGATTCTTGAGAAAAGAGAGGGATACCTCACATCCCGATACTTGCCGGATGCTGCTGCCGTCGCCGAGGAACTACTGCGACGAATGTAGCGCCACCGCGGGCACGTCGAAGACTTCTCGGTGGCACACAGGCTTTCACCCGGTAGGCGGCTTGAAGACAAGACCCTGCTCGGTCCACGGCAGACGGGTCACGCGCGTTCCCCTTGACGCAAAGAAGTCGTCCCACTTCCAGGTCGGCGCGGCGATGTGGCCATAGTTATCAAGAAGCAGTGGCGCACCTGGTGTCAGGTGATCCCAGATGTAGGCAAGACTTGGTTCCTGGTAGCCAAGATCGACGTGGGCGAAGCAAAAAGAACAACCATCTGTCTTACGAAGATTCCTCTCGTCGTCCACCAAGCCAACGATGGCCTTGATGTTGGCGTACTGCTCACCCATGCGCGCTATCACCTCGTCCGTGCACATTGTGGCCCAGGGATCCATTGAGTGTTCCTCAAACAAGTCCATGAGGTAGAGTTTACGTGCTTCGCCGAGGTACGCGAGTGCTCTTGCCATG
>CALMGA010000208.1 GCA_937863205.1 uncultured Beijerinckiaceae bacterium | reverse complement strand
CGCCCGCCGGCGCGGGCCGGACCGCCCCGACGCGGCCCTCGCACCTTGCCCGGGCTCGAGGTGAAGCGGACGCGCAACGGGGCGCCGTCGCCGATCGCGGCAGCGGTCGAGCGACGAGCCTCGAACGGCAACGACTGGACCACTCCTTCCTTCAGGCATTGCACCATGATGGAAACAGGGCACGCTGATGCTGACAGCCGTCTTCCACCACTTGGTCGTAAAGATCATACAGCCCATCAGCGGCAAGCTCGGCTTCGAAGCCACGCCGCGACGCTGAGTGGTAAAGGACACCTTCGGCTGGACCGTTCGTCGGCGGCTCTCCCGTCGAGCCAAGCAACCTGGCTAGCATTAGCGTGCAGTCTGAGCGGCCACCGCGGCGCAGATGCGCGGGATGACCATGGCCTCATTGACGATAAAGTTTTCCGGATGGGGAACGGCCAGGACCCTTCCAGGCGGCTCAACGCGCGGCGGGTCAAGCGGTAAATCCTCAACCTCATCCACTGTAGTCATGTATAAGGGGGCAATAGGAGGTTCGAGCGCAAGCTCGCCGGTGAAAAGATAATCAACGTCGAAGTTCACCACGTTTGCCGCGCTCAACAGGATAAACCCGGGCTTGTTGTAAATCCATCTTACTTTGACTATACCCGCCCCGTACGGGGCGACAAAGAAGTCTATCTTCGACAGCCCGAACAGATTTTCTTTTATCGGCTTACCAACGCAGCTCACGACTTGCACGCCTGGGCGCCGCATTCTCCGAGAGAACCGTTCAGCAAAGGCGTACTCGGCCTGCTTGGCCGACTCGGTGTCCTGAGGGGCGTGTATCCGGTCGGGCGCGCCATCCAGTGCAGCGTTGTAGATCGGGGCCGCGGCGCGCGCAGTCTCGTCCGGGTCCGAGATCCCGTCGATGACGACGATCAGCCGCTCAAATCGCTCATGCAACGCTTCGGTGAGCCGCACGTAGAAATCTAGCACGTCCGCGGGGCAGCGATTGGTCAAGCGTAAGCCAAGTGCGACGATGACAGGTCCCAGGGTCTTTTTGGCGAAGAATGTTTTGAAGACACCTTTGCGACCGCCATTGCTCATCAAGTCAAACACCATCGGGAGGCCTCGTCGTGCGGCATAGGTCTCAAC
>CALMGA010000207.1:3262-3666 GCA_937863205.1 uncultured Beijerinckiaceae bacterium | reverse complement strand
GTGTCGACCGCCAGGTTGGTGCGCGACGCCCCGGGATGGGCGGCGACCGCCAGCAACCGGCCGTCCGCGCGCCGCTGCAGCTCGCGGGTGAACAGGATGTTGGCGAGCTTGGTCTTGCTGTAGGCCCGCACCGGGCGGTAGCCGCGCTCGGACTCAAGGTCGTCGATCGGCGTCGGGCCGCCCTGCGTATGCGCGTAGGACGACACGGTCACCACCCGCGGCGCAGGCGCCGCCAGGAGGCGGGACAGCAGCAGCGCGGTCAGCACGAAAGGACCGAGCACGTTGGTGGCAAACTGCATCTCGTGCCCGTCGGGGCTGGTGCGGCGCTCGGACAGCGCCATCACGCCGGCGTTGTTGACGAGCAGGTCGAGCGGGCGCGCGTCGGCCAGCTGGTCGTCCACGAA
>CALMGA010000207.1:0-3251 GCA_937863205.1 uncultured Beijerinckiaceae bacterium | reverse complement strand
GTTCGCCCGACCCGTGTCGCGCGACGCGATCGTCACCTCTGCGCCCGCGCGGGCGAGTTCCAGGGCCGTGTGCCAACCGATGCCGCTGTTGCCGCCGGTGACGATCGCGCGCCTGCCGGTCTGGTCGGAAATGTCGCGAACGGTCCAGATGCTGCCCATGCCGGAGCGTATCGGCCCTGCCGTCACCGACCGCAATCAGGTACCTCGGGGTAACAAGGCCACGGAGGGGCGGCGATGACGGATGCGAAGACGGACGGCGCGCACGGCGCCCCTTGCTCGACGTTGACGGCGGAACAGCATGGGCTGGTGCGCGAGGTGCTCGCGCGCACGGTCGACAAGTGGGGGCTGTGGGTCCTGACCGAGCTGTCGGAGGATGGGCCGCTGCGCTTTTCCCGGCTGCTGGAGCGGGTCGGCGAGATCAGCCAGAAGTCGCTCACCGCGACGTTGCGCCAGCTGGAGCGCGACGGCCTGATCACCCGCACGGTGGTGGCGCCGGTGCCGATCCGGGTCGACTATGCTGCGACGGCGCTCGGGCGGTCCCTGGTCGAGCAGGTTCACCCGCTGTGGCTGTGGGCCATCGAACGCCTGCCCGAGATCGTCATCGCGCGCGGGACCTTTGACGCGGCCGGCGAGTGACGGCACGCCCGGACCAGTGATCGTGGCTGATGGTCGGATCCGGCCGCAACCCGTCGGCTCACGCTACACAGACACCGGCCTGCAAGCCTTCAACACGGATCGGAACGAGGTGCGAGCGAACGTCCGGTTCTTCGCGTCCACCGCCGGTGAACGGACCATCCATTCTCGGCCAGCTCCGGTCGTTGCCCCCACACCCAGAGTTGCGAATGGAGTCGACGTGGTGCCGCCAATCTGATGCAGACGGCACTGGAGGTATGCGTCGGGTCGGCGGACCTGGAACGGTGCCGTAGTGGGACATGCTTGCCTGTCGGGCTGAACGCATGGGCTGTGGAGAAAACTGGTAGGAATCGCGGTAGGAACGCCACTCCGCAAACAAGCCAAGCCCCTGTGCCTGCAAGGATTGGAGCGGGATCCCTTCCACGCACACCACGTGGATCAAATCTCCGCGTCACCTCGCAGCCGCATACCTTTGGCGGCAGCCCGGCCGTCGCCGGTGCCGTCGAGCAGACCTCGACTGTTCAAGTCTGACTGCCGCTGCGCCGCCGCGCCTTTGCTTCCTTCATGCGACCCGGCTGCGAGAACGGCGCGGTGCATTTCGCCGCCACCCAGGGCACAAGCCGCAGCGGCACCGGCTGAAGGTGCTCCGTGACGACCGGAAGCTTCAGGATGGCATCGTAGAGAACCTGCAGCTCGTAGTCGTCGCAGTAGCGCTCCGTGGTCTCGCTGTCGCCGCCGTGGCCGAGCAACTCCGCCCGCTTCTCCGCATCGACGCCCTTCTGCTTCAAATTGTTGCCGAAGCCGCGCCGGGCCGAGTGGCTGCCCGTGCCCTTTGCCGTGATGCCCGCCCTGTCCAGCACGGGCCGGAGCTGGTCATGGTAACGGTCGCCAAGGGGCGAGCGCGTCGTCGGCGAGTACAAGTCGGGGAACAGCAGCTCGTAGCCGAGCGCCTTGATCGCGGCGATGTAGTCCAGGAAGCCCAGCCTGATCAGCTCGGGGTGAATGGCGACCCGCCGCTCGCTTTGCGCGTTCTTCAACCGTCGGTGTTTGTTATCCCGGAGCAGGATGTGCGGGATGCCGCCCAGCATGACGATGACGTCGGTGACCAGCGCGCCGCAGATCTCTTCCCGCCGCTCGCCACCGTAGTGCAGCAGCAGGGTCGCGAAGTACAGGGCACAGTGGAACACCTGCAAGCCGGGCGTGCAGACCGCATTCCAATCCGCACATCCGGTGAACGGCGGCTGGCGGAACAGCGCCTCGCACTCCGCCGGCCGCATCGTCGGACGCGCGTCGCGGGCCCGCTTCGGGCGCGACTTGCTGACGACCAGCCCCTTGAACGTCAGCTCGCGGTCGAACTTGACGCCCGCGCTCCGCGCCGCGGCCAGCACCTGGGCGAGCTGCTGCGTCCAGCGATCCGTGGTTGGCTTGTCGATGCCGATCAGGTCATCCGACCTCGTTGTCCATGCGGCCCGCAGCTCCGCGATGGTGCGGCGCTCGTCATGTTCGCTCTTGCCGTGGTGGACGTACATCTCAGTCTGCAGCAGGTGGACGAAGCCGGCGAGGTGCTCTTGCCGCAGGCCGCGCAAGCCGGTGACGCCGTGCACCTCGTCGACGTACTTGGCGAAGAACCGGGTTGCCGCCAGGATCTGGCGTTTCGTCTTTTCTTCGACGTTCTTCAGCCTGCCGCCGACCAGGCCTTCGGCATGGCTGACGATGTCGTCGCCGACCTGTGGCTCCGCCGCGTCCGCAGCTGCCGAAGGCGGACAGGGCACCGATGCCGCGGCGCACGTCGGCGTCACCGTCATCGATGCGGAGGTGAGCGCATCTGGAACGGCTGCCATCGACGGGAGAACCGTGGCCTGCTGTCGCGTGAGTGCTTCGAGCAGCGCCGTGTCGTCGGCGAAAATGCCGTCCCACCTGTCGCGCGTGTCGAACAGCGTGGCGGCGATGGCGCGGAACTTCGTGGTCTTTGCCAAGCCGAGATTGATCGGGCTTGCGACCCCGCCGATGCCGGCAAGCAGCGCCTCCAGCTTCGCCCTGTGGGCTTGCGTGCCCAGGCTGAGACGCATGACATCGAGCATGCCCCCGACGATCGCGATCCGCTGTTCGTTCAGGCCGGCCTTCAGCAGGTCGGCCTTGACCACCGCCGTGACGGCGGCCTTTGCGCCGCCCGCCGCGAGCAGGCGGTAGACATGCGCCATATTGTGGTCGGTCTGCCGGCTGTCCTCGACGCTGAAGTCGGGCGCGAGCCGGTCGGCCTGCGCGACGCGCTGCAGCCGGACGAGGTGCTCCTTCGCCGCCTGTGCGAACATGCCCTTGAGCTGCCCGGCGCTGAGTCGGTGGTCGGCTTCGCCCGTCGGTTGCGCAGCGCTCGCCATTGCCATTGCTTCCCCATCCAGGATGGCCGCGAGTTGGCGCGCGACCGCCGGCTCCTTCGTTCCCAGGCTGAGAACAAGGTGCGAACCATTGAGGCTTTTTGACAGCGGCGCCGGCAGGCGACGGCGCCAGTAGTACACGGCGCCGCGTCGCTCGACGTGCGGGATGGACGGCATGGGACGACACCTGTCGGCGTCGCCGCCCCGTGCCGCGGGCGGGGCGACGCACGCCGTGTGTCACAG
>CALMGA010000206.1:337-4133 GCA_937863205.1 uncultured Beijerinckiaceae bacterium | reverse complement strand
GTTTCTTGCCGCCGGCCTCGGTCCTGGCCTGGGCGGCGAAGTGCTCCGCGTCGGGGCCGCTCGGCGCGGGCTTGGCCTGGGCCGCGCCGCCGGGCGCCAGCCGGCCGACGGTGATGCCCGAGGTGAAGCCTTCGAGATAGCGCTTCTGCTCCGCCGTGAACTCGCCGGCCGCGCCCTGATCTGCGACTACTTCCATGCGTTCTGGACCACCATGCTTTGAGGCGGGACAAGATCCCGCTGCACGATCGGCCGGCACGGATGGCGCGGAAATAGGCTCCGCCGCCGGTCCGCCCTCCGGC
This sequence comes from uncultured Beijerinckiaceae bacterium, assembly GCA_937863205.1. Next base: position 3,834 of record CALMGA010000206.1, on the reverse strand, counting down.
GTTGTGCGCTGCACGCGTTCATCGGGAAAGCTCGCAAGAGGTGTGCCGGCCCGCCGCGACGCCGAGCCGGCGCTGGCCTTGCCGCCGCGCTCAGTCCGCTTCGGCCACGGCGCGCCCGAACACCAGCCCGTCGCGCATCGCCTCGACCGGCGTGCCGGACCTGATGAGGTCGAGGTACCACAGGCCGTCGCCGGTGTCGCCGTAGAGCACGGCGCCCGCCACCTTGCCGTCGTCGATCACGATCTTCTTGTACACGTTCGCGGCAGGGTCCTCGTAGACGAGGTGGTCCTTGCCCTCGCCGGTGAAGTCGCCGGCCGAGAACAGCGACACGCCCGACACCTTGAGGTTGGTGGCGAGGATCGAACCTTCGTAGGTCGCGGCGGCGTCGCCGATGAGCGTGCGCGCCAGCGTGCGCGCCTGCTCGTAGGCCGGCTCCACCAGCCCGTAGGCGACGCCGCGATGCTCGGCGCATTCGCCGATCGCGTAGACGCCGGGCACCGACGTGCCCATCCGGTCGTCGACCAGGATGCCGCGCTTGCACTCCAGCCCCGCCGCTTTGGCAAGGTCGGTGTTGGGGCGCACGCCCACCGCGCAGACCACCATGTCGGCCGGGATGACCCGGCCGTCCGCCAGCTCGACCGCCTCCACCCGATCGGTGCCGCGCACCCGGACGGTGTTGGCGCCGAGCAGGATCTCGCAGCCCTTGGCCTCGATCGCTTGCCTCAGCATCAGCGCGGCCGGATCGTCGAGCTGCCGCTCCATCAGTCGATCGGCGAGATGCAGCAGCGTCACCCTGACGCCGGCCTTGGCCAAGCCGTAGGCGGCCTCCAGCCCGAGCAGGCCGCCGCCGATCACCACCGCCGGGTGTCCGGCCGGCACGTCGGAGAGCATGCGCTCGACATCGCCCATCCAGCGGAAGGTGATGGCGCCGGGCAGGTCCATGCCGGGCGTCGGCAGCTTGATCGCGTGCGAGCCCGTCGCCAGCACGAGCTTGGAGTAGCCGAGCGCGACGCCGCCCTGCAGCGCCACGGTGCGGCGGCGCACGTCGATCCCGGTCACCGCCTTGCCGAAGATGTTGGTGATGCCCTGCCGCGCCCACCAGGCGCGCGGCTTCAGCTCGATGTCCTCGGCGGTCACCTCGCGGGCGAGCAGCGAGGACAGCAGCACCCGGTTGTAGGCGCGACGCGGCTCGTCGCCGATCAGCACGATGGAATAGCGGCCGAGCGCGCGGGCGCTCAGCTCCTCGGCGAGCTTGGTGCCGGCCATGCCCTGGCCGATGATGATCAGAGGTTCGCTCATGCGCGGCCTCGTCCTCCCTGTACCTTGCCCGTCTTGCCGGACGCCTGTCCCGGCATCACCCTTTCATATCGTCGCAAGCAAGGGCGGCGCCAGCCCGGCGGCGCCCCGCCGCATCTCGCTTTCCCAGGATCAGCCATGCCGTCCGCGAAGCGCTCCTTATCGCTTTCCCTCGCTCTTTTCAGCCTGGCGCTTCCGGGCTTGGCGCTTTCAGGCTTGGCGGCGCTGCCCCAAGCCGCCCACGCCGCCGGCGACGGGCTCGACGGCCTGCGCTGGAAGGCGCGCCCGGTGGTGATCCTGTCGGACCGGCGCGGCGATCCCCGCATCGCCGAGCAGAAAGCGGCGCTCGAAGCGGGAGCAGGCGGCGCGAGGAGCCGCGCCATCGCCGTCCTGAGCGAGGACGACGGCAGCGGCGCGCTGCACCGCCGCCTCGGCATCAAGGGCTTCGCCGTGGTGCTGGTCGGCAAGGACGGCGGCGTGAAGTCCATCTGGCGCCAGCCGGTCGACGCCGGGCGCCTCTTCACGGTGATCGACGCGATGCCGATGCGCCGCGAGGAGATGAGCCGCTGAGGCTTTCCCCGGCGGACGGCGTTGCTTTGCCGCGCCGCCGGTGTATGCAGGCGGCTATAACGGAGCGCGCGCGATCGATGACCAGCACTGCAAGGGCGCCGGGCCAAGGATCGCGGTCTTCGAGGCCTGCGGTGGCGCTCGCGTTGCTGCTCGCGACGGCATCGGCCCCGGCGCGGGCCGCGAACGACGGGCCGGTGGTGTTCGCCGCCGCCAGCATGAAGACGGCGCTCGACGCGATCTCGGCCAAGTTCAGCGCGAAGACCGGCCACGCCCCGGTGATCTCCTACGGCTCCTCGGGCGTGCTGGCGAAGCAGATCGTGAGCGGCGCCCCGGCCGATCTCTTCATCTCCGCCGATGAGCAGTGGATGAGCTTCCTTGACGGCAGGGGCGAGCTGAAGGCCGGCACCCGCGAGACCCTGCTCGGCAACGAGCTGGTGCTCGTCGAACCGGCGGCGTCCGATGCCAAGCTCGCGATCAAGCCGGGCTTCGACCTCGCCGGCGCGCTCGGCGACGGCAAGCTCGCGGTGTGCACCGTCGCCTCCTGCCCCGCCGGCATCTACGGCAAGGAGGCGCTGACGAAGCTCGGGGTCTACGCCGCTGTCGAGCCGAAGCTCGCCCAGGCCGAGAACGTGCGCGCGGCGCTGCTCCTGGTGGCGCGCGGCGAGGCGAGGTTCGGCATCGTCTACGCCACCGACGCCAGGTCGGAACCCAAGGTGAAGGTCGTCGGTACCTTCCCCGCCTCCAGCCACGCCCCGATCACCTACCCCGTGGCCGTTCTCAAGGACTCGAAGAACGCGCAGGCCGGCGAGCTGGAAGCGTACCTGCACGGCCCCGAGGCGACGGAGATCCTGAAGGGACAGGGCTTCACCGTCCTGAAGACGTAGGTCCCGTGAGCGGGGCGCTCGGCCTGTCCGACGCGGACTGGACGGCGGTCGCCCTGTCGCTGCGCATCGCGGTGGTGGCAACGCTGGCCAGCCTGCCCTTCGGCGTCGCCACCGCCTATGCCCTGGCGCGCTGGCGCTTTCCCGGCCGCTGCCTCGTCGACGGCGTCGTCAACCTGCCCCTGGTGCTGCCTCCCGTGGTGATCGGCTACGTGCTGCTCATCGCCTTCGGCCGCCGCGGGCTGTTCGGCGAGGCGCTGGCGGCGCTGGGCGTCGTGCTGTCGTTCCGCTGGACCGGCGCGGCGCTGGCCTGCGCGGTGATGGGTTTTCCCCTGATGGTGCGGGCGATGCGGCTGTCCTTCGAGGCGATCGACACGAGGCTCGAGGCCGCCGCCGGCACGCTCGGCGCCTCGCCGGCGTGGCGCTTCGTGCTCGTCACCCTGCCGCTCGCCCTGCCGGGTCTGATCACCGGCTCCATCCTCGCCTTCGCCCGCGCGCTCGGCGAGTTCGGCGCCACCATCACCTTCGTTTCCAACATCCCCGGCGAGACGCAGACGATCGCCGCCGCGATTTACACCGACGTGCAGACGCCCGACGGCGACGCCGGGGCGCTGCGCCTCACGCTGGTCTCGGTCGCCCTCTCGCTCGCCGCGGTGCTGCTGTCGAACCTGCTGCAGGGCGCGGCGGAGCGTCGCTTCGCGGCCGGCGGCTGAGCCGATGCTCGACGTCTCGCTGCAAACGGAGGTGGGC
>CALMGA010000206.1:0-327 GCA_937863205.1 uncultured Beijerinckiaceae bacterium | reverse complement strand
CTCGCTCGACGTCAGCGTCCGCGACGCCGCCGGCGTCACCGCCCTGTTCGGGCGCTCGGGCTCGGGCAAGTCGATGACGCTGGGCCTGATTGCCGGCCTGCGCAAGCCGCGCCGCGGGTTGGTGCGCGTCGGCGACGCCACCCTCGTTGACACCGCGCGCGGCCTCTGCCTGCCGAGCCACCGCCGCCGCATCGGGCTGGTCTTTCAGGACGCGCAGCTGTTCCCGCACATCAGCGTGCGCCGCAACCTGCTGTTCGGGCGCTGGTTCGCCGGCCGGGGCGCTGACGGAGGCGTGGCGCTGGAGGCGGTGGCTCGGCAGGCAGAGGC
>CALMGA010000205.1 GCA_937863205.1 uncultured Beijerinckiaceae bacterium | reverse complement strand
CTTCGCGGCGGACGAACATCGCGACAGGCCGGCGCCTGCGCCGGCCCGTGCAACGGATGGAGATCCGGCCCGTTAGCGTGCCGCAGGAGCCGACCCATGACCGATCACCAACGCAAGCCCGACTCGCCATCTCCGCCGGGCACCGAACCCATGCCGAAGGTCGGCTATCCCGCGATGCTGCTTGGCCAGCCGGCCATCGTGACCGGTGCCAATTCGGGGATCGGCGAGGCGGTCGCGATCGGGCTCGCCCGCGCCGGCAGCGATGTCGCGGTGAACTACGTCACCCATCCCGAGACGGCCGAGGAGGTCGCCCATAAGATCGAGGGCTTCGGGCGCCGCGCGATGGTGGTGAAGGCCGACGTCAGCAAGGAGGACGAGGTCGAGGCGATGTTCGCGAAGGTGATCGCTGCCTTTGGAACCATCCACGTCTCCGTCAGCAATGCCGGCCTGCAGAAGGATGCGGCCTTTCTCGACATGACGCTGGACCAGTGGAACACGGTGATCGGCATCAACTTGACGGGGCAGTTCCTGTGCCAGCGGGCGGCGGCGCGCGAGTTCATGCGGCGCGGCGTGATCGAGGACGTGTCGGTGGCCGCCGGCAAGATGATCTGCATGAGTTCGGTGCACCAGGCGATCCCCTGGGCTGGGCATGTCAACTACGCGTCCTCGAAAGGCGGCATCAAGCTGCTGATGGAATCGATGGCGCAGGAACTGGCGCCGCATCGGATCCGCGTCAACGCCATCGCGCCCGGCGCCATCCGCACACCCATCAACACCTCCGCCTGGAACACTCCGGAGGCTTACTCGTCGTTGATGACGCTTGTGCCTTACAAGCGCATCGGCGAGCCCGATGATATCGCCCAGGCGGCGGCATGGCTCGCCTCCGATCATGCCGACTACGTCACCGGCACCACGCTCTTCGTGGACGGCGGCATGACCCTCTACCCCGGCTTTGCCCAAGGGGGTTGAGGATCAGGGCGGTTCAACCGCCGCCCGGCCGTCAGGCTTTCGCGGCCAGCGCATCAGCCGGCACCACCGCCCGGCTGGGGGCGACGGAGGCTCCCAGCCGCGTCTTGAGATGGTCGGCGACGCGCAGCGAATTGGCGATGATGGTCAGCGTCGGGTTCACCGCGCCGATCGAGGGGAAGAAGCTGCCGTCGGTGACGTAAAGGTTGTCAACCTCGTGCGCACGGCAGTTCACGTCGAGCACGGACGACCTCGGATCGGTGCCGAAGCGGCAGGTGCCCGCCTGATGCGACACGCCGGCGACCGGGATCGTCTTGTGCACGAACACCGATTTGCCGAAGACCCCGTGGACGTTGGTCGCCCGCATCTTGGCCTCGAAGGCGGCGCGCAGGCGAACGTGGGCCTCGTTGTTGTTGGGGGTCAGAGCCAGCGTCACCTGCCCGTCCCTGGCGAGCGTGACCCGGTTGTCGGGATCGGGCAGATCCTCGCTGGAGAGCCAGAAGTCGAGGGCATGCTCGGCCAGCGCCTCGAAGGGCATGTTGGTGAGGAATTCCAGCCACCACGGCAGCACCTCGCCGCGCAGATGGGTGCCGTGAAGCTTGCCGCACATCTGCACGAAGCCCATCGGATGCGGCCATTCGGGGGTGCCGAAGTAGAAGTCGGCCAGCGCCAGCGTCTTCTGGAACACCGTAACGTTGCGCTCGCGCGACAGGGCGAGCAGCACCGACTGGTTGTGCCGCATGTAGTTGCGGCCGACCTGGTCCGATCCGTTGGCGAGCCCTCGCGGATGCGCGCCGCAAGCCGAGCGCAGCAGCAGCAGCGCCGAGTTCAGCGAGCCGCAGGCGACCACCACGACGTCCGCGCTGTACCGCTCGTCCCGGCCCCCGCGGGTGACGTGGACCGAGCGGATCGTGTGTCCCGCGCCGTCGGTTTCGAGCTTGGACACGTAGGCCGATGTCAGCAGGGTGACGTTGCGATGCAGCCTCAGGGTCGGATCGATGCAGGCGATCTGCGAATCCGCCTTGCCGTTGGTGAGGCAGGGAAAGCCGTCGAACGCCGCGCAGCGGATGCAGTCGCTGTGCGGCTCCGCCTCGTAGGACCCCGGCTTCTGGTCGAGCAGGATGCCGAGCGGCAGGTGGAACGGCTTGAGCCCTTGCGCGGCGAGCTGCCGATGGAGTTCGGCGATGCGCGGCTCGTGCTCCACGGCGGCGTAGGGGAAGGGATCGATGGCGTTGGGCTCGCCGGGATCCTCCCCGCGCCGGCCGTGGACGTAGTACAGCCGCTCGGCTTCGAGGTAGTAGCGGTCGAACGCTTCGTAAGGGAGCGGCCAGGCCGGCGACACGCCCTCGGCGTGCGGCAGTTCGCCGAAGTCTTCGCGGCGCATCCGCACAAGGGCGGCGCCGTAGACCTTCGAGTTGCCGCCGACGTTGTAATGGTGCATCGGCGTGAAGGGCTTGCCGGCGCCGTCGCGCCAGCTTTCCTTGGCCATGTAGCGGTTCTGGTTGAAGACGGCGGCCGTGTCCCAGTTCGCCTGCTCGCGCTTGAGATAATCGCCGCGCTCCAGGATCAGGATGCGCTTGCCCGTCGGCGCCAGCCGGCTGGCCAGCGTGGCGCCGCCGGGTCCGGTGCCGACGATGATGACGTCGTAATGATCAGCTGACACGGGGATGCATCCAACGTCTTGCAAACAAGGGCTGCGGGACCGGTGCGGCTTCGCCGTCGCGGCCTCAAGATTAAAACGCGCGAGGCGTGAGCTTTCCCTGCGGTCCGCGCGTTCGCCTCGCATCCGGATCCCTTCCGCCTGGGCCGGCCAATCAACCTACCATCGAACGCGGAAGGCCTCGCGAGTGAGTTTCGTCGCACCTTTCATCATACGACTTTGCCTCGTCGTCATTTTTCCGTTCAGCACGCTGGACAAGATCTTCAACTGGCGGGGCGCGTTGAAGCAGGCCAACAGCGGCGTCCTGCCAGGCGGACCGGTGCTGCTGGTGTTGGCCATGCTGGTCGAGACCGGCACGTCGGCGCTGATCCTGCTCGGCTTGTTCGATCGGGCGGCGGCGGCGCTGCTGATCTTCTACTGCGTGGTGACGGCGGTTCTGTACCACCAGTTCTGGGCCTGCGGCGACTTCTTCGCCTCCGGCGACAGCAAGGGCCGGACGCACTTCTGGGATTTCCTGAAGAACCTTGGCCTTGCCGGCGGCCTCGGCTTCGTGGTGCTGGGGGCGCCGCTCGCTTCGGTGCACTACGCGACGACGCGCCCCTTCTCCTCGACGCCAGCCTATGACTCGGTGGCGCCGGCCTACAAGTAGTCAGCCACCTTCGCCTTCCATGGAGCGCCCAACCCCTGTCCTTCGCCGATCCAACTCCCGCCGTGCCCCGAACGACCCGCGTGGCGCGCTTCGGGCTCGTCGTCTCCGACCTCGCCGCCGCCGAGCGTTTCTTCGTGGAGGCGTTCGATGCCGTTGCCGCTCCCAGCCCTGCGAGCGGCGAGGCTTTCGGCCGCCTGATGGGCCTGCCCGACTCTTCTTCGCGGCAAACGGTGTTGCGGCTCGGCGCGCAGGAGATCATGCTCACCGCCTTCGAGCCGGCCGGCCGTGCTTACCCAACCGGCAGCACCAGCAACGACCTCTGGTTCCAGCATTTCGCGATCATCGTGTCCGACATGGCGGCGGCCTACCGGCGCCTGCAGGCGACGGGCCGCTTCACGCCGATCACGACCGGCGGGCCGATCACGCTTCCGCCCGCGTCGGGCGGCGTGCAAGCCTTCAAGTTCCGCGACGACGACGGACATCCCCTGGAACTACTCGCCTTTCCCGCAGGCGAGGCACCCGAGGCATGGCGCGCGACGGACGGCAGGCTTTTCCTCGGCATCGACCATTCCGCCATCTCCGTCGCCGATTCGGCCGCGAGCGTCGCCTTTCTCGGTTCCTGCTTCGGCCTGACGCAAAGCATGCAATCGGAAAACGTCGGCCCGGCGCAGGCGACGATGGATGCGGTGGAGAACGCCCGCGTGACCGTGACCGGCATGGCGCCGGCGATGGCCCCGCCCCACGTCGAACTGCTGGGCTACCACGTCGGCGCGCGCCGGCCGATCGACGGCCATGCCCGAGCCGACGACATAGCGGCGACGCTTTTCGTGCTGGAAGCGGCCGATCTCAGCCCGATCATCGAGGCACTGACGACACGCGGCGCGATCTTCATTTCGCCCGGCGTGGTGACGCTTGAGGATGGTGCGCGCGCGATCGCCGTGCTGGATCCCGACGGGCATCGCTTCGTGATCGAGGAACGGCCGATCCCCTGAGCGCCTTCTGGAGCATCGAACCTTGAAACGAATCCGGTTCGATGCTCTAACCTGTTGTTTTATATCGGATTTGTCCGAGAACCGCTGCGCACTTTTCGGTCCGATGCTCTAGCGGCCCAATGACGTTTTGCTCGGCTTCGCCTCGCGGCACCCATTCGACCTGTCGCCAATCCCCGGTCCCCATGTCGATCCAGTCCGTTCTCCTGCCCGTCCTGCTCCAAGTTCTGCTGACGTTCGCGCTTCTCGGGCTGATGGCGGCGCGCCGGATGTTGGCTCTGCGCGCCGGACTGCGCCCGCAGGACACGGCTTTGAGCACGACCGCCTATCCACCAGCGGCGCGGCAGGCCCGCAACAGCTACGCCAACCAGTTCGAGATGCCGATGCTGTTCCTGTTCGCGGTCATCTTCGCCCTCGTCCTGCATCAGGCCGGCCGGCTGTTCGTCGCCGTGGAGTGGCTGTTCCTGGCGATGCGCGTCGCCCACGCCGGCGTTCACGTCACCAGCAACGATCTCCGGCTGCGCAGCCCCTTGTTCATCGCATCGGCGGCGGCCACCGCTCTGCTCTGGCTGCTGATCTTTGCCGGCGTTTTCTTCGGCACGGTGATCGGATGACGCCCGGTGGCCGGCTCGCTGCCGCGATCGAAGTGTTCGCCGACATCGAGGCGCGCCGTCGGCCGGCCGCCGACGCGTTGAAGGACTGGGGGTTGGCGCACCGCTTCGCCGGCTCCAAGGATCGCGCGGCCGTGGCCTCGCACGTCTACGACGCGTTGCGCCGCCGCGCCTCCTCCGCCTGGATCCTGGGGTCGGACTCGCCGCGCGCGATCGTGCTGGGATCGCTCGGCCAAGCCCGCGGCCTCGACGCGGCGGCGGTGGCGGCGATCTGCCACGGCGACGCTCACGCGCCGGCGCCCCCGAGCGAGGCGGAATACGCCGCCCTTGCCGCCTCGTCGTTGGATGGCGCCCCGCTCCACGTGCGCGGTGACTTTCCCGCTTGGCTCGAGCCGGCGCTGGCCCTGACCTTCGGCGAGAATCTCATCGCCGAAGCGGAGGCGATGGCCGAGCGCGCGCCCTTCGACCTCCGTGTCAACACGCTCAAGACCACGCCCGCCAAGGCGATGGCGGCCCTCGCCCATCTGTCACCCCGGCCGGCAGCCTATTCGCCCTCCGGCCTGCGGCTGCCGCTCGGGCAGGATGGACGCGGTCCGGCGATGGCCGGCGAGCCGGCCCTGCTCAAGGGATGGGTCGAGGTGCAGGACGAGGGATCGCAGCTGGCGGTGCTGCTCGCCCGGCCGGCGCCGGGCACGCAGGTTCTCGACCTTTGCGCCGGCGGCGGTGGCAAGACCTTGGCGCTGGCGGCGGCGATGGCGAACAAGGGGCAGGTGTATGCCAGCGACAGCGACGGGCGCCGGCTCGCCGGCCTTTATCCCCGGCTCGACAAATCGGGCGCGCGCAACGTGCAGATCCGGGCCCCGCGCCGCGGCGTGCCGGCGATCGGCGACCTCGTTTCGCGCTGCGACCTCGTCTTCGTGGATGCGCCCTGCACGGGAACCGGGACGTGGCGGCGCAACCCCGACGCCAAGTGGCGGGTGCGCCCCGGCGCGCTGGAGCAGAGGGTGCGCGAGCAGGACGAGGTGCTGGCGCAAGGCGCGACCCATCTCAAGCCCGGCGGGCGCCTCGTCTACGCGACCTGCTCGGTGCTCGCGGAGGAGAACGAGGCGCGGGTCGCCCATTTCCTGACCGGCCACCCCGACTTCGCGGTGGAAGCACCTGAAGCTGTCGCTGCCGCCCTGCCGGCGCTCGCCGCCTTCGCCACCGGCAACGGCTTTCGCTTCACGCCCCTGCGCACGGGCACCGACGGCTTCTTCGTGGCGAGCCTCGTCAAAAGATCGTGAGCGATGTCCAGCACGGGTACCGTCGGGCGCCGACGCGCTGGATGCGGGACCGCCGGCCAGCCGAGCGGGCGGGCGAACAGAGAGCCGGCACCATATGCGAGGATGGCTGTCACGAGACTCGGCGCGCGACGCGGCGGATCAGGGAGATCACACCCGGTGCGCAACGGCTCCTCGTCGGCGAACAAGCCGGCGAAGCCGGAGAACTCGACGCGTCGCGCCGGTCCGGTTCCGCCGGCTCGGATCGTGAGGAATGATGTCATGGCCGGCCCCTTGTTGAAGCGACCTTAGCGGCGTCGTCTTGCCCCGCGATCAAACCGATTGCTCGAAATCGCTCCATCGCATGGCGACTTGCGTTAACACCTGCATTCAAGCCCGCACCCGAGCCCAGACAGCAGATAATGCCTGGGCCGACCCATGGAAACCACGATTGGAACTCACGATGACCGGCGCCGATACGCTCCACGCGGAGGTCCTCCAGCACCACGACAAGGTGCTCATCATCGATTTCGGCTCGCAGGTGACGCAGCTCATCGCCCGCCGCGTGCGCGAGGCCGGCGTGTACTGCGAGATCGCCCCGTTCCAGGCGGCCGAGGCGGCCTTCGCCGTTCTCAAACCCAAGGCGGTCATCCTGTCGGGCGGCCCGGCCTCGGTTAACGAGGAGGATAGTCCGCGCGCGCCGCAGACGGTCTTCGAGGCCGGCATACCCGTGCTCGGCATCTGCTACGGCGAGCAACTGATGGCCGTGCAGCTCGGTGGCGCCGTCGAATCCGGCCATTACGCCGAGTTCGGGCGCGCGGATGTCGAGGCGGTCGCCGCCTCGCCGCTGCTCGACGGCATCTGGGCCAGCGGCGCGCGTCACGTTTGGATGAGCCATGGCGACCGCGTGACAAGCCTGCCGCCAGGCTTCAAGCGGATCGCCAGCTCGCCCAACGCGCCCGACTGCGTGATCGCCGACGAAGCGCGGCGCTTCTACGGTCTGCAGTTCCATCCCGAGGTGCACCATACGCCCGACGGGCCGGCGCTGATCCGCAACTTCCTGCACAAGATCGCCGCCTGTCGCCGCGATTGGACGATGAGGGCGTTCCGCGCCGAGGCGGTCGCCGCCATCCGCGCCCAGGTCGGCGCCGGCCGGGTGATCTGCGGCCTGTCGGGCGGGGTAGATTCGGCGGTGGCGGCGGTGCTGATCCACGAGGCGATCGGCGACCGGTTGATCTGCGTCTACGTCGACCACGGCCTGATGCGCGAGGGCGAGAGCGAGCAGATCGTGTCGCTGTTCCGCGAGCATTTCCAAATCCCGCTGCGCCACGTCGAGGCGGCCGACCTGTTCCTGGCCTCGCTGCACGGCATCCGCGACCCCGAGCAGAAGCGCAAGATCATCGGGCGGCTGTTCATCGCCGCCTTCGAGCGCGAAGCCAAGGCGATCGCCGCGGACGGCGGCGGCGCGCCCGCCTTCCTGGCGCAGGGTACGCTCTACCCCGACGTGATCGAGAGCGTGTCGTTCTCCGGCGGCCCATCGGTGACGATCAAGTCGCACCACAACGTCGGCGGTCTGCCAGAGCGCATGAACCTGAAGCTCGTCGAGCCCCTGCGCGAGCTGTTCAAGGACGAGGTGCGCGCGCTCGGCCGCGAACTCGGCCTGCCCGACGGCTTCACCAAGCGTCACCCCTTCCCCGGTCCCGGCCTCGCCATACGCTGCCCCGGCGCGATCACGCCGGAAAAGCTCGCGATCCTGCGCAAGGCGGACGCGATCTACCTCGACGAGATCCGCCGCGCCGGGCTCTACGACACGATCTGGCAGGCCTTCGCCGTGCTGCTGCCGGTGCAGAGCGTCGGCGTGATGGGCGACGGGCGCACCTACGACTTCGTCTGCGC
>CALMGA010000204.1 GCA_937863205.1 uncultured Beijerinckiaceae bacterium | reverse complement strand
CCGCCAACGACCTGCCGATGTTCGCCGTGGCGGAGCACCGCATCGCGATGGGCAATGCTGTCGAGGCGGTGAAGCGCGCGGCGAGCTTCGTCACCGACGGCAACGGCGAGAACGGCTGGGCGGCGGCGATGGATCGCTACGTGCTGCCGCGGGCGGGCGGGCGATGACAGTCAAGGCTGCGGCCGCTGGACTTCCCGCCCCCGGCCCTATGTCCTAGGGTACCCTCGCGAGGCCGCCCGATGACGCGAACGCCGCCTAAGATCTCGCTCCTCCTCGCCGATGTCGACGGCACGCTCGTCACTCACGAGAAGGTGCTGACCGAGCGGGCGAAGAAGGCCGTCGCCGACCTCAGGGCGGCCGACATCCGCTTCGCCATCACGAGCGGACGGCCGCCCAAGGGCATGGAGATGGTGATCAAGCCGCTCCGCATCGACACGCCGGTCGCCGGCTTCAACGGCGGCCTGTTCACCGACCCCCAGCTGAAGACGATCGCCGAGCGCAAGGTGCCGCGCGACGTCGCCGAAAAGGTCGTCGGCATGATCGTCGAGGCCGGGCTGGACGCGTGGCTCTACGCCGGCAACGATTGGCTAATTCACAAGGAGGATGCGCCGCACGTCGCCCGTGAGCAGCGTACCGTGCAGTTCGCGCCGAAGGTGGTCGCCGACTTCACCGACCGCCTCGGCGAGGCCGTGAAGATCGTCGGCGTCTCCGACGACCACGATGCGATCGCCGCCTGCGCCAAGCGCGTCCACGACGCCTTCGGCGAGCACGTCACGGCGGCGCTGTCGCAGCCCTACTACCTCGACGTCACCCACCCGCAAGCCAACAAGGGCGGCGTCGTCGCGGAGCTGTCGCGGACGCTCGGCATCCCGATGGACGAGATCGCCACCATCGGCGACATGCCCAACGACGTGTCGATGTTCAAGCGCGGCGGCTTCGCCATCGCGATGGGCAACGCCGACGACGAGGTGAAGGGGCAGGCCGATGCGGTGACGGAGGATTGCGACAGCGAGGGCTTTGCGATCGCCGTCGAGCGGTTCATCCTGAAATTGATTGAGCGTTGATGAGACTTCGCTCAGGTCTGGCCGATTATTTCTCTTTTGATACGCCGCCAGCCCGACTGATCTCTCATATAAATATCAGCATAGGTGAAACCATCAGGTAGATCGAATGCTATATCACCTATCCTTCGTGATCCCGAAGGATTGTTGACGCGTCTTGCGTCGATTTCTATTTCTGCATACATAACAATTGCCATTTTGTACGATGCATCGAAGACGGGAAAGGAAATCAGCCTTCGTCTGATGACGATGCTGGGACTAACGCCTGCCTTTAAATCTTCGAGCCGCTTTCGTCGGTAGTCATCCCACGTCTTATCGCTGCAGAAGGCCTCGGGGAACTTCTTCTCTTGATCAAGCACGTTCTGCAGGCTGACCTCCGATGAGTCAGCTAGCAGGCCAGCGTGCACGGTGATGCCGAAGACCTCCTGAGCCATGTACATGGGAACAGGTGCCGTTCCCCATTCAACATCGTAAAAACACTGTTCCGGCTTGTTCTCGCCTGCGAACGCGGCGCGGAAGAGCGAGGCGGCCTCTATCGCTTGCCGGTCCTCATCCTGGGCGTCCAGCTTCGCCGGTGCGAATAGGAAAGCGAGCGACGTCGCCAACAGCACAAAGCTTCTCATCGATCAGCCGCCCTCAGCGATGGTCGTTGCTGGAACACCGGATGGCCCTGTCCGTTCGGGACCGAGAGGCGCATAGTAGCACTGTGGGGAGAGCCAAATGAGCGAGCCGAAGGTCGAGGTCCGTCCGGACAAGGAGACGCTCTCCGAATGCCTCGCCGACTGGATCGTCGAGCGCGTCCAGGCGTCCAATGGCCCCTTCGCCCTCAATCTGTCCGGCGGCTCGACGCCGAAGCGGCTCTACGAGGTGCTGGGCTCCGACATCGTGTGCACCAAGGTCGACTGGAGCCGCGTGCACGTCTTCTTCGGCGACGAGCGCTTCGTGCCGCACGACCACGCCGACTCGAACTATCGGATGGTGCGCGAGGCGCTGATCCGCCACGTGCCGATCCCGGCCGAGAACGTCCACGCGGTCGAAACGGGCCTCGCCTCGCCCGAGGCGGCGGCGGCCGCCTACGAGCGCACGCTGAAGACGTTCCTCGGCAAGGAAACGCTGGACATCTGGCGGCCGGTCTTCGCCGTCACCCTGCTCGGCCTCGGCGACGACGGCCACACCGCCTCGCTGTTTCCCGGCACGGCGGCGCTGCACGAGCGCGACAGGTGGGTGACGGCGGTCATCGGCACCAAGCCGGAGCCGCGCATCACCATGACCTTCCCCGTGCTCGACTCCAGCCGCGCCGTGGTCTTTCTCGCCGCGGGCGAGGGCAAGCGGGCGATGCTGAGGAAGCTGCTGGATCGTGATCCCTCGATCCCGGCGAGCAGCGTCGCGCCGCAGGGCGAGTTCCTGGTGTTCTGCGACGAGGCGGCGCTGGGCGATCCCAAGCTGCCCGCCTGACAAGCTGCGCGCTTGGCTCGATGGCCGCCGCCGGCCTTCGCGGCGATGGCCGGGACCATTCCTCCCGGGGTTGCGTCCTTTAGGGCTGCGTCTTGGCGCGCAACTCGGCCTCCTTCTCGCCGAAGGCGTCCTGGTCGCGGTAGAGTTCGCGCGTCGCCTGGGCGGTGACGGCGTCGTTGGCGCGATTGCGCCGCCTGCTGGAGACGACGCCGTAGACGATCGCAGCCAGCAGGATCGCCGCGCCGATGAAGAAGCCGATCTCCAGACCCATGACCATCCCCTCATGCCGTGGCTTCGTCGCGCAACGGGCGATCCCGCAGCCCGTTCCGCAGCCATGGTGCCGCGCCGGTTGCGCCGGCTTGGCGGCTGACCCATTTCTGCGGCAAGGTTGATGGCCGCAAGGCTCACGAGAGGACGCTGACGACGATGGTTGACTTGGCGATGACCGGAGGTGCCGGCGCTTTGCCCGTCGCGGCGACCAAGGCGACGACGACCGCGACCTTCTCCGCCGATGTCCTCGCGGAGTCGCAGAAGGTGCCGGTGCTCGTGCACTTCCTGTCCAAACGCTCCGAGGCCTGCAAGACGCTGCAGGCGGTGCTGGAG